>CAZJWY010000009.1:57802-58880 GCA_964549545.1 uncultured Planctomycetaceae bacterium | reverse complement strand
TCGGCAGCGACGAGCAAAAAGCCGCGGGACGCGCGAAAGTGGCCGAGCTGATTCGCGCCCACAACCTCAACGTCGTGGCCATCGGCAATGGCACTGCCTGCCGACAAATCGAGCAAATGGTCGCCGAGATCATCGCCGCCGAGTTTCCCGATCAAGATGTCCACTACGTGGTCGTCAACGAGGCCGGCGCCAGCGTCTACTCCACCAGCGAAATCGGCCGCGAAGAGTTTCCCGACTGCGACGCGATCCAGCGCAGCGCCATTTCCATCGGCCGCCGGTTGCAAGATCCGCTTAGCGAGCTCGTTAAAATCGACCCCGCAAGCATCGGCGTCGGCCTGTATCAGCACGATGCCCGGGCCAAGCACCTCCGCGACACGCTCGATGATGTCGTGCAATCCTGCGTCAGCTTCGTTGGCGTCGATCTCAACAGCGCCAGCACGCCGCTCCTGCGCTACGTTTCCGGCATGAATCAACTGACGGCTCGCCGCGTGTACGAGCATCGTCAACAGAACGGACCCTTCCGCAACCGCAAGCAATTGCTCGAAGTCAGCGGCCTGGGTAACGCTACCTTCGTGCAAGCTGCCGGTTTCTTGAAGATCGTCAGCGGTGATCAAGTCCTCGACGCAACCTGGATTCATCCCGAGAACTACGAAGCGGCCGAAAAACTCCTGGCCAAGCTCGGCGTCGAGCCCGGCTCGTTGGCCGGCAACGATAACGCCGCCCGCATTCGCGAGCTGGTCGCCCCGCTTGATCGCGCCGCACTGGCTGCCGAGCTTGGCATCGGCCAGCTTACGCTCGACGACATGATTGAGGCTCTTTGCCGACCAGGCCGCGACCCACGCGAAGATTTGCCGCCGCCAATCTTCCGCAAAGACGTCGTCAAGTTCGAAGACCTCCAAGCCGGTATGGAATTGCGTGGCACCGTGCTGAACGTCGTCGACTTCGGCGCGTTCGTCGATATCGGCCTGAAAGATAGTGGGCTGGTTCACATCAGCCAACTTGCCGACAAATTCGTGCAAGATCCGCACCAGGTGGTGTCGGTTGGCGACATCGTGAAGGTGTGGGTTCTCGAAGTTGA
>CAZJWY010000009.1:52877-57792 GCA_964549545.1 uncultured Planctomycetaceae bacterium | reverse complement strand
GTCGACTTCGGCGCGTTCGTCGATGTCGGCCTTTCCGACAGCGGCCTGATCCATATCAGCCAACTCAGTGCCGGCTACGTCCGCGATCCACACGATGTCGTCGCGGTGGGTGACCAAGTCCGCGTCTGGGTCTCCTCGATCGACAAAGATCGCCGCCGCGTTGCCCTCACGATGATCCAGCCCGGCACCGAGCGTCCCAAGCAGGAGCGACCGCCGCGCAAGCGAGGCCGCCGGCAAGACGCCCCTCACGGCGCCGCTCAGCCTCAAAAGGCCCAGGCAACCACGTCAGATCGCCCCGCCAACGGCTCCGCGCGACCCCAGCCTGCCGCTCGCCGCCAAGGCAAGCCGCGCCGCGACGATCGCCGCACGCCGCCGCCACGTCAACCGCGCACGGGCGCTTACGAGAAACGCGCCAAAAAGGAAGTCGTTCCCATCACGGAAGCCATGGCCGAGGGCAAGGAATACTTGCGATCGTTTGGTGATCTATTGCAGTTTCACAAGAAGAAAAAAGAGGACAACGTCCCCGAGGCCGCGTCCAAGGATGCCGCACAGCCTCCCACGGATGGAAATACTCCGGTCGAATAAGTTCTCTTCTCGGTCAGATCACCCATGAATTTTCGTGAACGACTCCAGCAGGCAAGCGAGCGGGGAAAGCAGGCCCGGGCTGCCCAGCTCAACGAGGCAGCCGCGAAAGCCCTGAGCGAAGAGGAGTGCAAACGGCGGCATTCACAATACCGCCTGATGCTGACCGAGCACATCGAAAAGTGTCTCAGCGAGATGGCCGACAATTTCCCAGGCTTCCGCCTGGAAACCGTCGTGGAAGACATCGGCTGGGGCGCCGCGGCGAGCCGTGACGACATCCGTTTGGAAGGTGGCCGACGCAGCACCTATTTCAGCCGTTTGCAATTGGTCGTAGGTCCTTATAACTCGTACCACGTCCTCGACATCTCCGCGAAAGGCACCGTCCGAAATAAAGAGGTGCTCACTCGCACCCACTACCAGCAATTGGCCGACGTCGACTTACAGCGGTTCAGAGAACTGCTGGAGCAATGGGTGCTCGACTACGCCGAACTGTACTCGGCCACGGTCTGATGGCCGCTCTGTGTTATTTCGTTTGGTATGCCAGTTTCCGTCCCGCAATCTGTCGTTCAGCGCGAGCGTGAATCGTCGAATCACCCCGTCCGGTCATCAATGTCTGTAGCCAACCAGGCGATGCTGCACTTCTCGGCGCCGACAGCGAGATCATAATTCGATCGCCCTCATGCTGACGAAACTGTGACTGGACCAGGACGCCATTTTGCTGAAGGCTTAGTTGCAATCGCTCCGCGAGTGAAGGATAGTTTGCCAATCGACGCTCGATGGTTGCTGTTACGCTTTGGTAGGTTGCTCGCGGCAGCGTTGCTTCCATTGCGCCTGCCTGGGCTGCTAGGTGTAAGGCTCGTTCTGCCGCTAAAACATAAGTAAATTCAACAAGTATTGCCGTCGCGAAGGCGATCACTGCCAGCGCGCCCGCCCAAGTGAGCACCCAACCCACGCCGCGCCGGGTGATCAGCGGCACTTCGATGAATCGGTCGTTTCGATCAGCGATGGAATCATCGTCACTTACGCCGGCCACGGGCTCGGGCGAAACGGCGTCTTCCACCCACTCGAAGTCGGGCAGATCGAGCGTCTGCGGTTGGCCAAAGTGCCCAATCAGGTCGGCAGCATGGTTTTTGTCCATGATTCCAGGCTAATTGATCCTCTATTCGCCGCTAGATTTTCTCCTCACAATCCGTGGGCTCACGCTTAGGGGAGCACCGCTTGAAACGATTAATCACAATGTAGGACGATTCCGCGGGGTTTTACTCGTCGTAGGTAACCTGCAACTTCGGCAGCGCTGCTTGCAGCTTAGCGACCCCCTTCTTGCTAACCGGCGCGAGTCGCAGCTCCAGCTTCTTCAGCGACTTGCTCGAGCTCAGATTCGCCAACCCGTCATCCGTAACCGACGTTTGGTTGAGGATGAGCGTCTCCAGATTTGGCAGCGATGCCAGCGGCTTGAGACCATCGTCATCGACGGCCGTATTGTCGAGATTGAGATAGATGAGCTTCGAGAGCTTTGCGAGTTGCTCCATGCCGGCGTTGCCCACACGGGTGTTCCACAAGTTCAGCCAGACCAGTTCTTGCAGTGGTGTGAGGTGTGGCAGACCTTCGTCGGTGATTCCGGGAATTTCGCTCAGGTCGAGCTTTCGCAGCTTCTTCATGTTTTGCAAATGAGCGAGACCCTCATCCGTGATGTAGGTTGAACGTAGAAAGAGAATTTTCAGGTTCGTCAGGCTCTGCAAATGCTCGAGTCCCTTGTCGCTGATATGAACTCGCATCAGATCGAGATCATCCAACTCGGTGAGTCCCGACAGGTGTGCCAAGCCTGCGTCGGTGATGCTCGTATCCTCGAGCGCCAGCGTACGCAGCTTCTTCATAGGCTTTAAGTGTGCCAGGCCTGCGTCGGTGATGCCCGAGGTGCGGAGCTTCAGTGCGACAAGCCCTGTCAGCGGTGCGATGTTTGCAATACCGGCGTCGGATATTTTGCAACCGCGCAAATCCAACAAGCGAAGTTTTTTAGCACTCGTGAGATGGGCCAGGCCTTTATCGCCGATCTGGGTGTAGAGCAGCATCAGGTAGGTTAAATCTGGAATCTTACCGACGACTGCCATGCCGTCGTCGGTAATCTTCGCGACACGTTGCAAATCAAGCGACTTGAGTTTCTTCAGAGTAAGTAGCTTGGGCAGTCCGGCGTCTGTGATGCTTGTTTTTACCAATTGCAGGTCTTCGAGCTGATCAAGGGCCGGCAACTGCTGGAGACCTGCATCGGTGATTTCGGCCCCCCAGAGGACGAGTTTCTTCAAATTTGGCGCGGCGGCCAGCAGCTTTAGATCGTCGTCGGTTGCCGGGCGACTCTCCAGATCGATGGCGATGATCTCGCCTGCCGGAGAACGAGTTATGTGGCCAGCCAGTTGCTCGACCCGTGCGACGAGCGCTTTTTCCTCAGGCGTGGCCGCGTATGCTGCCCTCATCGTGCAACAGCTCAGGAGACAACAGCTTGCGGCGAAGAACAAAAAACCCTTAGTCTGCATAGAACGAATACCTCGCCATGTAATACGGGGTCGCGACGAACCTTTGGATAGCCTAATTTCGGCGATCCTCGTTGGCAAACGCGGGCCCCCGGTTTGTACAGATGTTTGCTCTTGGCGGCGGCGCTCGCTATGCTGTTTAGCATATTGCGAGCCGGCCCTGGTTTGGTTGGCGGGCAGATTCCTTAGGCTAACGCCTGATCTTTGATGGTTGGAGACACACCGATGGCACGAACGAATCGACGTGGATTTTTGCAAACAACGGCGATGGCAGGCTTGGGGTATTGGGTCGCGGGCGGACTTCAAGCGGCCGAAAGCAAGTCGCCGAACGATCAAATTCAGGTCGGTTGCATCGGCGTGGGCGGCAAGGGGACGAGCGACATTCAAGACACCTCGAAGTTCGGCAAGATCTATTCGCTCTGCGATGTCGACTCGAAGATTCTCGACGGCATGGTGCAGGCCTACAAGACCGAGCACAATTTCTCCGACTACCGCGAAATGCTCGATAAGATGGGTGACCGCCTCGACGCGGTGACGGTCAGCGTGCCCGATCATAATCATGCCGTCATGGCCGCGAAGGCCATGAAGATGGGCAAGCACGTTTTTTGCCAGAAGCCGCTGACGCGCACGATTTGGGAAGCCCGCCGCCTGAGCGAAATCGCCCGCGAAACGGGCGTCGCGACGCAAATGGGAAATCAGGGGACCGCGACCTCGCCACTGCGCAAAGCGGCTTACCAGATTCGCGCGGGTCAGGTGGGCAATGTGAAGGAGGTGCATGTCTGGACCAATCGCCCGATTTGGCCGCCGTTTAATCGTCGTCCGATGATCCAGCCGGTGCCGTCCACATTGAACTGGGAGGCTTGGATTGGCCCAGCGCCATGGCGGCCGTATGGCGGGCCGGATGTTTATCACCAGTTCGCCTGGCGTAGCTGGTGGGATTTCGGCACCGGCGCGCTCGGCGACATGGCTTGTCACACCTGCAACATGCCGTTCATGGCGCTCAACATGCGCGACCCGACGGCAGTGGAAGCGGAGTGCCCCGAGCACGACGGCGACACCTTTCCGCGGCCCAGCAAGATCAAGTTCGAGTTTCCGAAGCTCGACGATCGGGCGGCATTCACGTTGTACTGGTACGATGGCGGCAACCTGCCTGCGACCGATCTCTTCAAGGGCCTGACGTTGGAAGTGGAACTGGACGGCAAGAAGTACAAGCCGCCGGCGTCCCGTGGTTGCCTCATCATTGGCGATAAGGCCACGATGTATGTTCCTGGCGACTACGCGGAGCTTGGCACCCAGGTTCTCGGCGCTGAGGAAATCGAAGTCGACTTCCCGCGGAGCCCTGGCCATGTGAAAGAGTGGTTCGTCGCGATGCAGGATCCGAAGAAGCCGGCCATGTCGAACTTTCCGAACTACGCTGGGCCGCTTACGGAGACGATCCTGCTCGGCAACCTGGCGATCTTCAAACGTGGCCGGGTGGAGTGGGACCCGATCAATTTGAAGCCGCTCAATGATCCGATGCTGTCGCATATCGTGCGTCCTGCTTATCGCGACGGGTACGAAGTCTAAGGGAGAAAATGACCAATTAATGTGATGCTGGCCAATTGGTCATTGAGATTTGGTCATTGGACGTTTCGTGTTTCGCACGGACTGAAGTCCGTGCCACGGGGGCTAAATCGGCTCTTGCTTGGGTTCGTTTGGCAGCGGGCGGCGGGGGCGTCGGTCGCTGGGTGGGCCATCGGGAGGTGATCCGAAGCCGGGTGGCCGGTTCGGGCCAGGACCTTCGCGTGGTGGGCCCATTCCAGGCCCGC
>CAZJWY010000009.1:0-52867 GCA_964549545.1 uncultured Planctomycetaceae bacterium | reverse complement strand
CCAGGGTTCTCCGCACCGAGCTCGGAGCGAATGTACATGCGCTCCAGGTCGGCTTGCATATTGGGGTAGGGTTTGTCGAGCAGTCGTTGCCGTTGCTCCGGAGTGAGGTTATTTTCCTTCGCGAAAAACTCCTCCAGCTTTTGGGGATCGGGCTTAGGCTTCATCGCGTCTTGAATCCAAATCCAGAGCTGCATCCCTTTGCGAGGCCATTCCAGCGAGTTCCAGTATTCTTGTTCCGAGCTACTCAATTTGCTCACTAGTCGATTGGCGAGAGGGTCGCGTTTGTCTTCTCGAAACAAGTCGCCGAGCACGAACATCGAACGTGGTCCCATGCCAGGCCCTTCGCCCGATGCGCCTTTGCGAGCCTCGCGCATGCGCTCGGCGAACTCGTCTCGTTTCTCTTGACCGATCGAGTTGATTTCCTGGCGAAGCTTCTCGGCGTCCTCCCCGCTTAAGTGACGCGAGGCGCGGCGTTCGTCCTGCTTAAGATAATTCTCGACGACCTCGGCTTGCTTGTTCGACGGCTGGCCTTCTAGCTGTTCGAGCAACAATTCCTTCTCGGCGGGCGTATGCCGCGAGAGCCATTGGCTGTAGGCGGCGAGCATCTTTTGCAGCGTGGCAGAGTCTTTGTCGTTGCGAATCTCCTCCATCATCTTTCGCATGTGATCGCGTTCCTCGGAAGCTGACTCTAAGTCGTGAAATGTGCGAGCGCGATCCGCCAACTCCACCTTTCGCTCGGGCGAGAGCGATTGAACCCATTCGCGGCGCGTTTCGATCGAGGCGCTGTTGACGCGTTGCAATTCCTCCAAGTTATGTTTGAGCGCCAACTCGTCCTTGACGAATCGTTCGGTCGGCACGGTTGCCGCCAGCGCTCGCAAGAAGTCGACATCCTTCACATAGGGCAACACGTTCTGCTGCTGGATTGCCGGCAGGTCGGCTAGTAGGGCATTGTTGTGATGCGGAGTGAGGGCCCGCCCGGCCAAATACCCTAGCACACAGGCGGCGGCTCCTGCGGCGATCCAGCGCCAGGCTTGCTTGCGATCGGTCGCTTGGGCGGCGGCGGCTTGGTTCGTGAGATCGGCTTCGGCCGCGACGCAGGCGAGCTCGATGGTTGTTCGCGCGAAGCCATCGTCGACCGTAGGGGCGGGGAGGGAGTCGAGCGCGTCCCAGGCCCGATCGAGCTCTTGCAACTCTTGCCGGTACTCTTCGTCCGTGGCGAGCCGGCTTTCGACGCGGCGGCAGTCCTCGGGCGGCAATTCGCCGTCGAGGTAGGCGACGAGCTCGTCGGTCACGGGATCGGGTTGTGGGTCGGTGGCGGATGACATGGTTCTACAAATCTGCGGGGGCGTCACTCCAAGGGTGTTTCTTGGCTATCGGTCAATGATTCGGCCAGTTCGTCGTTGCCGATCAGGGCTCCTCGGTCGAGGTACGGTTGCAAGGCCTGTCGCAGGTTGCAGCGTGCGCGCGAGAGCAACGACTTTACCGCCTGGGGCGTCATGTCCATGATCGTTCCGATGTCGGCGTAGCTCATGTGTTCGAACTTGGCGAGCAAGACGGCCATGCGTTGTCGTTCGTTCAATCCGGCGACTGCCGTTTGCACGGCGGCGCACATTTCGGCTTTGTCGAGTTGGCGAGTCGGCATGAGCCCGCTGGCGGCCACGGCGGCGGCTTCGAGCGACTGCGGCGCGGAGTCGCCCAGCCGCGGGGCCAGGTGAACTTCTCGCCGTCGTGATTTGGATCGCAAGGCGTTCGAGGCGACGTTGCCGGCGATCGTAAACAGCCAGGTCGAAAACTTCGCTCCGGGCACGTAGCGTTTTCGCGCGCGATAGACGCGAAGGAACACTTCCTGGGCCAGGTCTTCGGCCAAGTCGCGCTGGCCGACCAGATGGGCCAAGAGGGACATCAGCCGATTCTGGTAGCGCAGCATCAGTTCTTCGAAGGCTTGGGCGTCGCCGTCGCGCACCTGGAGCATGAGCCGAACGTCTGGATCGGCTAGCGTATATTTTTCGGCAGTCGATTCGCTAATCGACAACGGTTTGCTCGTGAATGGTAGGTGTGCTGGGAAGTCGGCCAGATGTCGGAGGCAATCCGATGTCTTGTTGATGCTTTTGTTGATAATGAACGGTTGGACGGGGGCGGGGACGCCCCGGCTCGCTGGCTCGCGGGTAGTTGTTCAATACCAATGCAAGGCTTCAATAGGTTGGCATCGGAAAGGTTCCACCTTCAAGCTTACTCCTCGGCAGAGCGATCGGCGAGTCGGGCCAAAATGGCTTGGATAACCGATCGTTTGTCACCTGATAGGAGTTAACCCCGTTGGTGGCGGTGGGTTTCGTGAAAGGGAAAGCTCTTCAGACGCGTGGCTCAAAAACCGGAAGCGAGCCACCCAGAGGGCGCCCGTCGGCTGATCTTGCAGGTGGCATGGTAGCCATTGGTTATGTTGCCTTTATGGAGGTTGTAGGTAGGTGCGCACAATTCTCTCCCCGGGTTTTGCGCAGGTGGGTTCATACTGGGTAAGTTTCCACCGAGCGGGCAATTGAGTTGGTAATAGAAGCATGTTTTGTAGTGGGGGGCTTTGGAATGGAATTAGGGTTTTGTGGGATCAGGTTTAGCATATAGTGGACTGATGTTCAATTACCCAGTTTTGGCCACTGCGTGTTTTTTGTTGTGAGTTCGGAATAGTCTCACGCAGAGGCGCAGAGGGGCGCGGGGAGTCGAGGCAGATGCTTTACGAGAATCGATTCGATGAATCGCTGCGCTTAGATAGCCACAAAAAACACGAAAAGTCACCAAAAAGGTTTTTCGTGCATTTTTGTGTTTTTTGTGGCTATTACTTGGAGGGGATTGCTTTTGTAATTGCGGAGCGTGTTGGTGGAGATTCGGCTCGCCGCGGCGAGTAAACTGTGGGCGCCGACGCTAAGCAGGAGTGTTGAAGCGATTTTTGTTTAGACGCCGGCGATGCGGCGTTTGTATTCAGCGAGGGCGGCGTCGAGGCGCTCGTGCGCTGTCGTGTCGCCGGGGACGTTGTGGGAGGGGTGGATGTAGAGTTTTACGCCGCGGTCGGCCAGGATTTCGGCGACGGTGCAGACGGTCATCCAGACGCAAGTGATGAAGGCCATCGTGGAGACGGGGCCGACTTTGTCGAAATGGTTTTTCAATGGGACGGAGGAATCGCCGGCGGGGGCGCAGGAGTCGACGACGTAGTCGGCGAGGTCGAAGATGGTTTTACCGCAGGAGTGGCGTGTCTTCTTGCCTTTGGCTTCGGCGGCGGAGCCGTAGGCGATGACTTTCATGCCGCGCTGCTTGGCTTCGACAGCGACGTCGATGTTGACGTTGTTGATGCCGGTGTGGGAGAAGATCCACATCGTGTCGCGCGGGTCGAACTCGTAAGCCTTCATGATGGCGGTGCCGTAGCCTTCGGCCCGTTCGAGGAACAGGAACTGGTGGACGCCTGCTTCGCCGACGATGCGGGTGAAGAAGGTCATCGATTGCTCGACCATCGGGTGGAAGCCGACGAAGCCGCCGATGCGAGGGTACATTTCCTCGACGGGGATCGTGGCGTGGCCGCAGCCGAAGACGTGGACCCAGCGGCCGGCTTCGATCGAGTCGGCCATGACTTCGGCGGCGCGGCGGATGTTTTCGGTTTGGGTTTGCTCGATTTTGTCCATGACGGCGCGAGCGTTGTCTAACCACTGAGATGCTACTGATTTCATGATGTGCTTCTGGGAAATGCGGAACCAATACGTTTAACAACAAAGAATAAAAGGACTCCGGAACATGCTAACAGACCGAGCATCATGAGGGGATACTGCACGACGCCATGTTTTTGGGCGATGGCGCCGAAGGTTTTGTTGATCGCCATGTTTCCCGTCAGGGCTACGACGAAGATCGTGCTGAAGGCGGTGCCGGAGAGGTTGGGGTAGCGGTCGCCGACGTAGCCGAGGACGACGGGAAAGATGGCGGCCAGGCCGCAGCCGATCAGCAGCGGGCCGAGGAGCGAGAGGTTGTAGTCGGAAGTCGTGGCGAGGACGAGTGCGCCGCAGGCGGTGGTGGCGAGGCTGGCGGCCAGGACGATTTTCGAGCTTACGTATTTGAGGAGCCACGAGAGGACCAGGCGGGTGGCCACCATTCCGATCGTGAGAGCGACGAGGCTGAGTTGGATTTCTCGTTCGCTGCGCACCGTGCTGAGTTGCTCCGCACTTTTGAGGAAGTAGCGGGTCATCCAGTCATTCGACATGCCCTCCATGCCGCTTTGGATGGCCATGGCGAGGCAAGCGAACAGGAAGAACGGGTCGCGGAGGAGCGCGAACCCGACGAAGGGAGTGAGCAGCGCGGATTGCATTTTCGGTGGCGGAAACTCGATGAGCAAGGAGTAGACGGCCGGGAGGAGGACGAGCCCGCCGATTGCGGCGACGATTGTGCTGGTCGGGAAGCTGTGTGAGAGAGCGGCGAGCGTGCTGGGCATCAGGAGTGCGCCAATGCCAAAGAAGACGCCGAGGAGGCTGAGCCTGGCGCCGCGCTGGCCTTCGCTGACGTCGGCCGCGAGGGCGTTGGTGGCGCCGTTGAGCATGCCGCCGCCGAAGCCGATGGCGAAGATGCAAAGTTGGATCAAGCGTTTGTCGCCGGCGAATGCGATGCCCTCGAGCGCGCCGCCGACGATCAGCGATGCGCCGACGAGCAACCAGCGGTAGCCGAAGCGGTCGACGATCGAGCCAAAGATGAGTGAGCCGGTAAGAATGCCGAAGGGGAGGAGGGCGGTTAGCGTGCCGATTGATTGATCGTCGAGGTGGAAGCGCTCGGCCAGCATGTTGTTCACGGATCCGAGGGAGAGGAAGACGATGCCGAAGAGGAGCATTCCGAGGCAGGCGGCGGCGAAGACTTGGTTTTTGTGGTACATCGTAGGTTAGGCTTCAGCCTGACTTCGTGTCATGAGTGGTTGTGTATCGCTTTGTTTTGGTGCTTGTCAGGCTGAAGCCTAACCTACTTGCGCGTGGCTCGCAGCGCTAGGTAGGCGGCTCCGTGGAGAGCTGCGTCGCCTTCGAGTTGTGAGGCACAGAACTTGACTTGCTTCATGGCGATCGGTTGCGCCCAGCGGCGTGCTTCCGTTTCAATCGCTTCTAAAAACTGCGTGGCGGGACCGAATACTCCGCCGCCGAAGACGATTTTCTCGGGGTTGAACAAGCTTATCAGATTCGCACTGGCCATGCCCCAGAACTGGATGGCTTCCTCTAAGACTGCCTTGGCGACGACGTCACCTTGCTCGTAGGCGGAGAAAACATCGTGCGCAGTGAGCGGCTGCGTCGTGCGAAGTGGACCTTTGTAGTCGTGGTGCTTAGCGAGTATTTCGCGGGCAACGGCGGCGATTCCTTCGCCCGAAGCGTGTGACTCGAAGCATCCGCAGGCGGTGTACTCTGTGCGGAAGTGGCGATCGAGCGCAAGCCAGCCAATCGCGCCAGCGATGCCATGCGCGCCGTGCAACACGCGACCGTCGACGAGGATGCCGGCACCGATTCCGGTACCGACGGCCAGAAGAATCGCGTTGCGACAGTCACGTGCGGCGCCCTGCCAGGCTTCGCCCAGGATTGAGGCGGAGCGGTCGCTATCGATGGCGACTTTGACCGCCTGATCGGAGACGGCGGCTTTGATCTCGGCCTTGAGCGGGTAATCGTTCCAGCCCGGGATGTTCGGCGCCCAGACGCGGCCTGTCTTGGGCTGTACGATTCCGGGCACGCAGATGCCAACGGCGCGAATCGCGAGCTTCCGCTGCTCGCCGGTTTGCAACAAGCGGCGAACCTGGCTGATGATCAACTCGCCGACCGCGTGTCCCTGACGCTTCTCGAGCGGCAGGCTACGTTTGACGATCGCTCGGCCTTCTGGATCGAAGAGCGCGGCGGCGAGCTTCGTGCCACCGAGGTCGAGCGCGATGACGGTTTGCGGTTTCACTAGGAAGATTTACCACGGAGACACAGAGAGCACGGAGAAGGCAAGCAAGAGGAAATTGAAAAATGCAAATTGCAGAGTTGGCAATTTACAATTTGCAATTGCTTCTGCCTTTCGCTTTCGGTGCCTTGTGGGATAATCTTAAAGCAGGCTGTCGAGGAGGAGTCGCATTTTGCGCATTTCGGCGCGGTGGTCGAAGCCTTCGATGGGGGGCATGTGGACCGAGAGGGCGCGGTCGTAGTCGACTTTGTCGAGTTGCGAGATGAGTTTGCCGTAGTCGACTTCGCCTTGGCCGACGCGAACATGCAGCTTCTGTTTGCTTGAATCGCGCAGATGAACGTGCTGGACGTACTTCATCACTTTGTCGATGTTGCCGCCTTGCCAGGGGCCGGTGATGTAGTGGCTGGGGTCGAGGGTGAGGCGGAGGCCTTTGACGTTGTCGCAGAGAACGACGGCGGTGTCTGGGTCTTGGGACATCCGGCCGATCTGGGTTTTGAGGCCGACGACGGCGCCTGCGAGCGAGGCGATTTCCACGAGCTTGCGAAGCCGCTCGATCTCTTCGTTGAAAGGCGTGCCCAACTCGGAGCAGGGGATGACGAGCGTGACGACTTTGATTGCCTTGGCCAGTTTGCAGATCGAGGCGAAGTGGGGGTAGTAGTCTGGGCCGGGGGCGAGCTCGATGTTGAGGGCGGCGATGTCGAGACGGTGGGTATCTCGGCAGAAGCGGGCGGCCCGCTCGAGGTCGGCATGGACATCGGAGGGTTTCAGGCCGCGGCCTGATTCATGGATCGGGATTTCGACGGCGCTGTATTCCAGGTCAGCTAGCAGCTCCAGCCCTTCCTGGGGCGAGAGATCGGGAAAGCAGTCAAGTGATGCGGCGACAAACACGCGGAAGCTCCTTCTTGTTGAATGCGTCCACTTTAGCGGGAGGGGGGCGATTGTGGCAACCGCTGAAACTGGAGGGGGAGGGTGGGAGAAGGGGAGAGGGGGAGGCTTGCGGTAGCGTCTGGCGTTACTTCGGACACTTGTATTCTATTTGCTTCCCTCTCTTATCTTCCTGTGGTCGTGGTTTGTCCCGGAGTCGGGGTGCCATAGAATGACGACAGAATCTTACGGCCCGAGCGTTGCTAGCATTCATTATGGATACTTGCATTGATAATGAACGGCTGGACGGGGGGCGGGGGCGAGGACGCCCCGGCTCGCGCGGGCAGTTGTTCTATACCAATGCAAGCCTCCAATAGATCAAGGAATATAGCGATATGACCTCTGACGAAGTTCGTCCTGCCGCCCCGGCGCCGCAAATTGTTATTCAACAGAGCTCGAGTATTTTTGGGCGGTTCGGGAAGTGGCTGTTGGCTGCTCTGGCTGTGGCCGTGATGGTGATTTTCAGCCTGTACAGCAAATACCAGAGTTACTTCACGCCGGCCGGCATGCCGCAGGAGAAGTATCATTCGCTTGCCCAATTCGCCACGAAGAAGATCGCGATTATCGATGTGAGTGGGGCGATCTATGCGGGGGAAGAGAGCTTCGCGGCGAAGCAGATCGAGCGGGTACGGAAAGATCAGGACGTGGTCGGGATCGTGTTGCGGGTGAATTCGCCGGGCGGCACCGTGACGGGCAGCGACTACCTTTACCACCACCTGCGCGACTTGGCTGAAAAGCGGAAGTTGCCGATCGTCGTGAGCATGGGGAGCGTGTGCGCGAGTGGCGGTTACTATATTTCGATGGCGGTTGGTGATCAGCCAAATACGATTTTTGCCGAGCCGACGACGTGGACGGGCTCGATTGGCGTGATCATTCCTCACTTCGATGTTTCCGGCGGCCTGACCAAGCTGGGCATTACCGAGGACTCGATCGCGAGCGGGCCGCTTAAGGAGATGGGATCGCCGACCCACAAGATGACGCCGGAAGAGAAGAAAGTTTTGCAATCGTTGGTCGACGACAGTTTCCAGGATTTTAAGGCGATCGTCACGAGCGGACGGCCGAAGTTCAAGGATAAGCCGGCCGACCTGGAGGCGGTGACTACGGGGCAGATCTTCACCGCCAAGCAGGCGCTCGCGAAGGGGCTGGTCGATCAGATCGGGTTCATCGATGCCGCTATCGCCAGGGCGACGGAACTGGCGGGCGAAAACGTCGAGTCTGTCCGTTGTGTAAAATACGAGAAGCAGCCGTCGTTCTTGGGGTCGGTGCTGGGCGCCGAGTCGCGCACGCCGGTCCGCGGACTTTCGGATCTCTCGGCGGTGCTGGAGCTAACAACTCCACGGGCCTACTACCTGTGGTCGTGGCTGCCGGCGCTGCTTTCGAACTCGAATTGAATGAATTCACCACGGAGAACACAGAGGACACGGAGAAAAGACAGTTAGAAACCGCAGATGAACACAGATAAACGCAGATAAGAGAAGGAATGGTTTTGTCTTCAACTATTATTATCTGCGTCCATCTGCGTTTATCTGCGGATAAACTTCTTCTCCGTGTCCTCTGTGCTCTCCGTGGTTAAAAAACGAAACGGATCGGCATTGTCTCACCTGTTGAACGCTATTGATGATTCGCTGGCGCCGTGGTTTAGTGCGCGCGGGCAGGGGAAGTACCGCGTGGGGCAGGTGCGGCGGTGGCTTTTTCAGCAGCGGGCGCGCGACTTTGGCGAGATGACGAATCTGTCGCAATCGCTGCGTGAGGAGCTGGCTCGCGATTTTACGCTGTGGAGCACGGCGATCGCGCGGCATACGCAGGCGGAGGACGGAATCGAGAAGCTGTTGCTGACGCTGGCCGATGGGGGGCAGATTGAGTGTGTGCTGTTGAGAGACGAGGTGCGTCGGACGATTTGCATCAGCACGCAGGTGGGCTGTGGCATGGGCTGCGTATTTTGTGCGAGTGGCCTGGATGGGCTGACGCGCAATCTGACCACGGGCGAAATCGTCGAGCAGATGCTGCGTTTGCAGTTGTTGCTCGGCGAAGATGAGCGGCTGAGTCACATCGTGGTGATGGGGATGGGGGAGCCGCTGGCGAACCTGGACGCGCTCTTGCCGGCGCTGGAAGAGGCCAGTCGGGAAGACGGGCTGGGGATTAGCGGGCGGCGGATCACGATTTCGACGGTTGGGTTGACCAAGGCGATGCGCCGGTTGGCCGATACGACGCCGCGTTATCGGCTGGCCGTTTCATTGCATGCGCCGAACGACGAGTTGCGGCAGAAGATCGTGCCGGTGGCGGATAAGATTCGCATTGCCGACGTGCTGGCCGAGGCGGATCATTATTTCGATCTTTCCGGTCGGCAGTTGACGTTCGAGTATGTGCTGCTGGGAGGGCTGAACGACAGTCCGCGCGAGGCGGAAGAGTTGGTCAAGCTGCTCGGTGGGCGAACCGCGATCCTGAATGTGATTCCGTACAATCCTGTTGCCGGATTGCCTTATAAGACGCCGAGCCAGAATGCGCAACGGGCGTTTCGCCAGATTTTGGAGCAGGGAGGGGTGAGCGTTCACTTTCGCCATCGCAAGGGGGACGCGATTGATGCGGCGTGTGGGCAGTTGCGGCGGCGGTCGCAGGCGGAGGCGGCGCTGGTGGGGATAGAGGCAAGAGTGGGAGGAGAGGAGAAGGGGAGAGGGGGAGGTTCGTAGTACAATCCTCCCCGTTTCCCACTCTCCCCCTCTTCTTTTGTTATGGCGAGCGCAGTACTAGTTGGTAGAAGCCGATCTCTTTGATTGGTTCGTCTTCGAGCACGCTGTTGACGACTTTCTCGATGCGTGCGCGGAGTTGTGCGAAGGTGGGTTCGGCCAGCTCTTCGCGGGTGCTCATGCGAACGGCGGCTAGTGTTTCGTGTCGCACGCGGTACTCATCCGACTTAAGTTGCTTCTTGACCGCCGCCAGGCGGTAGCGGGGCACCGTTCCGAAAATGTGGAAATCGACCGAGGTGAAGCGATTCGTCACGGGGTCGCGCGGCAGCGTGGTTTGAAACTCGCCCAAATCCACTTCGGCCAGCCGTGTTTTGAGTGCGACGGATTGGGCCTGCTTGACCATTTCCTTGCCGTTGTAGCAGCCGGTGCATAACACGAACGCGATCGCGAGGATGGAAATCCAGCAAGGCGCTTTCGAGACGGGCTGTGATGGGCTGGCGTACAGCATTCGTAATGTTTCTGTGGTCTTTTGCAAAGCGTTTCTATTAATTTCTGCGCGGCTATTGACTTGATATTTAGAGCGAGCCGGGCGGTCCTCCGCCCCGACGGGGGCGAGGACGCCCGGCTCGCCTGGCTCATCGAGAGCGCAGCCATCAATAAAACCGGGGGCTAGCGCCCTGCGGCTGATTGGGTGGCACAATCGTCATAATCGGACCTGCCGCCTGAACGCTGCTAATTTCAACGAAAGTATAGGACGTAATTCAGGCTCTCGTTTTGACATAGACTTGTAGGGGAGAAGAGCAGATGGCGGGTCAAAAATGGCGGGTTGTGTTGCTGCTTGTGGCGGGCGCTTGTTGCTGCGCGGAGGCCGGCTGCCAAACCAACACGCCGTTCCAACTCGATGGCATCGACGTTCTTCCCGCGATGGAGGAACTGACCGAGTTCTCGCTGGGCGAGTACCAGATTCCCATCTCGATCGTTGAGGATCGCAACCAGGCGAAGCTGATTCGACACAATCGGCTGCAGTTCGATTTCACGCTGTATGCGCTGGTTCCTCCCAAGGAAAAGCCGCATATCGAAGACGCTTGGAAACGGTACGAGGGTCAGATTCGAGACCAGGTGATCAATGTGTGTCGTAGCGCCACGCTTGACGAATTGCAGGAGCCGGAATTTGCGACCTTAAAAGCGCGCTTGACCGATGTGTTGGCTGCAAAATTTGGTGAAAAGCCTTTGCGGCAATTGGTATTCATTTCCGTTGTTAGCCAGCCATTGTAAGCCTGTTTTTAAGTCGACCGATATGTATTCACGGCGATTGCTATTTTATGTGCCTGGAACTATCGCGATTGCGGTCGTGCTGATGGTCCGCACGGCGAGTGGTTCCCACGGCCATGAGGCCGAGGCGCCCGCGGAGGAAGCGGCTGCCGAGGAGGAAGTCGGCAAAGCGATTCGTGGCATTTCGCTGGGCGAGTATCGGATTCGCTCTTATTATCAGGTGGACGCTCAAAAGAGCACGGTGCGTTTCTCGCTTTTCGCAAGCGTGAAGAGCGAGAGTTATCGTGAAATAAAGAAACTAGTCGAGGAGCATCAGGAAAAGTTGCGAGATCAGATCATCCTGGCTACACGGCTGACTCCTTTGGCTCTTTTTCAAGAGCCAGACCTGACGGCTTTTCGTCGTCGCGTGCTATTGCGGCTGCGCCGCGCTCTGCCTGAACTAGCGATCGAGGAGCTGTATGTCAGCGAGTTCGATCTGACAATCAAGAGTCTCTAACGTTTGTCGGCGCTGAAGCCTACCGTTCACCGGTTGCATGTACGGTTCTTACCTGGGTGGCGTCTTCCCATTCTGGGTTTGCTAGCGTCCTGCCGCTTCGTATACCTAGCGCAAGCAGTAGAGTCGACCGGGCCGTTGCTGTCATGGTGGATGTAAGTGGTTTAGTCAGGATTTCCGGTTTAAACGGCGTTGTCGGCGGGGCCGATACGTTAGGAATAACCGGTACTCTTGCGGTGCTAGTGGTTAGCGGCTTTTGAAGTTGTGCGTATGAGCCCGGACCGCGTGGCGGTCTGGCTATTAGCTCGCAAGTTCGACTGCCATTGGCTCCTGGTGCTGCCGACTCGTCTCTTCTTTTGCGTATGAAATTTCTCGCATTCGCAATTGCGTTTCTGTTGGCGAGTTTTGGGGCAATATGCTCTGCTTCGTCGGCAGATATCGACGAGCAACTTGCCGAGTTGCGCAAACGAATCGATGCGCTCGAGCTCGAAAACCAGTCGCTACGAAAGGCGATTTCCAAACCGGCGGCGGACGAAGTTGGTCCCTACCTCAACGCAGGGGAAGAGTCGAGAGAGCGCCCCACGGAATCGGTCGTCGAGCCACGCTTGAACGAGTTGGAATCCGAGCTGGCGCTTGATTGCGAGCCATGCGAAACGAAGCCGGACGAGATCACTATGTCTGCCTCGTGGAAGCACGGCTTGGAGATCGCTTCGCAGAACAAGGAGTTTCGCATTCACATTGGTGGCCGTATGCAGTTCGATTCGGGCTGGTATAGCGCCGATCAGAACGTACAGGACAACATCGACCATCCGTATGAGGATGGTCTCGATTTCCGTCGTGCCCGGATTCGCCTTGATGGCACTATGTACTACACGATCGATTGGGCGATGGAATACGATTTTGTCAACTCGTTCGATTCGAACAATAGGACACATACGGTAACCAGCCCTACCGATATGTGGGTGACTTTCCGCGAAGTGCCGTGGGTCAGCAATGTTCGCATCGGAAATCAGAAACCGCCGATCGGCTTCGAGCACCTGGTGAGCAGCCGATTTTTGCCGTTCATGGAACGCTCGTACAATCAGGATTCGTTCTATGGCGGAGCCTACAACGGCTTCCTTCCCGGCATCTCGGTGTTCGACAACTGGGGCGACGATGACATGGGGCTTTGGCATGTCGGGCTTTATAAACCCACGGACAACGTGTTCAGTTTCAATGCTCACGACGGCGACTATCTGGCCGTGGGCCGACTAACCCGCCTTGCCTGGTACGAGTGCGACGGCGCGGAGCTCTTGCACTTGGGTGGTTCTGTTCTTGCGGCAACGACGGTCGAGGGACAGATCACCTACCGCACGCGCGACGCAATCCGCTCGGGCCTGAGTGCTGATTGGCCGGTGCCTGCGACTACGGGGCGACTCGCTGGTGATACCGTCCAATTCATTAACGGCGAGATCGCGGGTGTCCACGGTCCGTGGACGTATCAAGGCGAATATCTAGTGAGCTATATGCAAGGTGCGGCCGACATCATTGGAGGCGTCGTGCAGCCAACCGTGGGAACCGTCTCTTACCACGGCGGCTACTTTCAACTGCTCTACTTTTTGACCGGCGAGCACGACAACTACAACAAGGCGACGGGCGTTTTCGAGCGGGTGATTCCGAATAACAACTTCTATTTCCGCCGGGGTTATGTAGCGAGCGGGCCGGGCGCCTGGCAAGTCGGTGCGAGATACAATTTCCTTGATCTCAACGACGCCACGCTCGATGGCGGTGTCTTGCACAACGTCACGTGTGGTTTGAACTGGTTTTTGAACCCCAACTTGAAGTTTCAGTTCGACTACTTCGCGACGCATCGCGATGCCGCGCTAGGAGGCGATCTGGGCGATGGTTGGATTCATGGTTTTGGGACGCGAATGGCCTATGACTTCTAGAGCAGATTGCTTTTTTCCGCGCCAATTACCGATTAAGCGCGTGTTGGTGGGAGATTCGGCGTGGCCGCCGACGCTAAAGCGCTGGCGTTGTTTAGCGTCTGGTGGTGGGTGCTAACAGCGGCGCAATGTCATGCGACGCGTTTACCAATAGGGGATGACGTGGCTTCTCGCTCGAACTGTGCGTGCAGCGAGTTCCAGTCGATCACGAGCGTCCCGCCGGTCGCTTCGTGTTGCTTGGCCCAATTCATCAGCAGGTCGAAACAGGCATGATCGATGTAGTTCAACTGTTGCAAGTCGACGTGCAGCTCGGCGTTGGCAGGCACTCGCTCGAGGGCCGCCGCCAGTCGCGGTAAACGGAGAAAAGTGGCTGCGCCACTTAGCGCGAGAGTATACCTTTTTCCTTGTGGGTCATGGGTGATCTCGGTTTGCAAATGAGCAAACATGTAGAGCAGCTTGGCAGCCGACAAGCCTATGCCGACGATCACGCCGGTCAACAAGTCGGTGCCCACGATCGTGACGAGCGTTGCTAGATAGATTCCGACTTCGCTCCAACCGTACCGTTTCAATTCGACAACGTGTCGAATGTTGACCAGTTTGTAGCCGGTGTAGACGAGCACGGCGGCCAGGCCAGCGACTGGAATCGTGCGTAGCACGGGAGTCAGAAAGCAGACGAACACCAAAATCCACACACCATGCAGCATCGCGCTCTTGCGAGTCTTGGCTCCTGCTTGCACATTGGCGGCGCTTCGGACGATAACGCCCGTCATGGGGAGCGCGCCCACGAGGCCGCAAATCGAATTGCCGAGGCCTTGCGCAAGCAGCTCGCGATCGTAGTTGGTTCGTTGTCCGCCGTGCATTTTATCGATGGCGGTTGCACAGAGCAGCGTCTCGGCGCTGGCGATGAGCGCCATGACCAGTGTCGCTTCGATGAGCATCGTGAGATACCCATGTTGAAGGACGGCAAACGACGGTAGTCGAATGGCTGTCCACAAGTTATCCGGTGCCTCGACATACAGAACCGGCAAACTCCACATGTAAGCCGCCAGGGAAGCTCCGACCACGGCGACGAGGGGCGCGGGGATGACCTTCAGTCGCTTCGGCGCAAATTTCTGCCATAGCAGGAGCACACAAATCGCGACGATGCCGACTTTTGCCGCCCATTGATGATTCTTCAGGCCACCCAGCAGTGACTCCAGTCCACTGAGCGCCGCCTGTTGGCTTTCCAAGTCGGCCACGGGATTGGCGCCCTGCATCCCCTTGAGTGCAAGCGTGCTCTTCTCGCCGGCTGCCTGTGCGGCCGCATCCGTTTTGGTCGGATTAGATAGCTCTGCCCCATTCTTTGCGATCCGATCGGCGATCTGTTGCACGCCGGCCGTGATCGCCGCCTGTTGGGCAACGAGGTTTGGTGGTACGGCGACCGGCGAGCCATCTTTGGCTTCTGGATTGGCTGCCTGTGCCGCGGCAATCGCGTCACGCAGCGTGATTTGCTGGGTGTGGAGCGTACCGACTTCCTTGAGCAATTCGGTGCGAAACTCCCGTTGTTGTGTCGTGCTGGCCTCGGGGAGCGGCAATCCTTTGACGATCGCTTGCGGAATGGTGATCAGATTGCGGATGCCGTTCTCCTTCGGCTTGTCGTCGACCATCACATGGAACTGGCTGGCGAAGATCAACACGCCGATGCCCGCCAACATGCCATGAATCACCGCCGGCGACACCGCGCGGAACCATTGCCCGAGCTTGAAGAAGCCCGCCAGGATTTGCAACAGGCCCGCACCCAGCACCACGAGGCTTAACGCAGCCACGCCATGAGCGCTCACGATTTCATAGACGACGACGGTCAATCCGGCGGCTGGACCGCTCACTTGCAGTGGAGCGCCCGCGAGCGCGCCGACGACAATCCCGCCCACGATGCCCGTGATCAAACCGGCCGCCACTGGAACGCCGGACGCAATCGCGATGCCCATGCATAGTGGTAATGCCACTAGGAATGCAGCGATCGACGCGGGGATGTCGAGCTTGAGCGTGGAAAGAAAACCTGTTTCCGATTCCTTCGATGCAAACACGGCCAGACTCCAATGATCTCAAAAAACTAGTTGTTGTCAATTTGGTGAAACGATGCGGGCCGGATGCCTTAAACCACGGCTGCCACGGTGCCCTCGATGTAGTCATCGATTGCCAAAAATCGTCGCTGCGAATTGTCGAATGCGCTTACTTCCCCGGTTTCAAATCGGTAGAAGCAACCATGCAGTCGCAGTTCTCCGCGTTCTTCGGCGTCGGCCACGGTTGCGTACGTTCGCAAGTGATTTAGCTGCACGGCGATATTTGACTTCACGGCCGACGTTAGCAGATCGTCGTTGCCATCTCTCATCAGGTTTTGATCCGCGATCTCACGATTGACTTGGTTGGCGTATTCGAGCCATTTTTCCACGGCAGGCAGTCCTTGCAGCGTTTGTGGCTTTAATAATCCGGCAATTGCTCCACAGTGTGAGTGACCACATACGATCACATCTTCCACCTTGAGCACGCGGATAGCGTATTCGATCGTTGCTGCTTCGCCGCTATGCGAGGCTGTTGACGGCGGCACCAGATTGCCGGCGTTTCGCAGCACGAACAATTCACCCGGTTCGGTCTGCGTGATCATCTCGGGCACAATCCGCGAGTCCGAGCAGGTGATAAACAATGTGGACGGCCGCTGTCCGTGGGCGAGCGCCTCGAACTTCTCGCGACGCTCGGGAAAGATATTTTCTCGAAACTGATGAATGCCTCGAATGAGCCGATGCATAAAGAAACTCCTTCTGTGCTCGCGCCGCCATTGGTGACGCGGGGTTTGCCTCGCGAAAGTGCTAGACTCTCGGCGTGCGAACAGCCGCGTTGAAACAGCATGACAGTGCGAGCAACGACAATTCGCAGCGCGAATATGTCAGTAAAGATCGTCTGTCGAATCAGAAACTTACGTTGGAGGCCAAACCAGTCCAGGGACGGTGGATCAACACGTAAGCGGAGCTAACAGACCATTCGAGAGGCGATGGCCAGAGGGGGCCGGCAACACGGCGTTCTGCGTGTGGCCGAGGCTTAGAGAGGGAACCTCGAAGACAGTTGCCAAGAGGCGTTGTTCTAACTTCATGTGCCGCTCATGATCGAAGCGGCCTATCGTTGTAAACTCTTCCTGGTGCTCGCTCAGTGGCACAGTTTCCTGTGACTCACTTGAGCGAGATTCGGGGAAGATCAGAAGCGGCCCCCCGATTCCGCTGGCCATCATCAGGAAAAGCGTGGATAGCAGCGCCCGTTGCATATAGCTCGCAACTTTTCGCAGAGATTTCTGCATGGCTGTGTCCACTCGTTCTGCTGCTGACTTTAACGACTATTCAGACTGAGGTTAGATCGGCTCACAAAGCCGGTCAAGTGATCTATTCCAGGTTGGTCCGCCGTTTAAGGCCGGACTTTTTCCCCGAAACGACTTTGCCCGCCAGGATTTAAGTTGCTGGCGCTGTAATTTACCGCACTTTCGCCGGCGGCCGCGCGGCCACGCCAGGCTCGGGCGCTTTCATTAAGTACGCAAACAGGTCGGCGATTTGTTCGAGCGTTAATCGATTGGCCAGGCCTTCGGGCATCGTCGATACCTTGCTGGGCTGAACATCCTCGATATCTGCCGCCGCCAGTTCGACTTTTTGCCCGTCCGACTGCAGGACCGTCATTCCGCCGTCCCCGTTCTTTACGGCGATTCCCGTGTAGGTCTTCCCGGCAGCTACGACAATTTTGCTGGCGTATTGATCGGAGACGACCTGATTTGGATAGATGATTGATTCCAGGATTTCCTTCTGCGTGAATCGTTGCGACACTGTGCTCAGGTCTGGGCCGATGCGTTCGCCTCGGCCGTTGAAGCGGTGGCAACCGACGCATTGAGCATCTTGGAATACTTGCGCTCCCCGTGACGGGCTTCCCGCTTTGCCTTCCGGGCTATCGAGGAAGCTCAGCAACTCGCTGTAGCTCCATTTGTTCTGTACCGATTCTTTGGGAAGCTCGGCTGGCCGCTCGTTGGGGAAAGTCGTCGCGTACCAGTTCTGCCAGGCTGCTAATCGCTCGGCAATCGGCGCGTTGGGTTGATAGAGTTTTTGACCGACCCACTTTTCCAGAAGCTGGGTGACCAGTTCGCCGCCGTTGTTTTGCAATCGCAATCCCAGCAGGATCGTGTTGCGATAGGGCTCCGATTTATCCGGCTGCTGATCGACGCGCGTCAGCGTGCTGAGGATTTCGCGGGCGGCCTCGCCATCGGCGGTGCGTAGGGAGTCGACCAAGATCGCCCAATTTTCGCCTTCGGGGTGTTGCGTCAGGCTCATGGCCACTGGTGCGCGACGTTCTGGTTGCTGGATGTATAACTCCCGCAGGTAGGCGAGCGATTCTTGTTCGCCGCTTCGGCCCAAGACTGCTACCACGCCGACGCGGAGCCGCGCGATCGGCTCGCCGGTTTTACCGTCGAGCCGTTTGTCGAGGTCGCGAATTTCTTTCAGCACCTCGGGTCCCGGGGTTTCCGGCAGCTTGGCGAGCACCGAGAGGGCCGAGGTTGGATAGTTCTCGCCGGTCGCAATCAGGTCCTTGCGCTCTTCGAGCGTGAGTGTGGCGAAGAAATCGCGAGCGAAGTATTCGATGTAGCCCGCCAGGCTGTGGCCCCCTTCGATGCCGCGTACCTGTTCCAGGTAACGAAGCATGATGAGCTTGTCTTGGGCCTGCCAGCCGTCGGTGATCCGCGGCAAGTAGGCCGCGATGTGCAGCTTTTCGACATCTGGAATGTTCGATGCCAATTGCTGAGCCATCGCATGAGGCGCCTCGGCCGGCTTCAAATAAGCGAACAGCTTCACCAGTTCGCGGTTTGCCATCGCGTCGCGGGTTGGGTACTCGCGCAAGAGTTGCTGCGTAAGCGTTGAAATCTCCGACGGATTGACTTGGCCGCGAATGATCGCAAGTTGCACTACGCGCAACAGATCCAGATAGGTCGTATCGCTGAGTTGTCCGCGTTTTAGACCAGGCTCGTTCACCTCGCCCCGGAGCATCGCTTCGCAGCGAGCCAGAACCATTTTCGCCAGATCATGCGAGGGGTAGGCCGCCAAGAGACCGGTCGCTCCTTGCAGGAATGGCCGCGGCGTCTTGTCCGACAACACCTGGTCTTGCCATTCGTTGGCCGGCAGTTTTTCCAACACCCGGCGAGCCGCAAATGCGACGAATCGATCCCGATCGGACAGAAGTCCCACGAGCTTCGCCGCCGGCGCGCTGGCGCCACGATGGGCGATCGACTCGCAAGCCACGCGTCGGACCCACGGGTCCTGGTCGCTCAGCATATTCACAAGTGGCTCGGAGAGTGTTTGATCCGACCGGCTACCCATGAGGCGGGCGACCCGCGCACGCATCGTCGGATCGGCATCGTGTGATAGCTCCGTGAGGAGTGCCGGAGTCGGCTGGGGGCCGAAGTAGGTGAGCAAATCGACTGCGCGCAACCGATCACGAGGCGAGTTGCGTTTATCCGTGAGGATGCGATTCAACTCGGTTTGCCAGCGGCTTCCCAGCTTGCTCTTGGTTGTGGCGACGCGTGCTCGCGCCCAATCGCTTTCGAGTTGCGGCTGATCCAATGCTTCTTGGATTCCATGACCAAAACGAATTGCCTTCGGGGTATTGCTGCCGGTCCAGCGAACGCGGTAGATGCCGCCATCGGTGCCGCGGCCACCCGTGGCGAAGTACAGCGCTCCGTCCGGGCCGATGTCGAGCGCCGTCACGTTCAGCGGCCGTCCTTTTAAGAAGGGCGTTACTTTTGCCTTGTAGGATGCGCCGTCGCGCTCCAGTTTGACGGTGTTGATGTGACCCTGCGCCCAATCGGCCACGAAGAGCGTATGCTGCAGCCGCGCGGGGTAGGCGGTGTGATCGTAGTAGGCCATGCCGGTCGGCGAGCCCGGTCCGGTGTCGGCCGTTGCTGGCAAGCTGTCGATGTAATAGGCAGGCCACTTGGCCCAGCCGCTGCGCCAGCCGAATTCGCCGCCGAGCGGCGCATGGATCAATCGTGTCGGCCGATACCAGGGGGCGCCGTTGTCCCATTCCATGTCGGCGTCTGTTGTGAACAGTTCGCCGTCGCTGGTGAAGCTGAAGTCATATGGGTTACGGAAACCGCCCGCGACCATTTCGACAAAGCTGCCATCCATGTCGGTGCGCAAGATTGTGCCGCCCGGCGCGGGTATGCCCACGGCGTGTCCTTGCGGATCTTCGTAGCGGGGCAACACCATTTCGCCTTCGTAGTGAGTCGAGTAGGGGCTGTGGGGACCGAGTGGGGCCGCAACTTGGGCAAAGTTGCCGGAAAGCAGGTACAGCAAGCCGTCTGGGCCCATGTGAACCTTATGGGGTCCATGTTCGCCGATCACGCCGCGAAACTTGATCATCGCCGCGATCTTTTCGCCGCGGCCATCGCCATCGGCGTCGGTAATCTGATAGAGGGCGCCACCTTCGGGGCCGTCGCCGACAGCGAACACGCGGTTGCCCAGCGAAAGAATGCCCTGAATGTTTTTCACATCGTTCGAAAAGTTTTCGACCGTTTCGAACGAGCCGTCTTTGTCTTTATCGCGAATGAGTACGAGTCCGCCCCCTTCGCGCGAGGCGAGAATATCGCCGTTAGCGTTGAACGTCATCGCGATTAGCGAGCCGGTCTGCTCGTCGGTTACCAATCGATCGACGACAAACCCCGGCTCGATGACAAATCGCGAGCCTTCGTCCGCGATTACGATTTCGTCGCCCCACGGCAACACGCCGCCGAGCGGTCCGTAGACCTTCGCCGGCAGCCAGTCGCCATCGTGTACGCGGGCTTGCATCCAATCGGCCCGGGGCTTGACACTCGTGCGCCAACTGCCGTCCGACGAATAGCTTTCGAACGTGCCGCCTTTTTCTTTGACCAGCACGCGAGCGACGAGCCCCGCGGCCCCGGCGTCGCTGTTCGTGGCTTTGATCGCCACGACATTCGTGCCATGCACGAGCATAGGGCTGATGTCGTGAACATCCATCTTGCGCCAATCGTTGCCGCGGCCTGCCAGGCGGCCGTTGACGTACAATTCGTATTGATTGTCGCACGTGACGTGAACCTGCGCGATTTCCGCGACGTTCACCTGGAACGTTTTGCGGAAGTAGCAATCGCCGACCGGCACCTCATCTTTCGCATAAGCAGGCGACCAGATCCAATTGGCGCCGATCAGCTTCAAGAACTCGGCACGCTTCTCTGGCGGCAGTTTTTCGATGGGAGTCGGCACTGGTTGCGGCGCTTGTGCGGTCGGCTGCGGCTTCACCGCTGTTCGGCCTGCGGACTGGTTGTTTTGCCTTCCCTGATTCGAGG
Organism: uncultured Planctomycetaceae bacterium; assembly: GCA_964549545.1. GTDB lineage: Bacteria > Planctomycetota > Planctomycetia > Pirellulales > Lacipirellulaceae > JABDGM01. The sequence goes on along the minus strand of CAZJWY010000009.1, from coordinate 32,269 downwards.
TGTTGCGCTGCTGCATCGTCCCTTGTCGGGTCTGTGGCCGTTGCTGCCGTTGCGCTGCCGGCTTGCCGAATTGCTGAGCCTGTGAATCGATCACTTGCACGTGCCCTAGCGCAAATGCCAACAACGCGTATAACGCGAACCGAACGCGCTGACTTGCCATAACTGCCTCTGTGAAAACGAAGGTAGCCCCGGGGGTGGGGAAGGGGCGGGACTTTAGCAGCCACGCCGCATGCAAGGCAACATGGCTTAAAACCTCAAACCGCTAGCACCGATCGTACGTACTGCAGTACAAGGAAGAGTTGTCGTTCGGGTCCTGGTCTGCCAGCCTGGCGCTATTCTTGATTCTTGCACGACGCTTTGCCCCGTCTCGTCTCGTCTCGCCGTAAACCATTTTTTAGCGTAGTGTTACGATTCGTTGCTGGCATATAATGCAGCCCCGTTTCATCCCTGTTTTTGCATCCTCTGCGTTGCCTTTTCCGAGCCGATCATGAAGCCATTCCGGTTCTATACCGCCGCCATATTAGTCCTTTTTGCCTTTGCGCTGTCCGGCTGTGGCTCGAGCAAGCCTGCCACGGTCGAAGCCGAGAAAGATAAGAAACAAGCTGGAGCCACAGACTCTGCTGCCGCGCCGGCCGCTACGGCAGCCGCCACGAAGGCGGCAGGCGCGTCGGAAGAGGCGCCGCCAGCCACTAGTGCCGTACCATTCAAGCTGGGCGATCTCATCGAGCCGTTCACTCCACCAACTCTCGCTGAACTCGACAAATCGGTTGAATGGGAAGACAGCCCCGTCGTCGATGCCATGGAGCGGCTTCGTGAAGCGAAAGCCAAGGAGCCGCCGCTGGTAACGATTCCCGAAGCACTCGCATTGAAGAACGACTCTCCGGAGAACAATCAGAAAATCTATAGTGCTCTCTCTGAGCTTGCCGCTCCCGATGGGTCGAACGCCAATTATGATGCCACGTTGAATCGCGCGCTCATGCTCGATCTAAGCGCGATGAATCCTCTGCTGGCGAGCAGCGTATCGGAAGCTGAAATCAGCGGCCTGTTGGCGTTTAATCTGTTTGGTTTTGATTGGAACATGATTCCTTTCGCATCCAAGGATGCCGTGAAGTCGTGGCAGACCAGCAAGGATCACATGTTCGACAAGGTCGTGATGCGCGACGACCTGACCTGGTCCGACGGCAAGCCTATTACCGCTCATGATGTGGCCTTCTCGTTCAAGCTGATCTTAACCAACGTCGTTCCGGTTCCCGCGCAGCGCACCGGAACCGATGAGTTAAAATGGGTTGAAGCGTATGACGATCATACGCTCGTTTACTTTCACAAGAAGCCGGCGCCCACCAATGTTTGGAACATGAACTTCTATGTAGTGCCGAAGCATATCTTCGAGAAATCTGCCGCCGAGGATCCGACTCTACGTACCAGTGCTGTTCACCGCAACCTGGAAGTTCATCCCGTGACGGGTGGAGCCTACGAACTGGTCCGCTGGACTCGTGGTCAGGAAATCGTGCTCAAGCGTCGCGAAGCCTACTACATGCACGATGGCAAGCAGGTTCGCGATAAGCCGTACTTCGCTCAGATGCGTTTCCGAATTTTAGAAGACGCCAATACGCGGCTGCTCGCTTTGAAGTCGGGCGACATTCAAGAAGGAGAGCTTGAGACCGAGCAGTGGACAACACAGACAACCGGTAACGACTACTATCGTGACAACACGAAAATCGCCGGGCCTGAATGGCTGTACTTGTATATCGGTTGGAATCTGGACACGAAAAAGGTTCCGTTCTTTGGCGATGTCCGCGTTCGGCAGGCGATGGCCTACGCCTTCAATGAAAAGCAAATGCTCAATGATTTGTGCTATGGCTTATATGAGCAATGCACCGGAATCTTTCATTCCACAGCTTGGATGTATCCCAAAGACGGGGTTACCGCCTTCCACCAAGACCTGGATAAAGCGGAAAATCTGCTTGATGAGGCTGGTTGGATCGACTCCGACAACGACGGTATCCGCGATAAAGAGATCAATGGGAAAAAGGTGAAGTTCGAATTTACGCTCATGGTTTCCAGCAAGCCCGATCGCATTGCCATCTGCAACCTGTTTCGCGAGAACCTGGAAAGCATCGGAGTAATTTGTAACATTCGGCCCCTCGAAGCCGCGGTGTTCCAAGAGCGCGTATTCAAGAAAAACTTCGAGGCCCAATGTTCTGGTTGGTCGACCGGCACGGACCCTTATCTCCAAAAGAATATTTTTGGGACGAACGAAGGTCGCAATTTTGGTTCTTACTCCAATCCCAAAGTCGACGAGCTCTTGGCTCAGGCGGAGAAAGAGTTCAGCCAGGAACGCCGCGCAGAACTCTACGGTCAGGTTCATAAAATCATTTACGAGGAGCAACCCTACCTGTTCCTGTACAATCGCCATTCACTGTACGGCTTCAACAAGAAACTCCGCGGCTACCGTTTTAGCCCGCGCGGGCCGTTTCATTATGCGCCCGGCATCGATTCCATTTGGATGCCTGCCAATCCGGGCGTTGCCGCATCGTTCTAACCGCGTCGAGTAGCTATGGCCAACTACTTTGTTCGACGGTTGCTGCTGGCGCTTTTAACGCTGCTGCTGATCACGTTTCTCGTCTATGGGCTAATCCGGGTGATGCCCGGCGACCCTATTTTGATGAAGCTCGCGGCGGCGAGTCCCGATCATCCGATCCGGATGGAAGAGGTGGAGAAGATGCGCGCCGTGTTCGGCTTGGACAAGCCCTGGTATGCCGCCTACTGGACATGGCTGGGCAATTTGCTACGTGGCGATCTGGGAGATTCCATCTCGCGACCGGCACGCGTCTCCGAAGTCATTGGCCAGCGGATCGCGCCCACGCTGATCTTGGAGTTGGCTTCGTTGGGCATTACTTATGTACTCGCGATACCGATCGGTCTCTACGCCACGGCTCGTAGCGGTCGCCTCGACGAACGCATTACGAGCACGATTCTCTACATGCTTTATTCGCTGCCGGTTTTCGTGGCAGCCCTGTTCCTACAAGTGTTCTTCGCCATCCAACTGCGCGGCACGGCGTTCGAACTCCCTCTATTCGGCATGAAGAGTGACAACTTCGACCAACTCTCGTTGGCGGGGCAAGTGTGGGACATCGGCCGCCATGCGTTCTTACCGATCGTTTGTTACACCTATGGCAGCCTCGCGTACTATAGCCGCTTCATTCATTCGAATATGCAGGAAGTGATCCGTCAGGACTATATTCGGACTGCCCGCGCCAAAGGCGTCGGGCCATTTCGTGTTTTGATCCATCATGCGTTTCGCAACACGATGATTCCGCTTGTGACGATGATCGGCCTGACGCTGCCGACGCTGTTGAGCGGTTCGATTATTCTTGAGCAAATCTTCAGTTGGCCCGGCATGGGCAAGCTGTTTCTCGAAACCATTCTCGAACGAGATTATCCCACGATGATGGGATTGATGCTGATGTTTTCCGTGTTGACGCTGCTGGGCCAGATGCTTGCCGATTTTCTGTATGCCGTTGTCGATCCACGAGTCACTTATAAATAGAAGAAGTTGTTTCAAAATTACCAAGCCAAGATAAACCGGACGCTAGCGCGTGCCGGCTGATCGAATCAGTCGCGGGGCGCTAGCCCAATGGCACTTACTTTGGAATCAACGACAAACATCCACTTCTATAGGGTGTGCAAGCAACTGTGTGCCTGCACAACTTATGGCCTAGTGAGTCGTCACCTTAAAACAAAGTAAGCGGCATTGGGCGCTAGCCCCCGGTTCGTAGTTATTGTTTATGAGCACCGTTCCGCTACCACCTGAAGCCACCTCTGCACCGCCCGCCGCGGCCATCGAAATGGCATTCGCCAGCGGCTTTTGGCGCGAAACCTGGCGCCGCTTTCGCCGTAATCGCCTGGCTTTGCTCGCCCTAGTTTACGTGGGCTTCATGTCGCTCGTCGCGATTTTCTCGCCGGCCATCGCTGGCACGAAGCCGATCGTCTGCAAGTACAAAGGCTCGCTTTACTTTCCGGCCCTGTACTACTTCAATCGAGGCTGGGAAAACCCGATCTTCCGCAAAGATCGGTTTCGCAATAGTTACTACGACAACTTGAAGAAGAAAGACCCCGATAGCTGGGCCATTTGGCCGCTCGTCTATCAAGATCCCAATCGGCAGGTGCAGGCCAACGAGTACCCTGATCAACCCAAGAACCCGGCCAAGGACGAGGGGCGACCGAATCGCTACAACTTATTTGGCACCGACCAGGCGGGCATCGATGTCTTCGCCCAAATGGTTCACGGCACCAGAACCGCCTTGCTCGTCGGTTTTGTCTCGATGGGCATTGCAGGTACGATCGGCGTTCTAGTCGGTGCGCTGGCTGGCTATTTCGGCGGGTGGGTCGACATTCTGCTAAGCCGCGTGATCGAGCTTGTCATGAGTGTTCCCTCGCTTGTGTTGATTCTGGCTCTCCTAGCTGTCGTCGACAAACCTACGATTTGGCATCTTATGGCTGTCCTAGGTTGCACAGGTTGGACCGGTATTGCCCGTCTTACCCGTGGCGAATTCATTCGCCTTCGCGAGATGGATTTCGTCACGGCCGCCCGCGCGATGGGTTCCGGTCAAATCCGCATCATGACCAAGCACATTTTTCGCAACGCGCTAGCTCCCGTGCTCGTGCCGATTACATTCGGCATCGCCTCGGCAATCCTCATTGAAAGTGCCTTAAGCTTCCTTGGTTTCGGCGCTCCACCGCCAAACCCAAGCTGGGGCGGTCTCCTGGAAGCCGGCCGCAGCAATTTCCAAATGTGGTGGCTGATCGCGTTTCCTGGAGCCGCGATCTTCATCACGGTATTGGCGTATAACTTGATCGGCGAAGGCCTCCAAGAAGCCACGGACCCTAGATTAAGACAGGCCGCACATTAGCACCTACTAATTTTTCACCACGACGACACGACGAGCACGACGTGAAAGCAATGAGTATCATCGTTTTTCTTCGTCGTGTCCGTTGTGTCGTCGTGGTGAAAAAAGGGATTGAATATGAGCCCAACTTTACTGGAAGTCGACGATCTCCGCACCTACTTCCATAGCGAGGAAGGCGTCGTCAAAGCCGTCGATGATCTGTCGTTTAAGCTCGAACAAGGCCGCACGCTCGGCATTGTCGGCGAAAGCGGCTCGGGTAAGAGCGTCACGTCTCTCTCGATCATGAGGTTGCTCTCGTCGAACGCTCGCATCGAAACGGGAAAGATTGCGTTCCTCGGCCGCGATCTGGTGAAGCTGCCCGAGCGGCAGATGCAAGCGATCCGTGGTCGTGATATCGGCATGATCTTCCAAGAGCCAATGACATCGCTCAATCCTGTGTTCACAGTCGGCGACCAGATCATGGAAGCAATCATCCTGCACCAGCGGGTGAGTAAGGCCGAGGCTCGCAGCAAAACGATCGATCTACTTCGTGAAGTTGGCATTCCCAAGCCGGAGCAGCGGATCGATTCTTATCCTCATCAAATGTCCGGTGGGCAGAAGCAGCGCGTGATGATCGCGATGGCGCTGTCGTGCAACCCGCAGCTACTGATCGCCGACGAGCCGACCACCGCGCTCGATGTTACGATTCAAGCCCAGATACTCGAAATCCTCCGCAAGCTCCGCGACAACCGCGGCATGGCGATTATCTTTATCACGCACGACCTTGGCGTGATTGCTGAAATCGCCGACGAAGTGCTCGTCATGTACCGCGGCGAAGAAGTCGAATATGGCTCGGTCCTCGATATCTTCTCCAATCCCAAGCATCCGTATACCAAAGGTCTGCTCGCCTGCCGGCCACGGCTTGAAACCACGTACCGTCGCCTGCCGACGGTCGACGACTTCATGGAAACCGTCAAAGAAGGCGACGCCTCGGGTGCCACTGGCTCTGCCAGTGCGAGCTTCCGCATCATTGAAAAGAAAATGACACCCGAGCGCCTCCGCCACCTAGAAACCACTGGCCGAGGACGCTTGCTCCATCCCAAATCCGAACTCGCGGCGATTGGCCACCCTTGGACCGAAGGCCATCATGCGCCCGATACACAAACGGTCGCCGAGGGTACTGCGCCGCTCCTTTCGATCAAAAACCTGCAGGTCTATTTCCCAGTTCGTCGCGGCATTCTCGCCCGCACGGTCGACCACATCCGCGCCGTCGATGATGTTAGCTTCAACGTTTACCGGGGTCAGACACTAGGTCTTGTCGGCGAAAGCGGCTGCGGCAAAACGACGACCGGCCGCGCGATTCTCCGACTCATCGAGCCCACGGCCGGACAGGTCCTTTACAACGGTATCGATGTTGCCCGCCTCGGAGCTAATGATCTGCGAAAGCTTCGCAGCAAAATGCAAATTGTATTTCAAGACCCCTATGGTTCGCTCAATCCGCGGATGACGATCGAAGCGGCCATCACCGAGCCAATGGTTATTCAGCGCATCGGCACGAGCGCCGCCGACCGCCGCGAACGTGCGGCCCAATTGCTGCGCGAAGTGGGTCTTAACCCCAACTTTCTGCGTCGCTACCCGCATGAGTTCTCCGGCGGCCAGCGACAGCGCATCTGCATCGCCCGCGCGCTGGCCGCAGGCCCCGATTTTATCATTTGCGACGAATCTGTCTCGTCGCTCGACGTGAGCGTTCAAGCGCAGGTGCTCAATCTGTTCAAGGAACTGCAAGACAAGCGCGGCCTGACGTACATCTTCATCAGCCACTCGCTGAGCGTCGTGAAATTCATGGCCGATATGATGGCGGTGATGAATCAAGGGAAGATCGTGGAGTTCGGTCCATCGGAAAATATCTATGCCAATCCGAAAGAGGCCTACACGCGCCGACTCATCGAGGCGACGCCGAATGATGATATTGAGTTGATTCGTAGGCGCGTTGCCGAACGGGCAGAGAGATAAAAGACCAAAGGGAAGGCCTGGAGCAATAGGTTTTGTCTAATGCTGTACTTAAGTACAAAGTACGGTGTACCGTGTTATACGTTAAACCTATTTGGGGTTAGGCCGGGGGCGAATTTGATCGCGGGACAATTTCTTCTCCGTTTGCGGCCGGAACATTTCTGGGCGTGGCTTGCCCGTGACTCGTTCGTAAATTTCCCAGGTTCGGTTCGACCAGCTAATTGGCTTTCCCAGTGTGCGAACGCCGCCGCGGGGAAGAATCATCGAGCGGATGAAGCCGACCGTTAGCTTGCGGATCGCGATGCCCTCGGACCACAGGTTAGCGAATATTTCTTTATCTAGGTACTGACGATCGTAGGCAGCGCAGAGGTGCGACTCAGTTTCATCAAGACTACCGATGGCGTAGCCAAGAAAGGTGATGAATTCTTCTTGGGTGCCGCGGCCGAAGCCTTCGGCCATGTTCGACATGACGGACTCGGAGGAGTCGTTGATTTGGCGGACGAGGCGCTCGTCTTTAGCAAAAGGTTGTTGTTGGGTTAAGTGGAAGATATCTTTCGACCATTGGCGCGCATGCTGCCAGAATTGGAGATCGGTGAAGGAGCGCGCAGCGGGCATACAGCCAAATCCAAGATTTAGAGATTGAACAGATAGAAAATACCAACCTCACGCGAAATAGCAAGTACTCAGTACCAAGCCCCCCCCTTCAAATCCGCGTCACCAAATCCTCCGCGCCCGGCTCGCGCGCCACACGCTTCGTCATGAGATCGATAATCTGCGACAACTGCCGCATCAGCGTGTTGGCAAGAAAAAAGCCGAGGATGCCCAGTCCAATCAGCGCGGCGGCCAGCATGCGAAATGCCGTCGCGTCGGTATCGCCTTTAATCAGCAGAAACGCGGCAGTCGCCAGCGGGATTGCCCCGGCCAGGTACTGCGCGAGCGAGAGCCAAAACGAGACTGGCATCAACTCGCGCCGCGCGGTCGACGTGATCTCTCGTGTGTCCACCCACATTGCCGGATACAACACCCGCAACACGACAAACAATGTGCCACACAGTGAGTACGCCATTGCGATCAGTCCTGACACCAGGTGCGACATCATGAAATGTGCGATCGGATTCTCTGGCGAAAAGATTTTGACGATTAGCGGCAGCACTTCACCGCCCGTGTACCAACCGACCGCCGTAATGCCAACGAACCAGATTGGCAGCCGCAATGCCTTCTGCCGCGCGATCGCCACTTGCTCGTCGCTAATCGGCTCGCAACCTTCGAGCGCTCGCCAGCATTTCAACACCGGCCGGATGGTGATCACGAACAACGTGATCGCCCCCGTGTAGACAATCAGATTGTAAATGATAGCCACCATCTTGAAGAACTCGCGATGAGGCGACACTTCCTTCCGCACGATTTGCGAGAAGTTGAACCCGAAATTGACGACGCTTGCCGCGAACTGTGGCACGAGCACCAGCAGAATCATCCATACGAACGGCCGCTTGAGCGCGCCTCGCAACAACTTCGGCACGGGCGGCAACCGCATCTCGATCTGCCGCATCCGCCGGCAGCCATCGAGTTGCTCCGCCAAATCCGAGCCGCTGGCGAACCGATCCGCCGGGGCGGGCTCCAGACAGCGCCCGATCGACCGCTCCAGCGTTTTTCGCGATCCCGGCCTGCCTTCATGGCATATGGGCCGTTTTGCCCGCCGCTCGTCGGCCATTTCATGCAGCATCTCGGCCATCGGCCGTGCGCGATTCGGCAAGGGAAAAACGAGCTTGCCTTCCAACATTTGGTGGAGCACCAGGCCGAGCGAATAAATGTCGGACTGGGCCGTCACGGCGTCGGTTTGAGTGTCATTGGCCGGATTGAACGCATCCAAATGCTCGGGCGACATGTAGGCGAATGTTCCCCCGAACATCTCCTCCCTCTGATCTTCCGTCCGGTGCGATGAGATATTGAAGTCTGCCAGCATCGGTCGCCCGTACGAATCGACCAGAATGTTCGCAGGCTTGATATCTCGGTGCAGCACGCGGTTGCCGTGAGCAAAATCGAGCGCTTCGGCCAGCCGGCCGCCAAACCATGCCACTACTTCCATATCATTCATCCGCTCGAGCGCTTCGCGATCCTTGAGCGCGAGCGCATCGAGGGCCGGTGGAACAGACTTGCTCGCATCGATAATCGCCAGCAGTTGCCGTCCATTCCAGCGGGCCGGAACGCCATCTTCACTTCCACTCCGCTCATGCAGCTTGGGAATCAGCTTCTCTAGTCCGATACCGGGTATGAGCTGCATGCAGAGTAGCCGCTCGTTGGTCGCTTTCTCTACCGTTTCGGAGAATACCTGCACAATGTGCTGATGCTCCAGCCGAGCCATCGTGCGTCCTTCGCTCCCGCGATTCGCCGAGATCTTCAGCGCGACCATTCGATCGAGTGACAATTGTCGGGCCAGATATACATTTCCAAAGGCGCCGCGACCGAGCAGTTGAACGATCTGGAAATCGTCGAGTCGCGTGCCGGAGAGCAGGGGAATGGGACGCCCGTCTTCTTTCGCGTTTCCGGCCCGCGCTTCCTTTCGCAAAGGCGACTCCGCCGGCACGATCGGCGTTGGCGGACGGAAACTAGGTGCGTCAACAGTCTCTGAACTTGCCGGCACTACGTCTGACATCGACATATCGGTCGGCGACGCGCCGCGATTCGTCTCTTCGCTCCCCGTGTCGGAGACGAAGGTCCGCTCATTGTTCGGTTCGCGTTGCGACGACTCTGGCTCGAACATAGCTAATGAGAGCGCGAAGGAATCATTGATTCACGCCAACCGCAAGCTCCCATTGTATCACGATTTGTACGGTCGTCGGGAGCCACCCGAGGGTCGGCCGCGGCAAAAAAAGAAGCCGCCTGCTCAGTTTCGACCGGGCAGGCGGCAATTGGGTTGGAGGGCTGTAGAGTAGCTAGACGAGGGAAAGCAGGGCGTATGTCATAGGCATGGTCTCTCGCGGAATGTTTGGGCTCGTGATTATTTTGTTGTCGTTAGCGAACAGGAGCCGGCGGAGCGGCCGAGCGTGATAGCTCGCCGTCGGCACTGATCGAGGGCAGGTACACGACTGTTCCCGGCCGCAGGGAGACGTTCAACGGAATCCGGTTGTACATCGCGATCGCTTCGGCCGCGTCGCTCGTGCGGTACATCTTCAGCGATACTTCGTAGAAGGTGTCGCCAGGTTCAATGATGTAGCTGCTGTTGACTGGCTCGAGGCCCGAGGTCACGTATTCGGTCGGATCATAAGCGGGCGCCTCTGGCTGGTAGTTCACATAAGTCGTTGGCTGTGAGTATGTCACTTCTTGCTGGCAATGTGGTTGGTAGTTCACCGGCGGAGAGCTGTACACGACATTCGACTGACAGTCCGAACCGTAGGTCCGTTCGAACGAACCATGGTTGATCTTGATGTGCTTTCCATTGTCCTGAATCGAAATGCGGCCCGGCTTCATCGCGATATGCTTGCCGTTGCCCTGAACGGAGACACTGTTGCCGTTGAACGATACGCGCTTGTTGCCGCCAAAGTTATTCATCGAAAAGCCGCCTGGCCCTTTGGCAAACGCGCTGCTTGCCATTACGAGAGCAGCCAAGGTTGCGACGAGAGTCAGGTTAATGGTCGAGGTCTTCATCTTGAGCTCCGCGAATGTGAGAGGCTGTTTATGCAGGCTGGATTTGTCTGCGTCACCCTCTCATACGGGCCACTTTGGGGCTGTTACAAATCTGGGGAAAATTTCTCCGAATCTTCACAAAATCCGGTAAAATGTGGAATCTGAAGCCTGACCGGGGTAAACGGACCGCCCCCGTTGGCCTGCCTCGGCGTTTGATAAGAGGAACTTCGAGAACCCGCTACCCGAATAGCGTGTACGGCCGTTCGACACGCTGTGGCAACACCTACCTCAACTCGCCAGCCCTTGACTTTCTTTGCTATAATCACATTCATGACAACGAATCCTATTGAATTTGCAGCCCCTATCACTCGCCGCGAGGCACTCCGTCGTACCGTCGTCTTCAGCGCCGGAGCGCTCCTGGCCGGCCGACAGGGCTTCGCCAAACCCACGCCCGCGAAAACCGGTTTCGATAGCCAGGGCATCCACTTTCTCGCCGTTGGCGATTACGGCACACGCGGCGATGAGAATCAGGTGGCGGTGGCGAACGGCATGGCCAAGTTCGCCAAGTCGCTTGATCAGCCCCTCACCGCCGTCCTCGCGCTTGGCGACAATTTCTACAAGCCGATCACGCCCGATCGCTTCGATAAGCACTTCGAGCAGATGTATTCGAAGGACGGTCTCAACTGTCCGTTCTATGCTTGCGCGGGCAACCACGATTACGGCCCGAAGTACGACCCCCAAGAGGGCAAGCTGCAATTGCAGCTCGACTACGCCAAGGACAATCCCGCGTCGCGTTGGAAGTTCCCATCGAAATGGTACACGCTCGAGCTCCCTTCCAATGGCAAGCCGCTCGTGCGAGCCATCGTGCTTGACGGCAACTACTGGGAAGGCGCGCTCACGCCTAAAGAGAAAATCGAGCAACGCCGCTTCCTGAAAGCCGAGCTCAAGAAAAAAACAGACGCCCCTTGGACCTGGATCGTCAATCATTTCCCGGTCTTCAGCGATGGCAAGATCCGGGGCGATAACAAGACCCTGATCCGCGAATGGGGCCCCCTTCTCAAGGAACATCCCATCTCACTCTGCTTCGGCGGCCACGACCACATCATGCAGCACGTGCAAGTCGAAGGCTACCAGCCCAGCTTCATCATCTCGGGCGCCGGCGGCGCGAAGCTCTACGACATTACGCCGACCGATCGCGGCTTCGTCAACAATCAAGTGTTCGGCTTCAACCACCTCCATGTCACGCCGGATGAAATCAACGTTCAATTCATCAGCGCCGACGGCGACTGTCTGCACCATTTTCGCCGCGATCAATCCGGCCGAGTCAAGGTGTTGACATAGTACCGTGAAGCGTTGTCTGATCATCGCCGCCGCGATTGTGCTTGGCACTTGGTTGCCCACTGCTGCACAATCAATCGTCATTCCGCCGATCGATCTCGGTTCGTCAGGCACTCCTTTCAGCCGGGGCGTGCGCGGCCAGGCGATTCCCTCGATCAACCAATTCCGCCCAGGCGCGGCGACTGCTACGCAGATGAGCTTGGATATCGTTCGCGGCTCCAGCATTCGCGGTGTCGCGGGCGGTCTCGAAGCCGATTTCTACGACTGGCGCACTCGGAGCAACGACCAGCGCGCGACCACTCTCGAATATCTCCGCTTTGCTCGCGATTACAACGCCAGCCTGATTATCACGGCCAACATTCGCGGACTCGCCGAGCCTGATCCCACCACACCGGCGACGGATGACCGCCGTTTCTACGACACTTCAATCGAAACGCTTACGAAAATGGCCGCCGATTGGGTGCGCTATACCAACGTCATCGCCCAGCAATATCGCCAGGGAGACACGATCAGCGACACTCATGATAAAACCATTGTCGACTCACTCATCTGGACCACCGGACCGGCGGACACACACGATATTCTTCCCACTCGCACCGAAGCCCCGCTCCCGAAAGTCACGTATTGGGAAATCGGCAATGAGCCCCGCGTCGGTCTCGCCAGCAGCTACAACTTCACCAATAGCTATACCTTTCTCACTCCCAACCACGCAGTCGATTCCACCCACAAGTACGACTACCGCGAACGTTACGCATCGCTCACCTCGGCTATGCGCGCCGTCGATCCGACGATCAAAGTCGGGCCCGCGATGCAGTGGCTCAATGCGGTCAGCGAGCAGGAGATCCTTACTTCCATTCTCGTTCAGCAACCAGACGGCTCGCGCCTGCCGGTCGATTTCATCGGCTACCATCCCTATCAAAAGCTTTACGAAGACACCACCGTCTCAGGTATCGAAAGCCGCCTGCGAGACATTTACACGACCCACGCCTCGCGCGTGGCAAACATCCGTTCCTTGATCTCCGCCTCGGGGCGCAACCCTAATTCCATCGAGCTTATCGCCAGCGAAGCAAATGTCAGCAATCACACCTCGAACGGCACCGCTTACGAAGCACAAATGGCTCACGCGCTCGGCACCGTCGAGGAAGTCTTCAGCTTCGCCCGCCTGGGGGTCAGCGCCGCCAACTACTGGCTCTGGCCTGGCGATTCGTTCGACGGGACCAAACAACCCGTCTACAAAGCCTACGAAGGGCTGCGCGACCACATGGGCGATACGCTTCTATCCGTCTACTCGAATAACAACACACGACTCTATACGACGCGCGACAGCACCAACGGCGAAATCGACGTTTGGGGCCTTAACTTCTCGAACAGCGACAACGCCTCGCTTCAGCTCTCTCTCGCTAATCTTCCCACTGCCGGCTACAGCGCGCAATTGAGGACGCTTCGAGCCAGCGGCGCAACGTCGCTTTTCTCCGCCAACTTGCCGTTGTATCTTCCCGGCGGGCCGACGAACCAAGTCGACTGGCAAACCATCTCGCTCACCGGCGTCGATCTATCGAACTATCTGCTCACGTTGCCGGCCGCCACGATCTCGGTCCTCGTGCTCACCCCCATGCAAGTCGAAGGAGATTACGATCGCAATGGCATTGTCGATGCGTCCGACTACATCCTCTGGCGCAAAACACTAGGCCAGACCGGCACGAATCTTCCCGCCGACGGCAATCACGACAATGTCGTCAACGACGCCGACTATCTTTATTGGCGAGCCCGTTTCGGAAAGAATACAAACGCCGGCAGTGGGGTCTCCACGACCGAAATTCCCGAGCCAGCGAGCGTCGCGCTAGGGTTGATTTCGCTCGCGATGGGCATATTCGCCTCCCCGCGCCGCCGAGCAACCAGAGCGACTTTGCTTTGGTTGAATATATAGCCCGGCCATCCTGGCCGGTCATCTCGATGGAATCGAGGGCGACGATTTGACAGCGAGCCACCGACCCAAGATGGGTCGGCTATATATCCAATCGAGCAAAATGCCTCGATCATCGCGCTAGCTGATCGAATTCAGAACCGCCAGCCAATCATAATCGGCAAGGCTCTGCGGCGTCAGCGGAAAATAGCCTGGGTTTCTTTCGCTGGTCGCACGTGTCGGCAACGCGGCAACCTCGGCGCTGTCGAGCATTTTTCCTTGATGAGTCGGGATAAATCGCCCGGGTCCAGGTATATCCGTCAGCAAACGTTCGAGCGTCCATGGCTCGGGCGTGCCGATGCCGTGCAACTCCGAAGTGCCGACCCCCACGCCAATCACCGCATAGCGCGGCCCAAGCGTCGCTCCTAAATGCGCTCCCGCCGGCCACCACTCGAGCAAGTCGGCCCCCAACTGCCACGCCGCGCTGCCGCGCTTCAAGTGACTATTGTGAGCAAACACGAGTACCCGGCCTCGATCGCGCTCGCGCGCGAGAATATGCACCAAGTTATCCGCCATCATCGCGTCGCGCAGCCCGAGCAAATGACCAACCCGCTGCGGCGACGGCCGCGCCACGGCCGCATGATAGGTTAGCAGTTGTCGCGCGAGTTCTGCATATCGCACCGCTTCCAAATACGCTTCCGCAGCGTTTGTTTGCCATTCAGGACGCCGCACTTCGAGCGTGGAAATTAGCTCCTCGACCTCCAGCCGAAGCGCGTTCGCCGCCGGCGACAGCCCGATCGATTTCGCTGGCTCAAACGCAGCCTCTTGATTCTCCCACTCGGCGTCACTGCCCAGTAGCTCTTCAATTCGTTGCCGCCGTGGTTCATCGTAGTCGCCTTTGGACGCTAGGTAATCCAGTACGAACTCGATCAACCGCCGCGGACTATCGGTCCACATCATCTCCGTCGGACTGTCAAATCCATAGAACCGGAGCGGGGCGCTATAGGTCGAATTCTCGTTGCAGGAACGCATCCACTCGACCAACTCTCGGTTAGCCGCCGCTTGCCCGAAGCCATGGCTGAAGCCATGCTCTTTTACTTCATCGTACGAAGCTGGTCCTGCTTTTACGCCACACACATAATCATTGGTGATCCGCCCGCGCGGAAAGCTGCTTTCCACCGCGATCGACCGAAAGCCATGCGCTTCGACTAGCCGTTGAAACAGCCGATTGCGAAAGGCAAGAAGCTCCGCAGCCCCGTGCATCGGCTCGCCCAACCCGACTAGCTCCACCGAATCGCCCAATGCTACGACTAGCCGATCGATCGCCGCGTTCAACAAATTGGGAGATTCCAAGTCAAATGGAATCGCCTGCTCGCGAATCCATTGATCAATCAACACCGTTTTTCCAGCAAGGTCGCCCATAAATAAAATAGTAGCGTTCCCATGCAGATTCGACGACCGGCACGACTTGCAGCCGATTGATCCGTCAGGGACTTTTCACGCGTATGGGCTTAGCGTAAGCTGCGCTCTGCACCCCTTTAGAATTGGAGGACCAAATCATGATCGAGCAACTTACCGGCCTTCCCGCCCATACCGTCGGTTTCAAAATGAGTGGAACCCTCCACGATGAGGACTACAAAAAATTCGTCCCGCTCGTCGACGCCGAGGTCGCCAAAGACGGCAAAGTGAACGTCCTGGCCCAGTTTCACGACTTTCACGGCTGGGACGCCAAGGCGCTGTGGGACGACATCAAGTTCTCCACCACTCACTGCACCAAGATCCAACGCATCGCCTTGGTCGGCGAGAGAGCCTGGGAGAAATGGATGGCCACCGTCTGCAAGCCCTTCACGATGGCCAAGATCAAGTACTTCGACGCCAGCGACATCGAAGCGGCTAAAGCTTGGCTTGCTCAGCCAGCAACAGAATAGGCTGAAAACATAGCTTGGGCATTTTGCAGGACGTCATTTAGATTGAGATTTGCGTGACGCTTTGATCGCAAACTACTGCCCTAGGATGGGGCGGCTATATAGCGGTGTGGCCTCTCCCGTGCTACCCTCGCGCACTCGCCTGCATTGCCGCCGCCGACTCGCGCCCGAATCGCAATTGCATCGCCCGCGCTTGCCATCGACCGAGCCGAGTCAAAATATGCCGCGGCTGCGAAAACGCTCGAATGTCGTACCACACTTGATCGCTCTCGCGATCCCACTCGATGAGAAATCGCTCCTCACCGCGCTCCGCATGATCGGGCAGCGTGCCGTAAGCAAACCCAAAACGTGCCACCAGCTCGGTCGTCTCGTCGATCGTATCTACAATCCGCGCCGCGTTCGTCCACCACAAACCAAATACGCGGGCCAATACAATCACCGTCTCTCCTGTCCGAATCGGCGTATCGTTGGGAAACGCCTGCAACCAACCCAAATCGAATTGCTTCCACCCCTCCAACGCGGCTCGGCCTCGCTTGAAAATAGCCGCTTCGCGCCCAAGTTTCACGCGCGTGTGGTCCACTGTATATCCGCCAGGGACAGCGCCACCCTCGGCTGTGCCGCCCACGCCCGGATAAGTGAATTCCAACTTCGCTTGCTTGGCAACAAGCTGTTGTAGCTTCTCCGCTGATGGCTTCCAAAACGAAATCACTACCCAACTCCTCTATCCATGGAGCCAAACTCCCTAAGGAACGACTCAAAATAACTTTCCGATTTCCAGAATAACCACGGAGACACGGAGGACACAGAGAAGAAATTGGTCATTGCAAATTTGTCATTTGTCATTGGCCATTTCCGAATTGGCCAATGACAAATTTTCAATTACCAATGACCAATCCATTCTTCTTTGTCTTCGCTGTGTCCTCCGTGTCTCCGTGGTGAATCCCATCTGCCGAAGTTATTTTTGAATCATCTCAAACAAAAAACCTCGGCCGGCAGGACAAGCCCCACCGACCGAGGAAATCTTACATCAAACTGCCTTGGCTAACAGTCGATAGCTGACAGCCGACAGCCTTCCTAGTACCGGCACTCAACACCGGTCTGAATACCGTGGATAATCATCGAGTTATCCGAATCGATGATGCCTACGTAGGCCGAATCGGAGTAGTCATTCGGCATCTGGTCGAACGAGGTCGCCAGGCCGGTGATCGCGACTGCCCGGTAGGCCACGACCGCACGCCAGTTGCAGGTGATGTCGTAAGCGGTACCCACTCGCAGTTCACCAAGGAACGCCACCGAGTTTTTGTTCGACTTCACATTGAAGTCCGATGGTGAGCCATTGGAATTGTACTGAGCATAGGCGCCGCTATCGCTATACATGCCCTGCCAAACGCTCATGTGGTTGTTGAAGATACCGAACGTCGAATTGCAGAACAGATTCCAGCGGCCACAGCAATAGTCGGTCGTCCAACCAACCTGTGGACCAATGAGGCTGTTCTCGACTTGTACGTCGTAGTTCAACTCGGTGGCGTTGGCGTAGGTTCCGTACAGAAAGTCGTCGTCGATGTGGAAGTACCGCACACCGCACGATCCATACATCGAGAAGCCCAGGCCACAGCTATCGTTGCAGCCACACGAGTTGCAACCACAGGCATCATACCCGCCACATCCACCGCTGCTACATGTGCTGCCGCAAGTTAGCGGAAAGCGAATGATGTTGAGTTCAAGATTCTGCACCTTGAAGTCGGTGCGAACGCGTTGCCACTCTACCGTTGGATAGCCAGCCTGACCGTTGGCCGTGATGGGATATCCATAGTAGTTGTTTACTGGCATACCATTGTATGCCAGACCATAGAAGTTTTTCATGCCAGCCATAGGGTTACCAGGCATGTAATCAACTCGTTGAGTCGACGAATCGTTGTCGAGACCCCACCACGCGACTTCCCAAGCGTACATCTGCTGCGGAGCGCACGAGTTGCAACCGCAGCTCGTGTTGTAGCCGCAGGTGCTTTGGCACGCATTGCACGATTCACCAATGGTAAACGTGCTGCCCAGGCGCACTTCGACGCCAGGAGCCCAGCCGTAATCAGCATCACGCGTTGTGAGTACCGTATCGCCGGCGGTCGGGTAATAAGGATACGACGAGCCGCCTGGAATTTCAGTCGTGAGCTTGATCGGCGTCGCGTTTGTGCGCGTCATGCCCAGCGCATAGACACCACCGAACCATTGGTTGTCGCAACCGCAGTCTTCGCAGCTATTGCAGACGCCGCAGTTCGGGTAACCGCCCGTGGCGCCGCAGCCACAGCCGGGCGCGGTGTAGTAATCGCCCGCGCCGTAGTTGGCCGCGTTGCAGCCACAAGCGCCTGCCGCGGGACCGCCCACGTTCGGGTAGCCAGCAGGCATATTACCAGCCGGCGCTACATTTGCCGGCTGGGTCGTGACGCTCATTTCCTTCGGAGCCGGAAGCGCCTCCGACGTCGGCTGTTGAGCGACGTACGGATACGCACCATAGCTGGCCGGATACTGGCTGCCGGTCTGCGGATACTGCGGATAAGCAGCGGTTGGCTGCGTATACTGAGCACCGGTCGGCGAACCGTAGTTCGCGGTCGGTGTGCGATAATTAGCGCTCGGCGCGGCCGGCTGAGTGCGATAGGCCGTGTAATACGGCAGTTGACTTGCCGGGGCCTGAGCGGGCGGCGCTGCAACGACCGGCACTTGCGCCTGCTGCGGCGCGGTGGCCGCCGGAGCGGCTTGCTGCTGAACGGGACGATAGGGCACATACTGAGCGGCGGCTTCATACGCGCCGACCCCCGCCATAAGGACCGCCGCCGCGGTCACTCGAATCCATGGCAGACGAATTTTCATCCGTGAGTTCTCCTTGCCTGATTGCGGCTCGTCGCCGAGTCGTGTGTCGCCCGGTTGGCGCTCAGCGTGCCCGCGAAAGGTTTCCTGGTAGGCCCACCGGACGTCGCCGGCGGAATTGTTGGTAGGCGAGGCATCTTCGTTACGCGCATGATTTTCGGCGCAACTAGAATGCCCCGAGATACCCATCGACGGCACAAACAGCCCTCGTCCGCAGAATCACTACAAAAGGACGGTAGGTTTCACGTGCAGGCAGCGTTGCGACCCCTCCATCGGGCAGTAACTATCTGATTCGCAAGGTGAACCCAGTCGGAAAAGTTTACCAAATCGGTGCTGGCAGATGGCAGCCAAAGAGGCGTTATGGAGGCGTGGAAGGGGAGTTGTGATTTGTCATTGGCCATATCCGAATTCGCCAATGACAAATCACAAATTTGCAATGACTAATCTTCTTTCCTGCTAAACACTCACGTCCAACTGATAAACTAGTGGTCTGTCAGTTCTGATTTGATGGTAGCTGAATTCGCAAGAATTCGGTCCTGACCGTATGGGCCGGACTCTTGCGAGTCCAGCTACACCCATCAATTCACCACTGACAGACCACTAGCCACGAAAACTACCACCAGCCGCCAAAGCTTTTTCGCGCATTTTCGTGTTTTTCGTGGCTATTCCTTGAATCTGAGAAGGAATGACATTCTCTTGAAGCAACCTCTTGATGTACTGCCCACGACCAGATGAACGGCCTCTCTGCGCCCATCTACGAAATCCGCGGACGCTTTCAATCGAAAATGGATAACGAAACCGCCGACAACGACCACGACGGCATCCTCATCCTCGGCCTCGTTTCGCTCGCGGCCGGTGCGGCCACCGGTTTCGTCGGCGCTCTCTTTCGCCTCTGTCTCGATCGTGCTGACCATGCCCGTGACGCGATCGTCGCCCGGGCGACCGATCTGGGCCCGGTTGGCTACGCGGTTGTCGTCGCCGCCTGCGCCGCGGCGGCCACGGTTGCCGCCTGGCTCGTCCGCCGCTTTTCACCCCATGCCGCCGGCAGTGGAATTCCCCATGTCGAAGCAGTCCTCAACGAAAAGCTCCCGCCCGCTTCCTTCGTGCTGATTCCCATCAAGTTCATCGGCGGCGTGTTGGCTATCGGCGCCGGCCTGGCGCTCGGTCGCGAAGGGCCTAGCGTGCAGATTGGCGCGACGCTGGCCCATTGGTGCGGCAAGCTCTTTCGTCGCAACTGGCGCGACTGCCGCGTGCTGATGGCCGCCGGCGCGGGCGCGGGGCTCGCCACGGCCTTCAACGCTCCCATCGCCGGCGCGATCTTCGTCCTCGAAGAGCTGGTCCGCCGCTTCGAAACCCGCATCGCCATCGCGGCTCTCGGCGCTTCGGCCACCGCGATGGCCGTCGCCCGGCTCATGCTCGGCAATGATCCCGAGTTTCAAATCGCCGCGCTTCCTTATCCCGATACGAAGGCACGAATCCTTTTCTTCGCCTTCGGAATCTTTGCGGGCCTGCTCGGCATCTTCTACAACCAAACGCTCCTGGCTGCCATTCGCGGTTTCAATCGCCTCGACCGTTGGCCGGTTGAGTGGAAGGCCGGCGCAGTCGGGGCCGTCGTCGGACTCTTAGCTTGTTTCGCCCCTAGAGTCGTCGGCGGCGGCGAAGCGCTCACTCAGCTCACCCTTGCCAATACGTTTTCCCTCCAACTACTCGTCGCCATTCTTGCGATCCGTTTCGCACTCGGGCCCATCTCCTACGCTGCCCGCACACCCGGCGGCCTGTTCGCCCCGATGCTCGCCGTCGGCGCTCAATTCGGCTTACTATTCGGCGCCGGCTGTCATCAGCTCTTCTCCAATGTGAACATGCCCGCCGAGGCGTTTGCCGTCGTCGGCATGGCCGCCTTCTTCACCGCTGTCGTCCGCGCGCCCATCACCGGCATCGCGCTCATCATCGAGATGACCGGCAGCTTCACGATGCTCCTCCCCATGCTCGCCGCCTGCTTTACGGCCATGCTCGTCCCGACGCTCTTCGCCAACCGCCCCATCTACGAATCGCTGCAAGAAAAGCCCGACTCCCCGTAGCTCGAACGACTAGCACGTCGCAATCCAAGCGAAGCAGACAGCGATTTAGCGGCGGCGTTCACGCCGCGCCTCCTATCAATACCCTACCTCTCTTATGCATCCAACTCCGGAGACGCCAGATGCGCTTCAGGGTTCTTTCGCGCGCCACTGTGCTCCAAATTCGGCAGGAAATACGTGAGCAACCCCATCAACGGCAGGAACGCGCACACCTGGTAAACCGCTTCGATTCCATAATGATCTGCCAGCCATCCCAGCACCGCCGCTCCAATCCCCGCCATGCCAAACGCGAAGCCGAAAAACATCCCAGCCACCAACCCGACGCGGCTCGGCAGCAGCTCCTGCGCGTAGACGATGATCGCCGAAAACGCCGAGGCGAGGATCAACCCGATCGGTACTGTCAGCACGGCCGTCCAAAACAAATTCATATGCGGCAGAAGGAGCGTGAACGGCAACACGCCCAAAATCGAAAACCAGATCACGGTTTTGAATCCAAGCTTGTCGCCGACCGGCCCGCCGCCCAAAGTTCCGGCGGCCACGGCACCCAGAAATATAAACAGATACAATTGCGCGTCCCGGACCGACACTTCGAAGTGGTGGATCAAGTAAAACGTGTAATAGCTCGTCAGGCTGGCGAGATAGATGTACTTCGAAAACACCAGCGAGAGCAGAATCGCAATCGAGGCTTTCACTCGGCCAGGAGAAAGTGGCGATGCCACCACATGCCGATTCGGCTGCGGATTCGCTCGACGAAAAGTCAGATGGCGATGGTACCAACGTCCCACAAAAGCCAGTAATCCCGAGGCGACGATCGCGCCCACCGAGAACCAGCCTATGCTCGCCTGCCCGCGCGGCATCACGATGAATGCAGCCAGCAGCGGCCCGATGGCCGTTCCCGTATTGCCGCCGACTTGAAACAGCGATTGCGCGAAACCATAACGACCACCCGACGCCAACCGGGCAACCCGCGAAGCCTCTGGGTGAAATACCGAAGAGCCAACTCCCACCAAGGCCGCGGCAAGCAAGATCGTCACAAAGCTGCCCGCCATCGCCAGCCCCAGCAGACCAAGCAGTGTGAACAGCGTGCCGCAGAGCAGGGTATAGGGCCAAGGCCGGCGGTCGGTATAGAGCCCCACGAGCGGTTGCAACAGCGAGGCCGTCACTTGAAACGCGAACGTAATCATCCCAATCTGAAAGAAGCTCAGCGCGTACTTTTCCTTGAACAGCGGGTACACAGCCGGCAACAGCGACTGCATCACGTCGTTCAGCAAGTGCGACAAGCTGAGTGCCGCCAGGATGGCAATCACGGTGGATTGCTCAACCGTCGTGCGCGTGTCCGTCGCCGTCGCCACGTTCGATTCACTTGACATTCGATTTCTCAAAAAAGCCCCGGAAACGAGCGGCCATAAGCCGCTCTTTCGATACTATGATTCACGTTACCCATGACAACCAACCCGTAAGCGAGGTTCATTCCCGCAAACACTCAAGCCCCCTTCAACATCTTAGCGTCGGCCGCCAGGCCGAATTTCAACCTACCAGCCCTAAATCATAAACCTATTCTCAACCAACACATCCCAACAATTCCACAAGAAACCCCGTAAACTCGTCTACACCCGTTTGGCCTATAACTTGCATTAGTGGCTCTCCGTCCAAACCATTTGTATTTCCCTCAAAATGAAAGCTAAAGGAGCGACCATGCGCGCGCTCATTTTGTTCGCTATCGCCACCCCCTCTTTATTATTGTCCCAATCGCTAGCTGCCGAACCTGCTGCAACGGTGGAAGCTCCTCCCCCTAGCCAAAGTGTTGGCGAACGCGTCGGCGAATCGGTCGATCGCGGCCTAACGAAGTTGGGCGACAAAATTCGGAAAACCTGGGCCGAATTCCGCAAATCGGTCGACGAGCTTAGCGTCCAAGGCCGCGTCTACGCCCGCTTCCATTGGGACAAAGCACTTGCCGCCGCCCCGATTGAAATTACTGTTCAGGATGAGAATGTGGTTACCCTCACCGGTACCGTTCCCAACGAAACCGCGCGTCGCACGGCCGTCACGCTTGCCAACGATACGGTAGGTGTCCACCAGGTAATCGATCGTCTTTCGATTGCGCAGCCGCCCGCCCCGCCCGCCACGGCGCCTGTTCCCTCAGTTCCGCCATCCAGCTTGCCGCCGCAATAACTTTTGTCGCGTAAGCCGTGTAAATACCAACATTTGCCTAGCTTCGTGCATATTGTCTAACCCAGTCCGCCAGATGAAAGCAATAAACAATCAATCGGTGCCAGCCGCGTTGGTGATCTCAATTGAATCAACCTGAACGATTCAAAACCATTGGCGGCAGTCTAACCCGCAGTTAGATTGAATACGGAACCACGTTCCGTTATGGCAGTCCACAGATTTATCGTGCCTTCGCGCGCTTCTGCTTGGATACGTGAACCTCTTGTTTAACACCGCGATGTGTCGGATCGGCGTTGGCGGCGAACTATGCAACAAGACGAACTGCAAGCTCGCCTCGCCTCGATCGTAGCAACTTCCGACGATGCGATCGTCAGCAAAAACCTCGACGGCATCGTTCTGAGTTGGAACGCGGCCGCCGAGCGCATCTTCGGCTACACGGCCGACGAAATGATCGGCCAGCCGATTCAAACCCTTCTTCCACCTGATCGCCCCGAGGAAGAAGCCCAGATTCTGGCTCAACTTCGCCAGGACAAGCGCGTCGACCACTTCGAGACGATTCGCCGCCGCAAAGACGGCCGACTGATCGATGTTTCCGTCACGATCTCGCCCATCAAAGATTCCGCGGGCCGCGTCATCGGCGCCTCGAAAATCGCTCGTGATATTTCCGAGCGGAAGCAACTCTTGAAAGAGCGCGAGCGACTCTACCAGCTCGGCGTCTCGATGGCCGTCCAGCGCGATGCCCACGCCATCGTACAACTGATTACCGACGCCGCCACCGAGCTCAGCGGCGCGCAGTTCGGCTCATTCTTCTACAATACCTTGGACGACTCGGGCGAGTCGTACACCCTTTACACGTTGTCCGGCGCGTCACGCGAACAATTCGCGAAATTCCCCATGCCCCGCAACACAGCTGTGTTCGCTCCCACGTTCGTCGGCGCCGGCGTCGTCCGCAGCGACGATATTACCCAAGACCCGCGCTACGGGCAAAACGCTCCTTACCACGGCATGCCCCGCGGCCATCTCTCCGTTCGTAGCTATCTCGCTGTTCCGGTCGTGGCCCGCTCCGGCGAGGTCCTGGGAGGCCTTTTTTTCGGCCATCCCGAGCCCGGCGTGTTCAACGCTCGTTGCGAACGCATCGTTGTTGGCATCGCTGGTCATGCCAGCGTCGCCCTGGAAAATTCCAAGCTGCAACGCGAGCTCCGAGACACCGCCAACCGCTTTCAACAACTCGCCAATTCTATCCCCCAGCTTGCCTGGATGGCCCGGCCCAACGGCGAATTGTTCTGGCACAACGATCGTTGGTTCGAGTACACCGGCATGACCTCCGACACGCAAATGGGCTGGGACTGGGAATCTGTCCTCGATCCGGTCGAGCTGCCTCGCGTTCGTGAAAAATGGAAAAAAGCACTCGCCAACGGCGATCACTGGGAAGATACGTTTCCGATTCGTCGTCACGACGGCGCGTTTCGCTGGCACCTCTCCCGCGCAATGCCCATCCGCGACGGCGCTGGCCACATCACCATGTGGTTCGGCACCAATACCGACGTCACCGACCAGCGCCGCCTCGCCGACGATCGCGAAGAGTTGCTGTCCGCCGAGCGCGCCGCTCGCACCGAGGCCGAGCGCATCGGCCGCATGAAAGACGAGTTCCTCGCCACGCTCTCCCATGAGCTGCGCACTCCTCTCAGCGCCATCCTCGGCTGGTCTCAGCTTCTCCAACAAAGCGAGCCTTCCGCTGAAACGCTCGAAGAAGGCCTCGCGGTCATCGAGCGCAATGCCCGCATTCAAACCCAGCTCATCGCCGATCTGCTCGATATGAGCCGCATCATCTCTGGCAAAGTTCGCCTCGATGTGCAAACAGTCGACGTAGCGCCCGTCATCGCTGCCGCCATCGATTCCCTCCGCCCCTCCGCCGAGCTGAAGCAAATCCATCTGCACAAGGTTCTCGATCCACTCGCCGGCCCCATCTCGGGCGACCCCAGCCGTCTGCAGCAAATCGTCTGGAATCTGCTCAGCAACGCTATCAAGTTCACGCCCAAAGGCGGAAAAATCGAGGTCCTCCTCGAGCGGATCAACTCGCATATCGAAATCACGGTCAGCGATACCGGTCAGGGAATCTCCCCCGATTTTCTCCCGCATGTCTTCGATCGCTTCCGCCAGGCAGATTCCTCCACCACCCGCCGCCAGGGCGGCCTCGGCCTCGGCCTCGCCATTGTCAAACAGCTAGTCGACCTGCACGGCGGGCAAATCTTCGCCAAGAGCCCCGGCGAAGACCAAGGCGCGACCTTTACCATTGTCCTCCCGCTCGCCGTCGTCCGCCGCAAGCCCAGCGAGCGGCAACAGCCGTCATCACCAGACGACGCGCCTCCAGACGATTTCGAACAGCTCTCCCTGAGCGGCAAAAAAATCCTCGTTGTCGACGACGAAGCCGATGCCCGCGGCTTGGTGAAGCGCTTGCTCACCGAACGCGGCGCCACCGTGCTCGACGCAGACTGCGTCGATCGTGGTCTCGAACTTCTCAAAACAGAGCGCCCAGACCTCGTCCTCAGCGACATTGGCATGCCGACCAAAGACGGCTACCAATTCATCCGCTCGGTCCGTTCCTTATCCGAAGAGCAGGGCGGCAAAACTCCTGCCGTCGCCCTCACCGCCTTCGCCCGCTCCGAAGACCGCACCCGCGCCATGCTCGCCGGCTACCAGGTCCATCTCGCCAAGCCTGTCGAGGCGCAAGAACTAATCGCCACCGTCGCCAACCTCCTCGGCCGCACTGGCCGACTTCAATCGTAGCTGAATTCTCCAGAATTCAGAAAACCTCAAACAGCACCTACCTCACACCAAACTCCGCGCACATTAGCGTCGGCCGCCAGGCCGAATCTCCACCAGTCCAACCCCAATCCCCCCACCAACCAACCAGCGCTCTAGCAAACTTCCCCTTCACCAGCGAGACTGGCTCTCAGAACGTGTTTTGAAATAGCGAAAGCTGCCTTGAAACCCTCTCCCTCCGGGGGAGGGCAGGGTGAGGGTGTCTTGATTTCCCGCTATTCTCCCTCATCCCAACCTTCTCCCAAAGGGAGAGGAGGGGGAATTTTAAGACACCTTCTCACGACAATCCTTCGTCCCTCACTTCCTACATGCCCTCGTATCGGAAGCACCAAGCGTGATCGCAATCAACACCAGCGAAAAACCCGCTCCGCAAGGTTGGCTCGCCCGTTGGAACACCTTGCCCCTCTATGTTCGCATCCTCATCGCCCTCGTGCTCGGCCTCATCACCGGCCTTCTCCTTGGGCCGAACGCCGTTATCTTCGAGTTCCCCAGCAAAGTCATTTTGCAGCTCCTCGGCGCGCTCGCCCCACCCCTCATTCTGATCGCCGTCATTCACGTCCTCATGACGACCGACGTCTCCGGCAAAACCGCCGGCCGCCTCGCCGGCTTGCTTCTGCTCAACACCATCGTGGCGATCCTGATCGGCATGCTCGTCGCCAATGTTATCCGCCCCGGAACCTGGTCGAAGCTGAAGCTCCCCGAAAAAATCGCCGACCATGGCGACGTCAAGCAGCTTTCCCCCGGCGAGCTACTTGCCCAAAACATTCCCAAGAGCATCCTCGGCCCGCTCGGCGACAAGCAAAACATCATCGGCGTCATTCTCATCGCCGTCGCCTTCGGCATCGCGCTGCGCAGCGTGCGCAATAAACAAATCGACAATGTGCAGCACTGCGTCGAAGTCGCTTACGAAGTCCTCCTCGTCGTCCTCCATTGGATCATCCAACTCGTGCCCCTTGGCGTCTTCGCGATCGTCGCCAAAGTGATCGGCACCGAAGGCTTCGAGCCGCTCAAGTCGATGGGCGTCTTCGTCTTCGCGGTCCTCTTGGCTCTCGCCCTGCAAGCAACCTGGTATCTGCTCCGGATCAAGTTCTTCACTTGGGTCCCTCCGCGCGATGTTCTCCGCGGCATGCGCGACGCTCTCCTCATGGCGTTCTCCACCGGCAGCTCGACCGCCACCATGCCGGTCACCTACCAATGCCTCACCGAGAAAGTTGGCCTCCGCGAAAAGTCGGCCAGCATGGGCGCCCTCGTCGGCGCCAACTTCAACAACGACGGCACCGCCCTCTACGAAGCCATGGCCGCCCTCTTCATCGCCCAAATGATCGGCCAACATCTCACGCTGACTCAGCAACTGCTGATCATCCTCACGTCGATCATCGCCTCGGTCGGCGCCGCCGGCATCCCCGAGGCCGGCCTCGTCACCATGACCCTCGTCTTCTCCGCCGTCGGCCTGCCGCTCGAGTACATCGCCCTCTTGCTCACCGTCGATTGGTTCCTCGACCGCTGCCGCACCACCATCAACGTCCTCGGCGACGTCAACGTCAGCTGCCTCATCGACGGCAAAATCAAACCAGCCCCCATCTCGTAGCACGGACTTCAGTCTGTGATTCTCCGCTTCAGCGATCCAATCGCCGCCGCCGGCCCAAGCTAGCCGCAACGCCAAGCAGCATCATCGCCATTACCCCCGTCGCTGGTTCCGGCACCACCACAGTCACGCTATACAGCAACCGCACATTCGCGGTATCCGAAGCACTCGGCGCCTGACGCACGCCAGGGTACACCGGCACCATTACCGATGTCGGATCGGCTGGCACCATCACATCCGGGTTTTGTGGATCGGGAGCCAGATTGTGGCCCAGTCCAATCGCGTGGCCGATCTCGTGCAGCATTACGGTTAGCAGGTCGACTTCACCAGCAGCCGGCGCAGGATCACCTAGCTGCCAGTTGATCCAATCCACACCAGTCTCCAAGATCGATACGTGTGGCCGGAAGTGGACGTCGCCTCCGATGCTCGCATTCGCCGCGTAGAACAGCTTCTGTGCATCCGTATCCGGATAGAATCCGTGCGCGATCACATCGAATGCCGGTTGCGTACTCGGCACCATATTCGGAAATGGAAACACGCCGGCCCGAATATCGCCGTCGCGGCCGTCGCCCGGGTTGCCAGCCTCTGGCGCTCCTTGCCCCACATATCCATCGCCGTCCGGCACCATGGGCAAGAATGTAATTCCAGAGCCTGGTTGCCCCGGCGTCACCGACGCTGCCTCCCAAATCTGCAATGCTTGCAGAAAGAGAGCCGCAGCCGTGCCGGCCGGCTCAGTCGGCAGCAGCATGTCGAAGTTAAGCGATACGCCCGGATGGTTGTCTGTATTGGGAGCAATCCCCGCGCCCATGATGCTCCAGTCCGCTTTGCCTGGACCAAACGTGCCACCCATCACCGGCGCCTTCGCAGCCGTATCTGGTCCCGGTAGATCCCAGCGCGTTCCCAGAAAAAGCGAGTCGGGCGTTTGCCCCACTACATTCGTCGCGCAGAAGAAGAGAGCTAAAACACTCAACGCACTTACCACACGCAACGTCTTCATTAGCACATTCCTTTCAGAAAAGCGAAGCGCGCCCGCCGCGCGCAACATACTGAAACGCCTGTGAAACAACAGCCCGCTTGCTCAAACGCCTCCGAGCCAGCACGCAACTTCCCCAACCAGAACGTGTCAACGAGAAGCTGTCACACGGCGCCCGGCTCGCCGTAAAGAACGCGGCCCGCATCGTAACGACTGGTTTCCGCAAAAGTCAAGCAACCACAATATCTCGACGTGCTCCGCCAGCGACGTCTGAGCAACTGGAGAGCATGCCGCAAACTGGCTCACCGCAACGACTTCAGCGCATCCACCGTCGACATTACCCTCGCATAAGCAAACCCCAGGGCCGACATATAAGCCGCATGGACATCGGCCGCCGCCACCCGCTTCTCCTCGAACTCGACGTCTCGCGTCGCACAAGCATCATGCGCCACCGCACACGCATATCCCATATCAGCCGCTGCCCGCGTTGTGGCGTCGATGCACATGTGGCTCATCGCCCCGCAGATCATCAGCTTCTCCGCCCCCGCCTTGCGCAGCCCTTCCAGCAGCGATGACTCGCGAAAGCTATTCGGAAAGTGCTTCACCACCACCGTCTCACCCGCCCGCGGCGCGACCGACTCATGAATCGCCGCCCCCGGCGTTCCCGTCACGAAGAATGGGGCCGTCGGATCGTCCCACGTGTGCTGAATATGAAACGTCGGCTTCCCCTCGTTGCGAAACAGTTCGAGCAACTTGCGCGCATTCTCCGTCGCCTGCTCGATGCCCACCAGCGGCATCCGCCCGCCGGCAAAATAATCGTTCTGAATATCAACAATCACAAGTGCGGTAGTCATACGCAGCAGTCTACCACGACGACACCGCGAACACGACGACACGCTTCAAGCGTAGCGGAATTCCCCAGAATTCAGAAACACAGCCCTCTCCGCAGCTACCGACTAGCCGGCGGCAAGCTACTTCCCGGCTGCGACTCTGGCTCCTGCGAACCCCTGCTATTTCGCAACTGCTGAATCTCCTGCGTCAACCGCTCGATCTGCTGCTCGAGCCGAGTAATCCGAGCATCCACATCGCGCGACCCCACGGCCACGCTTAGCCCCGGATCCTCATACCCCGTCTGCACATTCACTCCCACTGGCCCCGCTTCGACCGAAGCTCGCTCACCACGCTCACGACCAAGAATCCCACGCGTCCGCTCGGCCAGATTGCGCACCGGCCCGTCGCCTGCCGCAATCGCCTCGCGCAACGCTTCCAGGCGTCCTACTATATTCTGTGCTTCTCCTCCCCGTTCAATCGACAACTGAGCTTCCTCTCCCACATTCAACCCGCGAATCGCCGCAATGAATTCATCCACCGCCACCACCGGTTGACCGTTCAAGCTCAAAATCCGATCCCGCGGTTGCAACCCCATTCGATCGGCCGGCGTTCCCGGCCGAACTCGCGACACGATCACTCCTTGCCCGTCGTTGCTCGAGACCACATTCACTCCCAGGCTTGCCTTCTCGTTTCGACGCGCGCCCGCTGCCGATTCATCGCGCTGCGGAGCAGGAAAGTCTTGGCCGACGCCACTCGCCGGCGATTGGTCTTGCCCCGCGTTCTGCGCAGCCGCCTGCGGATCAATCACTGGCGCTGCCGCTTGTTGAGGAGTCGATGTGCCGGTCGCCGGCGGGAGATCCGGTGGATTTGTCGCCGAACTCGGTGAATTCGATCCTGCGCCGATAGCACCTGCATCTTGTGGTGACGTCGCCGCCCCCGAATTCGCATTCTCCTGAGCTATCGCTAGCCCCGTCGCGACCAACATGACTCCCACGACACCGGCAACCACGAACGACACACGGGCAATCCTCAACATCTTTTTGTCTCCTATCTATTTCGCCTCTTCCTTAGGAAGAGGCAGGGTAAGCGTGCCTTGAAGCGTTCTAGCCAAGACACTTTGACCGGCCGAGCAACAAGCTCCCAAAAAGAGCAAAAGATATGCCGCCCACTTCCCGTAGGTCAGGCTTCAGCCTGACATCGCCTCACTCTCCCCCAACCCGTCTTAGCGTCGGTCGCCAGACCGAACCTCCCACCAACCGCCCCCAACCCCCACCGTAGGTCAGGCTTCAGCCTGACAGCAGCAAATGCAGCTCAAGCTTCCCCACGCCCCCGCCGCTTATGCTCCGCCACCGCCCACCGCCGAAGCTCCCCAAACAGCTCCGCCAGCGCAGCCGGCTGATAATGAGCGTTCAGCCCGCTCGGATTCGGCAGCACCCAAGCATAACTACCGCCGAATAGATCCTTTTGCAGACCTACCCCGGCGTCTTTGACGCCCGAAATGATGCGATAGGGACCAATCCCCACGAACGCGACCACCGTCGGCCCCCAACGCTTTACTTTAGCCGCCAGACGCCGCCCGCCCGCGCGAAGCTCATCGTTCGTAAGTTCATCCGCCCGAGCCGTGGGGCGCTCGACGACGTTGGTGATCCCGTATTTGTAGTCGAGGAGCAACTCGCTCTCGAACGGCGAAAAGAGCCGCGGAGTGAAGCCGCCATCGTACAGAGCAGGCCAGAAGCGGTTCCCAGGCCGCCCAAAGTGGCGACCAATCGCGGCCGTATACAGGCCAGGGTTAATCCCAGCGAACAGCACGATCAGGTCTTTCGCCACCAGATCCGGCACGCGCTTCGTAGACGCTGCCAGCAGTTGAGCTTTCGTCGGCTTCCACGCAGCAGGCAATCCCCGATTCATAACGCGGCCTCAGACCACATTTTCCAACAAAAAAATTTAGCGTCGGCCCCCAGGCCGAATCCCCCACCAACTCGCTTTCCCCCCACTCAAAACATAACCCACTTCAAAATATTCCCCCTCGGCTATGTCGCACCTCAGCAGCAATCCCCACTTTTGTATTCCAAAATATCTCCAGGCTGGCATTCAAGCGCTTTGCAAATCGCTTCCAGCGTGGATAGCCGAATCGCCTTGGCCTTGCCGTTTTTCAAGATGGAAATGTTGGCCATCGTGATGCCGACTTTCTCGGCAAGCTCGGTGACGCTCATTTTTCTTTTTGCCAACATGACGTCAATGTTAATGATGATGGCCATGCGGGTCTCGTCACACCGTTAAGTCATGCTCGGATTTCAGATCCACGGCACTTTGCAAGATCCGTTCAAACATCGCCGCCGCGGTGGCGACGACGATCGAAGGGAAAATAATGAGGACGCCCATAAAAATCGGGGCTCCAGGATTGTCATTGTCACCGTTGTTCATCAACAAGATGAAGATTTCCTCTACCACAACAAAACCAATGATGGCGAGCGCGCAATATTTTATAGTCCGCAGAGCTTTCACGACTTCCGGTGAGAATACTTTATTTCGTCCGACGTATCCCAACACCTGGAACGCCTGATAGAGTGCAATGAAGAACGGTACAGAGCCCGCATACACAAGCGCCAGGAGTGGATCTTGGAAGTAGATTTCAAAGAGCGTGGCGCCCTTGTTTCTGCCCTCGACGTGAGGTTCCCACAGCAGGAGAGCAAGGGCAGTAACGCCGATGAGCACAATGACTACCTGAAGAAATATGGTCGAGCTTCTTTTCATGGCCAACACTCCAACGCCACCGTGCAAGAGATTGGAAAGCCTTCGCCGATCGAGCCACGACGATGGACCAGGATTTCCCTGATGTGATTTCCCGGATTTCCCCTGGCGGGATGCCTTCATTTTAGCTGGTGTTTATCGTTTGTCGATATGTATTTATCGTTATTTCGTTTCGGCTGGGGGCGCAATACCATTCGGCCTGCACGAAGCGCGGTCAGTTTTGATCCGCACATGCCCCCCGCCCACGGCCTCATATGAGCGGCGTCTCCCCGGGCGGTCACAACGCATCCGATTGCACGTGTGCCGGTCCGGCTACATTCCGTCGCCCTTTTCAGGGACTTACAAAGAGATGCCCGCCCAATCACGCCGCAAATACTTGCATCATCCTGCACTTCACGCGTGGGATATAACCCCGCACTCAACTACGGTCGATAGACGCAAGAGAAATCGAGACCGCTATCATCATTCGGATCATGTCATCATTCGGATCATGTCATCATTCGGATCATGTCAT
>CAZJWY010000008.1:57410-59183 GCA_964549545.1 uncultured Planctomycetaceae bacterium | reverse complement strand
AGGCGATCACCTGCCGCAACTGGCCGAAGATGATCTCCTCGGCCTGCTTGCGAATGTCCATCACATTCAGATCAAGCAATCGAATCGCCGCGTTGGTCATTACATCCGGCTGCGTACCAATGGCGACCGTGAACACGCTTGGCACGTTGACCCGGATATTTTCCATCGACAGCGCGCCGCGCAGCGGAATCTCAATCTGAATCGGCTCCAAGCTCAGGTAACTGTAGTCCTGAATCAGCGGCCAAACGAACGCCGCCCCGCCATGAATCGTCTTGGCCGCCTGGCCCTTCGCCGTCTTGCCGAAGATCACCAAAACCTGGTTGCTGGAGCACCGCTTGTAGTTGGCCTTCAGCAAGATCACCGTGGTGAAGAACACCATCGCGACCAAGCCCGCCAAAATCGCCAGCCAGACCAGCGTTTCCATCGACATTACTGCTGCAAACAAAGTCATGTTGATCTCCCCTTAGTAAGCTCAGCTAAGACTGAACCGTTTCCCGCTGTTGAACGTGCTTCTCGATGCGCCGCACATACACCGTATCGCTCCCCGCCACGTCCACTACTTCCACCGACTCGCCGCTCTGCAGTGCTTCGATTTCATCGGTGAGCGCCTGATACTCGACAATTCGATTCTGCAGCGACATCTGCACCTTTCCCGCTCCCGCCCGAGCCGCCGGAATGCGTAGATAAACCGTAGCCTCGCGTCCTACGGCATTGCCGATTCGCTCGTTGCCAGACGAATTCAAACTCGCCACCGCCTGCATCAACCAATACATCCCATACATGGCCGCTACGCCCACGATCGCCGCCAGGATGAACGACGTTGACGGTTCGTATCCAGCACTCAAAGCCGCCCTGCCGCTGACGCCAAAAAACGCGATCGCCGCCACCAGCGTGCGAAATGAAATCACGCTGAAAATGTGCGAGCTGTTTGCATGGTCGTGAGGGTCCGAGTGCGCGTCGCCCGCGTGGTCGCCTTGTACGCTGTCGCTCCACTGCGAGTCCACCTGCATGTCGCCATCCAACTGATGGCCCACGTCGCCACTGTCATGACTCAGCCCCAGCAAGGTCAGCGCGAACTGACACACCAGCACCGTGCCACCCACCACCGCCGCAATCAGAAATAGCGTGCCCATATCGATAGGCTCCCTGAATCACCCGTCCCGCCGAAAAGGCTGTACCTGCATTGTATTTGAGCGCAATTCGCCCAGCGAGCAGCAATCTTGCCGTAAATCCCGGGTAAAAAGAGCACAAGAGATTTAGCGGCGGCGGCAACGCCGCATCTCCCGCCAAAAAGCTCAATAACGACGAACAGCAGAAATCATCGCTGGTCGAGCGACAGCAAGCCCTCAACCACCTGAACCTGATCCAGACTCACTCGTCTTCCGGCTGCCCCACATCAACCTGTGACCAGTCGATATGGTCGTTCTCGTCATGAATTTCAACGAGCGCTTCCTGAGCACGAGTCAGATCATGCTCCGCGACAAGAATTTCGACCCACCCGGGCGCTTCCGCCCGAAAGTTCGTCGTAAACGTCCCCGACATCGTCGCCTTGATCCCCCGGTCCTCAAGGCCGGCCACGATCACGCCGCCTTCCATCTCTGTACGAACGGACGTCACGCGAGCCAGGTTTTCGTTGTTATCTATCATACCGCCCCATTGTAGCAACAAACTCCGCGTACCATACCCCCGTGGGGCAGACATTCCTGTCTGCCATCTAAAAGCCCCCACTACAGCCAACCCACCGCTTGCGGCTTAGCGCAATTTATCCACCCC
>CAZJWY010000008.1:55704-57400 GCA_964549545.1 uncultured Planctomycetaceae bacterium | reverse complement strand
CCGGCGGACAAGAATGTCTGCCCCACGCGCTCCTACGCAAACAACTCCTCAATCACCTTCCCGCCACCCGCAATCTTCATCGGCCGCCCGTTCTTGGCCGTAAACTCTTTATTCAGCGAAATTCCGAGCGCATGACACACCGACGCCATCAAATCCTCCGACGAGTGCGATTCCCCTTCCACGCTCGTGCCATCCGCGTTCGTTGCCCCAATCGCCCGGCCACCCTTCACCGCCGCCCCACCCAGCACCACGCTCCACGCTCGGGCAAAGTGGTCGCGCCCCGCCGTGCCATTGATCCGCGGCGTTCGGCCAAACTCGCCCATGCACATCACCAGCGTGCTTTCGAGCAATCCCCGCTGCTGTAAATCTTCGAGCAATGCCGCAAACGCCTTGTCGAGCTCCGGCAGCTTTCGCTCCAGCGACGTGAAATTGTTCTGATGCAGGTCCCAACCGCCCGAGTTCACCTCGACAAACGGCACGCCCACCTCCACCAGCCGCCGCGCCATCAAGCACCCGCGGCCGAAGTTGTTGTCGCCGTACTTCTCGACCATGTCCTTCGGCTCGCTACGAACTTGAAACGCCTTCATCTGCTCGCTAGTCAAAAGCTCGTGCGTCTTCCCCAGAATCTTGGCATGTTCCTCGGCCGCCGAGCCGCGCTTCTCGCTGATAAAACGACTTTCTAGCGCGCCGAGCAACTTCATCCGATCGCGCATCCGCGCCGCCGGAACGCCCATCTCGGAGTCCTTGATTCGCCCGTTGGCATCGACCTGAAACGGCGCATAGGTCATCCCCAAAAAGCCTGGCCCCTCGCTCGCCCCGCCGATCGTCACAAACGGCGGAATCTCCAACTCCTTGGTGACCTTCTCCATTTCGTGCGCAATGACCGACCCGTAGCTCGGGTGCTCCACATTCGGGTTCGGCACATAAGCCGTGTGCATGTAATACCGACCGCGATTGTGATCCGCCTCGCGCGTGCTCATTGACCGCACGATCGCCAGGTTCTTCCCTTGCTTCGCAAGCGACGGCATCAACTCGCAGATCTGAAAATCACCGGTCGTCGAGATTGGCTTGAACTGCCCCGCCGTCGGCGCGCCCGGCTTCATGTCCCACATGTCGATCGACGGCGGCCCACCACCCAGCCACAACAAAATCGCCGACTTATGGTTCTTACTCAGCTCCTTCGCATTCGCCCGCATCGTGCGCGTCAGCGCAAACGCTGGCCCCACCAGCGCCGCCGCCCCCGCCATATGCCGCATAAAATGCCGCCGCGACATGCCAAACGGTGTTTGAAAACAATCGCAGTCCATAGAACGTACCTTTTCAGATTTACCACAGAGACACGGAGGACACAGAGAAAATTTTCAATAACCAACGACCAATGACCAAAGGTGGAAAACCGTGTTGGTCATTGAGATTTGCAAATTGGTCATTTGTCTTCTCCGTGCTCTCTGTGTCTCCGTGGTGAATGCCTTGTCCCGAACTAGTGAATGAGTATGAATTCGTTCGTATTCAGCAACGCCCACCAAATATCCTGCAGCGCCGGCGCCACCTTCCCTTTATGCGCCATGATCAGCATTTCATTACTGATCCCCAACTCCTTCTTGGTCGGCACTCGCGACAGCGCCGCCAGGTACAAGTAGCGAATCTTCTGCGCGTTATCCATCTTCGGATCGCTGGCCACCTTCGCCAGCATACT
>CAZJWY010000008.1:39161-55694 GCA_964549545.1 uncultured Planctomycetaceae bacterium | reverse complement strand
AGCATACTGCCCGGCTGGTTGCCCGTCGCCCGGCGAATCAACTCGCCGTTCATGAGCGTCAGCGCCTGCGGAATCGAGCCGTTGAACGTCGTCGACTCGTCGTTTTCATCCGTCCCAAACGCCTGGGCAAATTGCCGCGTCCAGCGGTCTCGCATCTCCTCCGCCTTCTCCTTGTCGACCGTGTTATCGGCCCGCGTCGCCGTGATCAACGATTCGTACAACTGCTCCGCTTCCATCTGCCGCAGGTAGAATCGACTGAACATCGGCTTTGCTCCCAGCGACGGATCATCGTCCTGGTTGCGCCCCGTCATCTGGCTGCTCAGGCTGTAAGCCTCCGACAGCACAATCCACCGCATCAGCTTCTTTAAATCAAAGCCCGACTCGCGAAACGACTGGCCCAACTGATCGAGCAACTCCGGGTTCGACGGCGGATTATGCGGCCCAATGTCGTCGATCGGCTTCGTGAACCCGTAGCCCAGAAAATGGGCCCACATCCGATTCACCATCGCCCGCTCAAACTCGCGCGACGCCAGCACCAACTTCGCCAGCTCCTCACGCCGATTGATGTCTTTCAAATCGCCGCGGTCGCCGAAGTCCTCCCCTTTGGCCGCATACAAGGTCGCCAGCGACGTCCCATCCACAAACGCCGGGTACGCCACTTTCAGCTTGCCGTTGCGCAACTCGTAATAAATCTCGGCCTTATCCGAGTTGCCGCCTTCGCCTCGAAAATCTTGATTAACGACGCGAGCAACACGCCGCCGCTGGTCCCCCTCGCTGTCGTCGACCTGCTCGATCTTCGTCTGCCGGAAGAACGCGTTCATCTCCCAGAACTGGTTCTGCTTGTATTCGTTGAACGGGTGGTTGTGACACTGCGTGCATTGCACCGCCATCCCCAGGAAAATCTGCGCCGTCTTCGCCGTCGCCTGCACGCCGTTTTCCGCCATCTTGTCGGCCAGGAAATTTGCGGCTCCGTTAAAATCCGCATCGGTCGACCGACAGCTTCCCGCCGCCGTGATCAGCTCCTTGGCCATCTGGTCGTACGGTCGGTTGTACTTCAACGTCTCCGTGAGGTATCTCATCATGCCGTCGCGATTCGCAAGCGACTGCCGCTCGTTTCCGCCCGTTCGGCCAATAAGAATATTCGCCCAGATTGTCGACCAGTTGCGCGTGTACTCTTCATCGTATTTGTCGCCCAACAGCGCGTTGACTAGCCGCTCGCGCTTGTCGCTTTTGTGGTCGCCAAGATAAGCGTTCAATTCCTCGACTGTTGGAATTCGTCCGACGATATCGAGATACACCCGTCGACACCACTCGCCATCCGTCGCCTGTTTCGACGGCGCAAGGTTGTGATCGCTCCACCCCTTCTGAATCGAAGCGTTGATCAACGCGATCTCCGGCGCGCCATAGTCATTCGCTTTCCGCAACACACGCGGCAACGGCGCCCCCGGCGTCGACGTGGCGGCCACCGAGCGAGCGACGGGGCTTGCCCCCACTGCCTTCCCCTCATCCTCAGCCAGCAAAGAACCCGACCACCCAACTAGCAACAACCCACTTAGTAGCTGAATTCGCAAGAATTCGGCACGAACAATTCGCGGCGCCCAAACGCGCAAAACCCCCTCAGACCGAACCGGTGCCATCGCACCACTACCCTGCCGCGAACTCATACGCCGGCCAAGCATCCTTGATCCCCTTCAGAAAAGTCGTGACCAAACTCCAACCTTCTCGGCCACTCAATAAGTCTCCCCGTATTCTAACCCCGAACCTACCAAGAAGTCGTATCTGAATTCGCAAGAATTCAGCCACCTCCCAACTCCCTCTCCCTCCGGGAGAGGGCTGGGGTGAGGGCGCCTTTGAACCCGCAATCAAAAACCAGCAAGCCCCCAGATTCACTCCGGACGGACGATTCCTATTCCTCCCGACACCTGAAACCCGACACCCGACACCTTTCCCGCTCTCCCAAAAAATTCCGAAAAGATTTTTCGCCGCAGCCTGGCGACCGGCCAGCCGACCGCCGCCACGACCAAATTGCTGTATCGAGATAATACAAGTGTATTATTTTGCAACACTCAAAAAGAAGGGCGGATCTGAGTGCCAGTGTTCGGCTGACATCCAGATCCGCCCGAGACGTGCGGAAAACACCCTAGTTGCGAGCTTCTGTGGGAGGTGGGCAGATCTCGCTAACTTCTGTTCTGATAGGTATTTCCGTTACGTGCTGTTGTGCCTCATCACCTTACCGGCCCTCTCGTCTGTTCCGGCCCCTTAGCACTCTTCTCTGGAAATGCTTCGCTGCCCAAAAGGTCCCGTCAGGTGACGCGACATATAGATGCAACGCCCGTGCCAAAGTGGGACACCACCCGACACTTCACCCACGTATCGCTCCTAGCCGGCGGGCGGAAGCCGCCGGTTCGTCCGAAGCGTCTCGCCAGCGCCTCTTCGTCGCATT
The DNA here is from genome assembly GCA_964549545.1 of uncultured Planctomycetaceae bacterium. GTDB lineage: Bacteria > Planctomycetota > Planctomycetia > Pirellulales > Lacipirellulaceae > JABDGM01. The sequence continues at coordinate 53,251 of CAZJWY010000008.1, read as the reverse complement.
CATCTCAGCGCACACGTATACTTGCGATGAAGACCCAATACGGAAGCCAGCCATGGACACCCATCTAGCGATTCAGCTTACTGAGCACACATTTGAGTTGCTTTCCCAGCAGGCGGCAGCCGTCGGGAAGACACCTGCCGAACTGGCTGCCACAGCCATTGAGGCAGCCTACTCGACCGGTCAGGCAAAGCCGTTAGACCCAACCGCCGCCCGTGCAGCCTTTGAAAAGTGCTTCGGCGCCGTCGATCTAGGTCGCCCGATCGGCATCGAGAACTCGGCGATCGACGCCGACATAGCCCGTCAATACGGAACCGTTAACGGGTCGCCCTGATGCTGCTCGATACCTCGGGTCTGCTCGCCTTACTTGATGTGCGCGAGCCGCTTCATCAACAGGCACGAGACGAGTATGCTCGCCACACTCGTCGAGTCACGCACGGTTTCGTCCTTGCCGAGTTGATCGCCCTTGCCAACGCACGCGGCGTTCCACCAGAGCCCATCATTTAATTCACGATGAGCCTGCTTGCCAATCCGGATATCATTACACTGTGGCCAGATCAGTCGCTCACCAGTCGTGCTCTAGTTTTGTTACAATCCCGCCGTGGGCGCGGCTACTCGCTATGTGACGCAGTCAGTTTTGTGATAATGCGCGATCAAGGCATTGTCGCTGCTCTTTCAACCGATCGTCATTTTGCGGATGAGGGTTTTCAAAAGATGCTGCCTTAGAATCAAGTAGTGTTGGATTCAGGGATTAGGCCGCCACCATCCAGCTTTGCCAACCTTGGCTTATGAGCGACCCTGCCTACAATGCGTCCAACTGCTTTCGCAACAAGCTGATGGCCTTCGTACGCCCGGGATTTGCAGGCATGGAAGCGAGCCGTTCAATTTCTTGCTCCAGATCGTGTCGGCGTCGCACCCACTGCTTGAAAGTCGCTTGCTCATAATTACGTCTCACTTGCCCCAACCACTCACGCAGACTATCCCAGCCCTGATCATCACGTTTCTGCGGTATCTCGATCTTGTCCCCTAGATAAACCATGTCGGTGCCGCATTGGGAGCAGGACACAGTCATTTGCGTACTCATCATCAGCCTTCGCGTGCAAGTACGGCAATCAAAGCAGACCCAGTTGTCGCTATGCATGCGGCCCCCTGCACTGCGGCTACTTTCCATCTCACGTCTTCGGCAACTCACACAACTCAACCGACCCGTCATGCGCGACGATCGGATGCCGCTTAAGCAGTTCCAGCAACTGCCCCTCATCATCGCTATCGAATCGCATGTAACCCACAATTTGCTCGGTCGCCCCCGCGGCTCGACCATCGCCAACAATCGTTCGTTTCTCGATCGCGCTCCCGCTGCGGAACATGCCGCTCTCTCGCGCAGCGTCGAAGAAAGCCTCCCATTCTTCGGCAGTGGGCTCACTCGCGACATTGCTGTGGATCAGTACGATGTATTGGCGCATGGCGGCAAGAGTTCCCTCATCGTTCACACGCAGCAATAAGGAGCGGCCCAACAATAACTTCCCGATTTCCGGAATAACCACGGAGACACGGAGGGCACCGAGGTGCGAAAGAATGTTCAATGCAAAAATGAAAGATGCAAAATGAAAAATGCGGAAGCTGTTTCCGACTTTTGCATTTTGCATTAAACATTTTGCATTTTGCATTGATTGGCTCTCGTTCCCACGCTTCGTGGTTTAGAGCAAATTACCTTGATTCATTCTCGCAGGAGGCCGTATTGGTGGGAGATTCGGCCTGGCGGCCGACGCTAAGCTGCGTTTGCTCTTTGATTTATTGTGGAACGCAATTTGGTAAGTTGCTCTAAACTCGAATGATTTCTCTGTGTCCTCCATGCCTCCGTGGTGAATCCCATCTGCCGGAGTTATTTTTGAGTCATCCTGAAGCCGGGAAATATACCCAGGTGAAAACCGGCTTGGCCAAAAATCGAAAAAAATATTATTCCGGGCCGCTACATATAGCTTTCCCCCACTGTTTTGCTATATTTTGCGCATCGTATGGGGGGACTCCAAGAGTTTCTTGCATAAATTCTCGTCACATTCTCTTCTCTATTCCGCCATTGCTAGATGGAACCGCACATTTCGTCACCGTGGGAGCAGCTTGATTGGCCTGGTCTCCTCGCTGCGGCTCGTTCGGGAGCCGTCGGGGCAGTTGATCAGATATTCCAGCGATTGGGTAGCTACGGCTGCCTGGTCGCCGGGGGTAAGTTGCCGCCCGAACTGGTTTCGAAGGTGGGAGCGTCCGACATCGCGCAACAGAGTTTGCTCGAAGCGTTTGCAAGTTTTCAATCCTTTAGCGGGAGTTCCGAGGCGGAAATTCGCGCCTGGTTTAGCTCGATCGTTCATTTCAATGTTATTGACGCAGCCAGACATTTTCGCGATGCCGAGCGCCGAAGCTGCAAACGTGAGTTGCCGCTCCTCGACGATGGCGCAACGCCCCATTTGGCTGCGATCTGTCAACCACCCAGCGCAGCCTTGCGCCGCAAAGAGACGGACCTGGCCCTCCACCGCGCCGTGGCGAGGCTTTCAGATAAGCAACGACAAGTCATCGAGCTGCGCTTCCGTGACGGACTGGACTACCACGCGATTGCCGCCGCCATGGGCATGTCCGAAGTTGCCGCTCGCAAATTGGGTTCCCGTGCGATCGAAACACTGCGCAAGTTCCTGGCAACGGATGATGAATCACGAAGGAAATCACCCTATTGATCAGCCCGACGGAGCCCCTCCCTCGCTGCTCTCCCCGGAAGAGGTTGTCCGGCGGTTGGAGCGCTTATGGAATTCGCAAGCTCCCTCTTCGCTGACCGCTTCGGGCTCTCATGTCCATGGGCTCAAGTTCGCCCGTTACGAATTGCAACAGATTCGCGGCCAAGGCGCTTTCGGCGTCGTCTATCAGGCAATCGACACCGCACTCAATCGCCAGGTCGCCTTGAAAATTCCCCGCGAGCAGGCCCTTCTCGATCGGGATAAACGCGCCCGTTTCGAAGCCGAAGCCGCGGCCGCCGCTCTCCTGGACCACCCCGGCATCATCACGGTCTACGAGGCCGAGCTGGCCGGCCCTACGCCCTACATCGCCACGGCCTTCTGCCCTGGACCCGATCTTGGCGAATGGCTGCAACGGAGAAAGGCTAGCGTCGCGTGGAGCGATGCCTCCAATTTCGTCGCTCAGCTCGCCGACGCCGTTCAATATGCCCACGACCGCGGCGTCTACCATCGCGACATCAAGCCGAGCAACGTGCTGTTGATGCCAGTTAGGGACTGTCCCCATTTCACAAACGAGGCCGGGCAAACTACCGAGCCGCATAGCCTCAGCAAAACCGATGCGAACGCACATTCAGGCGAAATGGGGACTGTCCCTCTCCCTCCGCTGCCCGGCGCGCTTACCGACTACCAACCCAAGCTCGCCGACTTCGGCTTGGCAAAAACGACTCAGCTCACCGCCGCCGAAACGCGATCTAGCTTGCTCTTAGGCACGCCCCTTTATATGGCGCCCGAACAACTTGAGTCCGGCGCGTTGCCATCGCCAGCGATTGCCGATGTTTATTCGCTGGGCTGCATCCTGTACGAATTGATCACCGGCCAACCGCCAATCCAAGGCGATTCCTACGCCGAAATGCTCGACCGCCTCCGCGACCAGCAGCCGTTGCCACTGCGTCGACTTCGCCCCGAAGTTCCACGCGACTTGGAAACCGTGTGCGCGAAATGTTTGGAGAAAAACCCCGCCGCCCGCTACCAATCCGCCGCGGCCTTAGCCGTCGACTTGCGAGCCTGTGTCGAAGGAACCCGCATCCAGGCCCGCGGTTCCAGCCTGCTCACTCGGCTCAAATACTGGTGTACCCGCCCGCAGCGAATTCGCGACGCAGGGTGGTACACTTTCTGCGTTCAAATCTTGCTGATGATCTGGGTGGGAATCGCGCTTGTGGTCGGTTGCTATCTATTGAGCATTCCCACCAACGAAATGCTGTCCATGATCGTGGAAAGCGTGGTCCTGTTCACGCTGGTCAACGGGCCAATGGCCGTGGCTGGCTGGTACACCATTCGCCAGCGCCCCTGGGCCATCTATGCAGGTCTTTTCCTGTCGATCTTCAACGTGGTCGTCCCGCTCGTTTTCATGGCGCTGTCGATCAAGCCGTTTTTCGAGGGTTTGTACGCACGGGTGGATTCGCGCAGCTACCACGCCTTCGCGATTTGCTCGCTCATATTCTTCGCCGAGGCGGGGCAGATCGTGCTCTACGCCGTGGCCATCGCCGCCTGGCGACGGCTGCAGAGGAACCGGCAATAGTGATGCTGCTGTCCACGCCGTTCCCCTTCTTCAAAAGAGGCTCACGCAGAGGCGCTGAGAGCGCGGAGGATCAACCCCTGGGAACCACGAACATTTATATTCACGACCGCCTGGATTAACGATTACAAGCCAAGATTTACGTATTCGTACTCCCCCTCCGCGACCCCTGCGCCTCTGCGAGAGATCTTCCTAGCCCCGCTCGACGGCCCGCAAATTCCTTGAGCCAGAAAGGATGAACGGCGCGGAGTGACCCCGGCCTGCCGGGAGATTTTTGGCCTTGGTTTTAGCTTTTTCTCGCTATTCATGCTGTTTTACTCATCGCCGATTTCTGGGAATTTCTTGAATAAATTCCGGTCACACTTTCTTCTCTACGTCGCCTTATCAGGTAGGACCATGCATCTTGTCCCGAGGGGGAGAGCGCCAGCCGGATTGGGAACAGAAAAAGGGGACATTCTAGAATGTCCCCTTTTCTTCCCCGGACATTCACTTTTCAATAATGTAGAATGTCCTTTTTTCCCTCCCCGGCCCCACCCAAATCTCGGAACGCTTGGGTGGCCCAAAGTGCCTTTGAGAAAAAACTTGCATACTGTTATAGGCCTCGCATCCTCTGGATAAGAACCTTAGGGCAGCCATCAGATGAGTGCAGGCTTCCACTTTTAAAAGCCTTCAAAAAATGGACTTTCGATACCTTGCAACACTCGCCCCCCCTATTTACTATGCTATCGTCAGGCCCGAGCGGGTGAGGAGATCGGAACAGGCCCATTGATACTCGTCACCAAAGGTTGGGCAGGTCGTGCTGTATACCGTAGCCATCGTGGCGTGGCGACGGCTCGCCGCGCGGCGAATCACCTGATCGAACTAATTTTATTTCCCCTAGGAAAGCACCAAAGTTATGACAGCTAAATTCACTTGCCGCTTGAGCACTTGGTCGAGTTGCCAGCGTGTGTCGGCTAAGAAGCGGGCAGGAAAAACAAGTAGCGTGGGTGCTCTCACCCACGGATTGCGGCTAGTGCCCACTGCCACGTAAACAGAAATCGGCGGGTGCAAGAAGCACCCGCCCTGCTCGCTGACACCTTCCGTAGCCAGTTAAACAAACCACATTATTCAGCAAGGGCGTTCCATCATGGGCATTCTCAGTCGTCACTTCTCAGCATCGCTCCTTATTCTTTTCTCTGCTCTGGTTCTTCATGTTGAAGGAGCAATCCAAATTCAGCCCACTTCGCTGAATCCCGGTGATCAGTACCGCTTGTTTTTTGTCACTTCTATAAAAGAAACTGCGAGCCACGTCGGCATCGATTGGTACAACACTTTTGTCAACAATGTCGCCAATTTTGTCCCCGAATTAGCGGCCCTGGGGACAGAATGGAAAGTTGTTGGTTCAACAGACCAGATCAACGCCAGAGATAACACGGGAACCGATCCAACAACAGATGGAGTAGGAGTTCCAATATTTCTCCTCAATGACACACTTCTAGTAGGTAACTATACCGACTTATGGGAGAATCGCCTGGAAAGAGACCCCAGCATTACGGAAATGGGCGAGGCGTTATCAACGAAAGTATGGACTGGAAGCCACAACGATGGCACTGCTGCCCCTACGCAATACTTAGGGTCAGGTACGTTGCCGGAGCTGGGATACGCGGCCCCCTTATTTGGGAATTCAACCCCTACTATTTCGGGGACTGGTGAAAATCGCAACGGATGGATGTTCGATTGGGCACCTGGGCCTACTATGCCGAATTATTCCTTTTATGCGATGAGCAGCGTCCTGACAGTTCCCGATCCCACTAGCGTCGTCCCTGAGGCCACCAGCTTGCTCACCTGGAGCCTCGGCCTGTTGGCTCTCACCGGTGTTGGCACTGTAACAGGCCGCCGCCGCTAGTAAAGTAAGTAGTAGAGTGGGTGCTCGCGCCCACGAATTGCGGCTAGTGCCCACTGCCACGTAAACAGTAAACAGAAATCGGCGGGTGCAAGAAGCACCCGCCCTACTGAGATGAAATTGTTGGTGGGTCTTGCGGCTGAAGGTGGGGGTTGAGTGGTTTATACCCGCGGGCGTGGCGTGATGATTTCAACGCAACGCACAATACGTGGGTGCAGAATCACCCACGCTACGGGCTTAGCAACGGCTCAAAAATAACTTCGGCAGTTGGAATTCACCACAGAGGCACAAAGGACACAGAGAAAAAATACAGGAGGCAAGCGCACTAATCGTCGCCAATTCCCAATCATAACGAGAAAAGACTATTTCCGTCTCCTCCTGTATTCTGACTGATGAGCGTGGCTGAGCGGCAATTCTTGCTCTTCATTTTCTCCTTTTGTCTTCTCCGTGTTCTCCGTGCCTCCGTGGTTATTTTGGAAATGGGGAAGAAGCGGCGGATGCAAGAAGCGCCGCCTTACCTGCTGGCGGCGAACATCCTGCGCCGGGTGCCACTGGCTCTGCCAGTGCTTCCGGTGAAGCGCCATGTTACGCGGGTGGATCGGCAGAGTTTGAATTAGCTTGCACTCGATTCCCTAGCATTGGAACGTGAGTGCCAGCTTTGCATCGCAAGCCTTCGACCCTGAGGGCACTGGCAGAGCCAGTGGCACCCAGCGCTTGTCAAAGCAGAATCAGGTAGCGTGGGTGCTCGTCACTCACGGATTGTGGTTTATACCCGCTGGTACGCGTCGTGATGATTCGAGACGCAGCGCACAATACGTGGGTGCGGAAGCACCCACGCTACGGGCTTACCTGCTACCGGCGAACATCCTGCGCAAACCAATAAAAATCAGCAGCCCCGTCGCGGCGCCCGCTGCATCGGCCACCCAGTCCCAAATGCTGCACTCTCGGTTGACCAGGGGTTGCGTCCACTCGTCGAACGCGCCGTAGAGCACCACGGCAATCCATACCCAGAGCAGATGTCGGGCGGTTAGGATTCCCGATGACATTTGCCATGTGGTCGCCAGAAGCCCGGCCAGGATCGCGTACGCCGTGAAATGGTAAATCTTGTCGACGTTGTCGACTTCGCCTGTGAGGGGGACTTGAATCGGCACATGCGTGGCTACGAGTAGCGTCAGCCAGAAGCCGACAAGGGCGACGTGACATAGGGCTTTGGTGAGTGTCGGACCAAGGGGATTACGCATAGAAGGGTTCATTGCGGGATTAAAACGGTGGTAGTAAGTTGAGGGGAATTCGCGAGATACTGCAACCGCCAATCGCCTCTCGGTAGAGATGCAAGAAACGCCCCGACAATAACTCCCCCATTTCCAGAATAACCACGGAGGCACGGAGGACACGGAGCAGAATAGTATTTGTCCGCAGATGGACGCAGATTAGCGCAGGTGGAGATGGCTCTGGATAAGTAACCAATGCTCGATCGCATTGGGTCCTGACCGCAGCGAATTTCGCAGAAATGCCGGCTACATTCTCTTACTTCCTGCCTTGCATCTGCGTTTATCTGCGTCCATCTGCGGTTAAAATAATCTTCTCTGTGTCCTCCGTGTCTCCGTGGTGAATTCCATGCACCGAAGTTATTTTTTGAGTTATCCCCAAAGAGAAATATCATGACGCGCATCGAGATGCCTTTTCCGAGCCAGCCCGCCGGGCCCATGGGCCGGAACCCGCTCAGCGTCTGGAAAATAAGGCTCCTGATTGCGCTGGCAGTCGTCGCATTCACGGTTATCGCCTACTACGCGCGGCCTGGCGATGAGAACCAAATGACCGGCGAGCGACAACGCGTAGCATTTGGCGAAGAGGCCGACGAGATCCAAATGGGCCTCAACGCGGTTCGCCAAATGGGCAACGAATTCGGCCCTGCCGATCGAGACCCCGAGGCGCAAGCATGGGTGAAACGCGTGGGCGAGCGGTTGCTCCAAGGTCTCGACGACAGCCTGCACCCGGGTGGACGCGAGAATCCTTATCGAAACAATTTCGAATTCACGCTGCTCGCCGATCCAAAGACGGTCAACGCGTTTGCACTGCCAGGCGGGAAGATTTTCATCACGCGTGGGCTATTTACGGCGCTGCAAACCGAAGGACAACTGGCAGGCGTACTGGGGCACGAGATCGGTCACGTCATCGAACGCCACAGCAATCAGCAAATGGCCAAGCAGAAACTGTTCCAGGGGTTGGCCGCCGCGGGGGGAGTCGCCGGTGGTAGTCAGCAAAGTGCGCAGATGGCCCAGGCGGCCGCGCAGCTATTTAGCATGAAGTATGGCCGCGAAGCGGAACTAGAGGCCGACAATTGGGGAGTGCGGCTCACCACCCTGGCCGGCTACGACCCACGAGCAATGCTCGGCGTGATGCAAGTGTTGGAAAAAGTCGGAGCCGGCAACTCTCCACCCGAGTTCTTCAGCACCCACCCCAAACCAGCAAACCGCGAGGCCTATCTCAAGGAGCTCATCGCTAAAGAGTTTCCGAAAGGCCTTCCTCAGGGTTTGGAGCCGTAGAGCCGCGCGATTGGATAAAACAATTACAAACAGTTTAAGGAACTCTAATAAAGCCGAAATGGGGGAACCGGACGCTAGCGCGTTCCGGCTGATTTGATTAGCCGGCGGGCGCTAGCCCCCGGTTTTGTTAGAGCTTCTAAAGTAGCTGAGTTCAGTTTTGAAACTACTTCCAGCACAAACAGGAATACACGGAAAAATAAATGTCGCTAGAGATTTCACCTGAACGAACTCGCATTGGTTGGATCGGCACCGGCGTGATGGGCCGTTCGATGTGTGGGCATCTCCTCTCGGCCGGCTACAAGGTAACGCTGTACACCCGCACCAAGGAGAAAGCCGCCGACCTGATCTCGCGCGGGGCTGCCTGGGCGGCCTCGCCGCGCGAAGTCGCGGCCGCGTCGGACGTGATCATTTCGATCGTCGGCTTCCCGCAAGATGTGCGCGAAGTGATGTTGAGCGAAAATGGAGCGCTGGCCGGTTGCAAGGCCGGCAACGTTTTGGTTGACATGACGACCAGCGAGCCGTCGCTGGCCATGGAGATTGCCCAACGCGCAGCGAAGCGCGACGTGGCCAGCGTCGACGCGCCCGTTTCCGGTGGCGATGTCGGCGCGAAGAACGCCACGCTTTCGATCATGGTCGGTGGCGATGAACAGGTCGCCGCCGCTCTGGAGCCGATCTGGAAAACGATGGGGTCGAAATGGGTTTACCAAGGTGGTCCCGGCGCCGGGCAGCACACGAAGATGGTCAACCAGATTCTGATCTCGACCACGATGATCGGCGTCTGCGAGGCGCTGCTGTACGGCTACAAAGCTGGGCTCGATTTAGAGAAGGTGCTGGAGTCGGTCGCGTCGGGTGCTGCCGGAAGTTGGTCGCTTTCCAACTACGGTCCACGCATGATGGCCGGCAACTTTGACCCGGGCTTTTTCGTCGCCCACTTTATCAAAGACATGGGAATCGCACTGGCTGAGGCGCGGCGGCTGGGGCTGGCCTTGCCGGGGCTCGCGCTGGCGGAGCAACTGTACCAGGCGACCGCAGCTCAGGGACACGCACGCATGGGAACCCATTCGCTGTTGCTGGCCCTCGCGCAATTTTCGAATGTGGAGTGGGTTGTAAAGGGTGATGGGTAAAAGCTTTAGGGTGGCGGCTGAGGGTCGCGTGGCAGGGGCTGTTTCCGGTGGAATGAACCGGCGGCTCGTTGGTTCCGACCATGCTGCTTTGGAGCCTCGTGACCTTCTTTTCCGAGGTTCGGCCAAGATCTGCCCTGCCAGTGCGAATAGAAAAAAGGGGCAGATGTTAATCTGTAACGCCTTGCCGCTACTAGACGCTGCCTACAGAGAACGTGATATTTACTTGAAGCACCCCGACGGTGGGTGTCTGTTTTCCCTTTTGTTTGAGGAGATCGAACTATGAAACAACTGTTAGCAACGAGTCTGTTGTTGGCGGTGGTTGGTATCGTCGGCTGTGGCGAAAAGAAGCCAGCCCCGAAGGCCGAACCACCGAAGACCGACGCCCCAGCCACCCCGCCTGCCGACGCGCCGGCTGATCCCGCCAAGACGCCTTGACCTATTCCGCCGGTTTTGGCGGCGGTTCAACGATAAGAAGATTGGCCGCGATTCAACGGACGCTCACCAGGCGAACCGTTTGTCTCGCGGTCATTTCTTTTTCCTACTTGCGGCCGCTTGTAAACACACTCCGTTCCTCCTCTCTTCGGTTCTCAGGCGTGCAGTCAGAAGCTTGGCCTTCACTCACCGGCCAGCCCTGCCGTTCCGGTTACTTTTACTTTTTTGAAAATCGCTTGCCCTACTTCGTTCGTCACTGTACTATGCCATACATAGCATGCGGTGCATACCATCCTCTTTCGTCTGGGTGCAATCATGAAGCTCGAACGCGAACTTATGCGAGGTGCGGCTCCTACCGCCGTATTGCAAGTATTGTCCGGTGGCGAAAAGTATGGCTACGAACTGGTCGAGGCACTCGCTCGCCAGTCGAATGGCCTGTTAGGCATCGGCCAATCGACCCTCTATCCCCTGCTCTACAATCTCGAAGCCAAGGGGCTCGTCACCTCGCGCGTCGACCAAACGGGCTCGCGTCCGCGGAGATTTTATCGCCTAACTCAATCGGGTCGCCGCAAACTGGCCGACGACACCAAGCAGTGGAACGCTCTGTGGGAAGCGTTCCGCTCACTCGGCCTCACTGGTCAGCCAGCCGCCGGAGGCGCGCGATGACCACCGCAACCTCCAGCAGCTCTCTCTGGAATCGACTCCGCTACTCGCGCCTCCGAGATGTCGTGCGTGGCCGTCTGGATGCCCGCCTCGATTGGCGAGGAGCAATCGCGTCTGCCGAGCTACCGGAACAACTGGCCGGCGTGGTCACCCACGTTGTCCGCGGCACCCGGCTTTGGCGGAGCGAAAAGGTCGACGTGGCCAACGACCTCATCGCCCATTTTCAAGATGGCCTGGACTTCGGCCACACGCCCGATGAACTGCTGAAAACATTCGGCGACCCGCAAGACGCAGCCCGCCTCATCCGCCGGGCCAAACGCCGCAGCCGATCCCTCTTATGGCACTTCTGGCACTACGGATGGATGGGATTAGCCGCTCTCGTCTGTGTTTACATTGCGATGAGTTTGTGGATGTCGCTGAGCCGTCCCACGATTTGCACCGACTACCTGGCGGTCATCAATAAAGCGGCTACCGCCGTTTCTGAAAACGAACGTGCGTGGCCCCTCTATCGCGACGCCATGCTCGCCCTGGGAATGCAGCGAGCCAGCGATGGGATTTCGCTCATCAGTCGAATCCTTTGCAATCATTCAAAGCCGAACGAGACCGGATGGGAAGGCAAGGAAAAGTTCCTGCTCGAACACGCCGATTCGCTAGCCAAACTACGCGAAGCAACCCGCCGCCCCAACCTCGGTTTCGTGACGGCTATGTCGAATTCCGACTATACCGAAGAAGATCGAACGCTATTTGGCATCAAGCTCACACCGCAAGAAATCGTTAACGCCAAACAGCAGGCCGCTCAAGATCACTGGTTTATGGAATCTCTACTTCCGGAATTCATCCCTCTGAGAGACGCGGCCCAACTGCTCGCCGACGATGCCCGCCGCGCCGTTGTCGCCGGTGATGGCCAAGCGGCTTACGACAACGTAGTCGCGCTACTGGGAATCAGCCGCCATTGCCAAGAAAAGCCATTTCTCGTCACCATGCTTGTCGCAGAATCGATCCAGGCTTCGGCGCGAGCTGTGGTTCACGATATTTTGGCCAATCATGGCACGCTTTGGACCGATGATCAGCTCCGTGATCTCGCTCATTTATTCGCCGCCGCGCGCACCGATTGGCGGCGCGGTTTGGATGGCGAGCGAATGAACTTCTACGACGCTATTCAGCGAACCTATACCGACGACGGCAATGGCGATGGTCGACTCGCACTCCGAGTAGGAGATCGGAATCTGTTTGAAGTGTTCGACAAAATGACGGACAATTCGAACAACCACGGCTCGACTTATACCTACGTTAAGCCCGGCATGGCCATGTTGATGTTGCCGGCCGCGAATTGGATGGTGGCTTCGCGCAAAGAAATGATCGATTCGTTCGACCGCCTCACGGATAGTTTTCAAAACCAAACCGACGAACCCTATTGGAAGTGGGTGAACAAACCTCGCTGGGATGATGAACTCAAAACGCTCACCGCGAGTCCGCTAGGCAAGCTCCGCTATATGTTTGTCGATCTATTGCTCCCTGCCTACAATGCGGTGCTCACTCGAATCACCATCAGCGACGGCGAGCGAGACGGCCTGCTGATCGGGCTGGCGCTCGAACTCTACCATCGCCAGCACGGCAAGTGGCCCCAATCGCTGGCCGACCTCACGCCGCAATATCTACCGAAGTTGCCAGTCGACTCGATCACGGGCAACCCGTTGCATTACAAGATCGTCGATGATCGACCGGTGGTGTATAGCGAGGGCCCCGATCGCGATGATGATCATGGCCGCCCGCCCGACGAAGAGCCCGGCTTTAACGTCAGTATGCCGACCAGCACCTCTCGCGCCCCCGACGGCGATTGGATCATCTGGCAAACCGCGACCCCTCAACAAACGCTGTAAATGCCGGCTATTCGACTGTTCCTCAGCGAGCCGGGCCGTCCTCGGCCCCGAATAGTGCGCATGGCTGCGCGTATTTGTTTACTTACCCTTTCGTCGGGGGCGAGGACGCCCCGGCTCGCTCGGTAATACGTTGTTCGAAGATGTATCGGAAGCAATTGTTAAGGTACTTCTCGTCTTTCACCGCGATGTTCGATCCCTCTTCCGCCCACCATGTTGCACCGTCGGGTAGGAGCCACTTCGCACTTAAGCTCTGCCCGAGCCAGCGTTTGATTAGCCGTCTGACTTTTTCACCATGAACAGCAGGATCGGCATCGCATAACACATGAATATGATCAGCAGCGGCCGCGCATATGCGATATTCCCAACCACCTCGTTCGCAGATCGCTAGAATTTCTTCCTCAGCGAAGAGACGCTGTGGCTTGGTTAGCAGTCGAGGCGGAAACTTCATTCGCTCACGATCAGATTTTTCGCGGGCAACGTTTTGATGAAGAAACTCTTCATGTCGTTGATTGTGTTGCTTGTCGACGGTGGGGCGGAAGCTGCCGTGGAGGCGGGTGCCGTAGGTGCCGAACGTGATGTGCCAAGTGGTGAGAGTGGGGTGGAGGTGTTGAATAGGGAGCATGGTTGAAGAGTGGTGTAGGCTGGGAAGAGATTGAGAAAACGGGGGCGGGGACACAAATAGTAGCTTAGTCACGAGCGAGCCGGGCCGTCCTCGGCCCCGAGTAAAACGCTATTATTCGTAGAGGTCCGCTTTTATGTAGGATAACGCAGCAATTCGGGGGCGGGGACGCCCCGGCTCGCTATCTGCTGTGCTAATCAATCTGCGGCAACCGGTGCCCCATCTTGTCGCGCTTTGTCGCTAGATACGCGGCGTTGTGCTCATGAATCGGCCCCACGATCGGAATTTGATCCACCACTTCCAGATCAAAGCCGCCGTAAATGAAGGCGTCGGTTTTCTTCGGATTGTTTGTCAACAAGCGAACCTTGCGCAAACCAAGGTCCTTCAGCAGTTGAATGCCCACCCCATAATCGCGCGGGTCGGCCTTGTAACCTAGCGCCAAATTCGCTTCGACCGTGTCCATTCCTTGATCCTGCAACGCGTAGGCTTTGATCTTCTCCACAATGCCGATCCCCCGCCCTTCTTGCGGCAGGTAAACGAGTACGCCCGCCCCCTCGCTCTGAATCATATCCAGGGCCATGTGCAACTGATCGCCGCAGTCGCAGCGCAGCGACTCGAGCAGGTCGCCGGTGAAACAAGACGAATGCAGCCGAA
>CAZJWY010000008.1:29024-39151 GCA_964549545.1 uncultured Planctomycetaceae bacterium | reverse complement strand
GAACGAGCGGCGCGGCCACCTTCGTCAGATCACCTAGTATGAATACCAGCGGTTCCTGCGATTCATAGCGTACTCCATACGAAATGATCGTGCCGGTGCCGTATGTGGTTGGCAGCTTCGCCTCGGCCTTTCGATACACAAGCTTCTCGCGCACGCGACGATACGCGATCAGTTGCTCAATCGAAATAATCGGCAGCTCAAAACTGCGAGCCAATGCGTGCAATTGTTCGCGATTCGCCCGGTCACCGGTTTCGCCAAGAATTTCGCAAAGCACGCCGGCCGGCAGCAAGCCGGCCAACCGTGCAAGATCGACGGCCGACTCGGTATGTCCCGCGCGGCGGAGCACGCCCCCTTCCATCGCGACGAGTGGAAACAAGTGCCCCGGCCGCGTGAAGTCGTTGGGCTTACTCGTGGGATCGCAAATCGCCAGAATGGTCTGCGAGCGCTCGGCCGCGGTGATGCCGGTGCGAGCGGAGCGATGATCGACCGGAACCGTGTAATTCGTTCCCAGCGGCGCATTATTGGCTTCCACCATCGGGTGCAAACCGAGTCGTTGGCTGACCTCGGGTAGAATCGGCATGCACAACTGGCCGCGGCCGTGCGTAATCATGAAATTGACGGCTTCCGGCGTCGCTTTTTCGGCCGCGCAGACGAAGTCTCCTTCGTTTTCCCGATCCTCGGCGTCGACGACGATCACGATCCGACCCACGCGAATTGCGTCAACGGCTTCTTCGATAGTAGAAAAATGCTGATTCATATACCTTCGCAGCAAGCACGCTCCGTGTGCCTGTTACAATTCAGGCGGCCGAGCTAGGCTCAAGTTACGTACATTTCTATGATACGTATTATAAGTGTTCGAGGGATGGGTCACCAACACGCGTGCCGCAGGAGCGAACGCATGAATACATTAAAACGCCTGATTTTGACTATCACGCTCTTATTCGGTGTACCTGGATTTTGCTCAGCTACAGAACCGAAACCAGAGCCCAAAGTCGACATTCTCCGCAATCGCGTATTTGTTGAGCGGGATTCTGGCCCCCTGGCTGCCGACGTATATCGGCCGCGTGGCGACGGGCCATTTCCAGCAATGCTCGTCGTTCATGGCGGCGCTTGGCGAATGGGCGCGCGGGCCGACCTCGCGGCGATCGCGCAAGCACTTGCCGAGCATGGTTACACGGCCGTCGCGATCGATTATCGACTGGCCCCGACCCACAAGTTCCCTGCGCAAGTTTACGACTGCCAGGCGGCTGTCCGCTGGATGCGTTCGAATGCCGCTGAATTGAAAATCGACCCCGCGCGCATCGGTGGGTTTGGTTACTCGGCCGGGGGACACCTGGTAGCACTCCTAGGAACTCTCGATGACAAAGAGCTACGCGAGCCCGGCCTTCCTGCCGACGCGCCGAGTACGCGATTGAGTGTCGTCGTCGCTGGCGGCGCGCCGTGCGACTTCCGAGTTCTGCCCGGCGATAGCGAGCGTATCGCTTTCTGGATCGGCGGCACGCGCGACAAGATGCCGCGTGAGTACCACGACGCCTCGCCAGCCAGCTTCATCACATCCGACGATCCCCCCATGTATTTCTTTCACGGCCAGAAAGATTTGCTCGTGCCTGTCGAAAGCCCCGAAGCGATGGTTAAGTCGCTGCAAGACGCGCGTGTCACGGCGGAGATTTGCGTGGTGAAAGACGCCGGGCACGTTCAGGCGCTGTTCGATAGCACGGCGCTAGAGCGCGGCCTGGCGTTTGCCAACAAATATCTGAAAAACGACACGCTGAATGCCGCGCCGTCACAAACGCAAACCGGCGGGGGAATGTAATGGCCGAGGAGCCACAACCTTCGTCCCTTGCGCCGCTCGGGCATGAAGAATATGTCGAGCAAGCACATTTCTTTCGCGCCTTGGCCGAGCGACTAGAGGCCAATGTACCCGCGCAAGAGGTGTTGGCCTCGGTGCGCGAAGAAGTGCTCGCAACAACGAAGCTGCCGCTGGCGATCGACTTTTTGTTGGGGGAGTTGCGCCACGAGGGCGTGCTCGGCCCCGCGCTTACACGCTTGCCGCACTACTTCACTCCGTTTCAAGCATTCGTTGTCCGCGAATCGGAAAACGAGCGATTGAAGTTTGACCTGCGCGTCGGTCTGGATCTTCTCTGTCGAGAAGCGCAATACCGATCCGAAGAACCAACCCGCCAAGGCATCTTTCTCTACCAGTTCGAATCACTTTGCCGTCACCGTCTTGGCTACGACCGTGGCCTCGATGCGGTTGCGGGCGATCCGGCTTACGGCGCCACTTGGCGCGAGTGGATACTCACACTCCGTCGCCAGATCGGAATGGTCGATCTGGCCGACGTGATTTACGTTCACAGCGAATACTACTGGCAACGAGCCGAAAAGACACAAGGTCCCACGCCGGAAGATGCCGTCATCCTGTTCGGCGAGCGAGAAGGCCGCATCGCGCTCGCAAACCGCAAAAAAGATCCGCTCTTTCTTTTTTCCTCGCTCCACCGGCAACTGGGATACCCCGAAGTGCCCCGGGCCAAGCCGATCGATCAGGAAAAAACGCTCCTGCCGCAAATAGCTCGCCGGCTGGAGCAACTCGAGTTCCGCCTAAAAATCCTGGAAGAAGAACAACGCGGCGGCCTTGATTTGACCAAGTTCTATGGAAGGCCCGGCGAGGGTCCCTGAGGCTCGCGGGATTGGACCGCCGCGATGTCTTCGACATAGGCTCCGTGCATCCCAGATCGCGTGGCGGTCCGGCTAGGGATTGCAGATTCGTGGTGATAAGCTGCAAGAGCGATGCCAAGGAGGCTCGCTTGGCGGCGAGGCATGCTGACAAGAAAAACGGCGGGCGAAGCTCCTCCGACGCTGGCCCAGGTCAGGGCCACTTGTCGGATGCCACACATCCGTATCGTGCGGCAGTGGGGAGGTCCGCCCGCCGGTCCGGCCTATTTGCCATCCAGGTCCGCGGAGCGTGGGATTGCTGACAAGCCGTGTCAGCGAATCCACCTCGACCGATCAAGGACAGCCTGTTTGCCAGTATTGACGCTTTCTGTTTGTAGGATTCAGTACGTTTTTCGATTTCTACGGTTCGTGAATTTCGTCTCAAGGAATGACAAAAAACCAACAGACGAGTTCGCCATTTTCTTGATTTCTCTGGGGCGGGCAGACGCGGAGGTTACACTCGACGCAATGCGAATAATCGCAACGAAGCGAGCCGGCAGTTGCGTGGCAGTTGGTTGTGAAAACGCCGCTTCCTTCAGCGATCATCAAGCACAACCAACAAGCTACGGGCAGGCACGATGCGCCCAACTCGCTAAACAATCCAATCCGCAATTACTGCGCGAAAAGAAAGCTTTTCGCGATCACCATTGCGGTGGCGGCGCACAGGGCGCAGTCGCGGGAGCAAACGTAACCGGCGCGGTCGCGCAAGGATTGCAGACTGGCTGTGGCGCGGGGCAGACGGCAACAGGCGTGGCCGCCGGCCGACGAAGCCAATTGCAGCAGCAACACCCAGCGCTGCTCAGGCTGAGAGCGAGAATCGCCAGAATAAGCGATGTACTCTTCATGATCGTGTCTCCATACTACGAGGAACAATCCGTCGAATCACTTACGATGAGCGCCCAAGATCGGTTCGCTGCTGGCAAAGCGGGCGCGCACGTCGCAAAATTCGCACTCAACCATAGCTCGCGCCCAAGGAAGAGCAAATGAAACGGAAAAGAATTGCGAATAATTGTGGTTGTTGAGTGCGGGTTGTAGTGGATGCTCGGATTGCCGCGTGCGGAGCGGCTGTGGAAGTTCAAGGGACAGACAAAGAGGGAGTTCCCGGATGCCTTGTTTCCGCTTTACCAAATGGGTGCTGGCGCTAAACTGCTAATAGGCGGGAGTGAGTGGATTTCTTGCGTGGCAAGCTGGACGGGTGAGAGGTTGGCGTGGCCACTGCCGCTAATTCCTTATGTGCTGGTGCTGGTTGGCAATAGCCGCAGCACGCTGATTCATGTAATTAAATTTGCTCTAAATCCTGCTAGCTTATGCTTTTCCGGTCGGTAGGCAGGCGACCTGCCGGCAAAATCGGCCTGTAGTTGGCCTGTATTTTCAGGCCGCCAGCGAATAACCTTGGACGACCTGCCACTTAGCTGTCACCCGACGCCGATCGGTCGCGAAATACCTTAACGATGTCTAAAGCCAAGCCCACTCCGATCCCTGCCGGCAAGCCGGCCTCCAAGCCCGCCGCAGCGACGGAGAAACCCGTTCAAAACCATGCCATTCGCGAGACGGTCGAATCGATCGTGATTGCGTTCGTGCTGGCATTTCTGTTTCGCACGTTCGAGGCCGAGGCGTTTGTCATCCCGACCGGCTCGATGGCTCCTACGCTGATGGGGCGCCACAAAGACGTCGAATGCCCCAAGTGCAACTATCGCTATCAGGTCAGCGCGAGCGAGGAAGAGAGTGAAGATCCGCGCCATCAAACTTCGCTTTGTATTTCGGGCAAATGCCCGATGTGCCAATACGTGATGCCGATGCGGCCTGATTTGCCGCGAAGCTTGCCCGAGTCTCTCCAGCCAAACATTCCAGCGCAGCCCTCGTACAACGGCGATCGCATTCTCGTCAACAAATACCTGTATTCGTTCAGTGATCCTCAACGCTGGGATGTTGTCGTTTTCAAATTTCCTGGCGATGCAAAAATTAACTACATCAAGCGCCTCATTGGTTTGCCCGGAGAACACGTGCGAATTGATCATGGCGACGTTTATCTGTCGACCGATGGCAAGGAATTCGAGATCGCTCGCAAGCCGCCAAGCAAGATCCTCGCGATGCGGCAGCGCGTGCATGACACAGACTACGATCCAGCCGAGCTCGACGCATTCGGCTGGCCGCTACGATGGCACTCGTCGCCAGAGAGCGGCCCCGACGCGTGGAAGGTCAAGAAAACCACGAAAGGCAAAAATGTGCGACAAGAGTATAGCGTCGCGGCGTCTGCGACGGCCGATTCGTGGTTGCGTTATGAAAACCTCGTGCCTACATACAATGTGTGGCAGGATGTGGCTCGCGCCCAGGCTACGGGCAGCAAAGCGGCGCTTGCTTCGGATGCCGATCGCGCACGCTGGCGCCGACTGATCACCGATGCCAATCCGTATGACGGGCGCATGGATACGGCTCGCGTGAGTCTTTCCGGCAGCCTGCAAATCGATCCCACGCGAGAAGGCCTGCATTGGGTGGGCGACCTGATGGTAGAGGCAGACGTGGCGGTTGAATCGGCCACAGGGGAGTTGCTGCTCGACCTGGTTGAAGCGGGCAAACACTTCACTTGCCGCATCGATCTGGCGACCGGCGAAGCGCAGCTTTCCGCCGAGAATGCTTCGGGCTTCGCTCCTAAGGCGAAGACCTCGCTCAAAGGAACGGGCAAGCACCACGTTGGATTCTCGAATTTCGACCATGAGCTGTTGCTGTGGGTGGATGGCAAGGTGGCCGAGTTCGACGCCAGTACGTCTTACGACGCCCAGCAAGTGTTTGACGGTCGCGACAATGTTATTCCGCGCACCAGCGATCAGGACCTTGGCGATTTCGCTCCCGCTGGGATCGGCGCGCGCGGCGCGAAGCTGACGGTCAGTCGGTTACAAGTTTGGCGCGATATTTACTACATCGCCGACGACTACGAGCGGATGCGCGGCGGCGATCCTGTCACCGATTTCCCTCACAATCCTTTCGATCGCCGCTTGCTGGCGCTTCCGACCGACCCCAGCATTTGGCATCGCTTCACCGAACGGCAACAAGCGAACTTCGCTCTCAACAAAGACCAATTGTTTGTAATGGGCGACAATAGCGCCGAAAGCTCCGACGCGCGGCTCTGGGTCAACAGCGACCGCGGCCGGCCCGGCGGCCCTTACCTGGATCGCCGCCTACTGATCGGCAAAGCGCTCAGCGTTTATTGGCCTCACTCATGGAATCAAATCCCCGGCACCCCGATCCCATTCCCGCTGTTCCCGAACGTCGCGGATATGAGGTTGGTGAGATAAGAGTCTAGAGCTAAGAGTCAAGAGTCGAGAGCCAGACAAACTGTTTCTGGCTCTTGACTCTTGACTCTCCGCTCTTGACCTCCCCCGCAGTCATGGAGGACTTACAATGACGCTTTTGAAAGTTCGCGGCCTGGTCAAGTCGTATGGCCGCCGGCGCGTGGTCGATGGCGTCGACTTCGAAGTCGAACCGGGCGAGATCGTGGGGCTCTTGGGCCCCAACGGCGCCGGCAAGACTACCAGTTTCCGCATGACCTGCGGGCTGGTCGATCCAGACGCCGGCCACGTCACGCTCGGTGGCAAGGATGTCACGAACTGGCCCATGTACCGCCGCGCCAAAGAGGGCGGCATGGGCTACCTGGCCCAGGAATCCAGCGTTTTCCGTAAGCTCACGGTACAGAAGAACCTGCTCGGCGTGATGGAAATGCTTGGCATGAATCGAAAAGTGCGCAACACGCGATCCGAACAATTGATGGAGCAATTCGGCATCACGAAGCTTAGAAAGAGCAAAGCGATGTCGCTCTCTGGCGGTGAGCGACGCCGGCTGGAAATTGCCCGCGCACTCGTATCTGATCCGAAGATCATTCTGCTTGATGAGCCCTTCACGGGCATCGATCCCGTGACGATCGACGGTATTCAAAGCATCATCCGTGATCTGCGCGATCGCGGAATCTCGATCCTGATCACCGACCACCAGGTGCGCGAAACGCTCGAGATCACCGACCGCAGCTACGTGATCCGCGCCGGGCAGGTCCTATGCCACGGCCGGCCACGCGAAGTGCTCAATCATCCTGAAGCGCGAAAATATTACTTCGGCGAGGGCATGCAAATGGGAATTGGCGGAGCGGCTTAAATCGCGGCGCGGAAAAGGCAGGACGGGATAACAGAATCGGCGGGATTTACAAGATAATGCTTGGTTATTGCCGAGTCCTTCTTGTTTCCAATCCTGTCGATCCCGCCGATCCTGTTATCCCGTCAAAGAATTAAGCTCGCTCCGCGCCAGGCTTGCCTGCTTCGACCACATAAGACGCTCGCGTCATAATTGGTGCTCCTGGCTTTTCGATCTGCGGCACGGTTCGGAAATCGCTCCGCCAGGTTTTCGGCGTCACGGTGCAAGTCACGTAGCCGCGCTCGCAATTGTGGAAGCGGACTCCAGGGTTTTCCGCCATCAACTCTTTGGCGCGTTCACGTCGTTCGTCGCCGTTGCCGCCGCTGGAGATGCTGGTGCCGACGAACTCGGTCGCGACGATCGGCGTCTTCGTCCGCAAATCGTCTACTCGCAAGTCGTTGACCCAATTGGAGTGATTGTCGCCCGTGAGCACGATCGTGTTGGCGATCTTTCGCTCGTTGATGAACTTCATGAGCTGGTTTCGCTCGTGAACGTAGCCTGCCCAGGTATCCGATGGGAAAATCCGATCCGGCCCTTTCTTGAGGTCGATGAGAGCCATGATTACCTGGTTGCCAAGCACGTTCCACGTCCCTTGGGAGCTGGCGAGCGAATCCTTAACCCAGGCAAACTGCCGTTTGCCTAGCATCGTGGCCTTTGCCGATAGCGAGGCCTTGTTCAAGTCGCTTGCCTTGTCGCCGTTCGGTTGCAGCGTGCGGTACTGTCGGCCATCGAGCACCTGAAATTCCGCCAGCCGGCCGAACGATTGCTTTCGATAGAGCAGCATATCGGGGCCCTTGGGCAACGACGTATGATGCAGCGGCATATTCTCGTAATACGCCTGATATGCCCCGGCCCGTATCTTGAGAAACTTGGTCGAATCCATGAATTTCGCCCGTTCGGCCCGGCTCCCCGCGTAGTTGTTGCACACTTCGTGATCGTCCCACGTTACGAACCACGGGCAACGAGCGTGCATCGCCTGGAGCAGCGGGTCGGTTTTGTATTGCGTGTGGCGCAGGCGGAAGTCTTCGAGCGTGCGCAGCTCGCCGTTGATATGCTTCCGCACTCGCCCATCGTGACCCGCCCGATCGTAGATGTAATCGCCCAGGTGAAACACAAGGTCGAGCTCTTCCTTCGCCATGTGCTCGTACGCCGTGTACAAGCCGCTTTCGAAGTGTTGGCACGAGGCGAAGGCGAACCGCAATTCATTCGGGGTCGAGTCTTCCGCCGGCATCGTTCGCATCCGGCCGATCGGGCTCTCGGCATCACCCGTGCGAAACCGATACCAGTACCAGCGATCGGGTTCGAGATTGTCGGCTTCGACATGGACGGAGTGCGAGAGATCGGGCGTCGCATTGGCCACGCCATGGCGAACGACTTGCCGCATCGATTCATCGGCCGCAATCTCCCAGACTACCTTCACCTTGACCGGATCCATTCCACCGTTGGGTGAGAGGGGATCGGGGGCGAGCCGCGTCCAGAGGACCGCGCTAGTCGGCGTAGGGTCGCCGGAAGCGATGCCCAATTGAAACGGATCGTTGTTGAACACCGGCTTGATCGCCGCGGCAATCGACTGACGTCCCAAGAGCGGAACGGCCGACAGGCTCGCCGCATAAGCGAGGAACAAACGTCGGCTGAGGCCACCTTCGTAGCGAACCGCTTCATCCAATTTCTTTAAATCGAGCATGCTGTCATTATCCTATTCGAGTCAGCCGTCGCCCTTAACCATGCGGAAAGGAACCGCGGATGAACGCCGATGGACGCAGATAGAAAGTGAATTAAGACCACGCTCCACTCATCATCGATTTGAAACAATCTGCGTATATCCGCGTTCATCTGCGGTTTCTTTGTATTGGAAAGGTTGACGGCGTCGTGGGCCTCTGCTGCCAGTTTAAGGTGGGGCGATGAAAACTTGAAGAAGCGAGCGGCAGGCTCGCCAAACGGGGGATTCAGACCGGTATTTCTCAGGCGAATGGTCGACCTTGCCGCAATTCCGGCAGACAACTACCATCCCAGCCCCTCTTCTTGTTTTTAACACACGATGCGGCCAAACGGACCGGCCAAATTGGTC
Organism: uncultured Planctomycetaceae bacterium; assembly: GCA_964549545.1. GTDB lineage: Bacteria > Planctomycetota > Planctomycetia > Pirellulales > Lacipirellulaceae > JABDGM01. The sequence goes on along the minus strand of CAZJWY010000008.1, from coordinate 30,192 downwards.
CAGCCGGCTTCGCTAGCTTGGAAGGCAATCCGATGAATCCAACACCGACCACCCTGGGCCAACTTGCGGAACTGACCGGCGGACGTATTCAAGGCGACCCCCAACTCGCGATTAGCGGTGCCGCCGTACTCAACGAGGTAGCAGTCGGCGAGATTACGTTCGTTGACCATGCGGATCGACTCAAGAAGCTCTACGCAACTCCAGCAGCAGCCGTGGTGCTGGCGGAAAAGATCGAAGGCGACTTCCTCGGCTCTTCAGCGAACACAAACTGCCGAAACGCGATTGTCGTCGCCGATGTTCACGCCGCATTCGCCGCGATCGTTTGCCATTTTCGCCCGCAACGAATTCGCGAATCGATCGGCATCAGCCCACGGGCCATCATCAGCCCTTCGGCCCGCTGTGGACAGAATGTCAACATTCATCCCGGCGCCAATATCGGCGACGATTGCATCATCGGCGATGGCACGACGATTCTACCTGGCGCTCAGATCCTGCCGGGGTGCGAGATCGGGTGCGATGTGCTGATAGGACCGGGAGCCATGCTCTACGAAAATACCATCATCGGCGATCGCGTGATCATTCACGGTGGTGCGGTGATCGGCGCCTACGGCTTTGGTTATACCCACGTCGCAGGTCGGCATGTTCTCTCGGCACAACTTGGTTACGTGCGAATCGAAGATGATGTCGAAATCGGCGCCGCGAGCACAGTCGACCGCGGCACGTATGGCGCGACGACAATCGGCGAAGGAACTAAGATCGACAATTTGGTTCAAATCGCCCACAACTGCCGGATCGGCAAGCACAACATTATTTGCGCTCAGGTCGGAATTGCCGGCAGCACGTCGACGGGCGACTATGTCGTCATCGGCGGGCAGGCTGGTTTGCGCGATCACGTTCACATCGGCACCGGCGCGCGGCTCAGCGCGATGGCCGGCATCACAAACAACGTTCCTGACGGCGCCTGCATGCTCGGTGTTCCGGCCACGCTCGAGCGCGATCAGAAATTGCAGATCGCCGCGATCTCCAAGCTGCCCGAGATGCGACGTGATTTCAAAGCGCTGCGCCGCGTCGTCAGCGATCTGCAGAAAGCAATCGGAATCGAACAATCTCCTGGCCCATCGGAACAAGCCGCATGAGCACCACCAAACGCATAGGCTTGCTCGCCGCG
>CAZJWY010000008.1:0-29014 GCA_964549545.1 uncultured Planctomycetaceae bacterium | reverse complement strand
TGGCCGAAGCACTTCGCCGCCAAGATTATCATATAACGTGCGTCGGCGCTGCCGATCTGGCTGATCCCGAACTGGCCAATATTTGCCAGGATTTCGAATGGTTTGGCTGGGGCCGGTTGGGCGGCACGATTCGCTATTTCCGTCGTCACGGCATCGAACAAGCCACGATGGCGGGCAAGTTTCACAAAGCGCTCATTTATCAACCGAGCGTGTGGTGGCGCCATCGCCCCGATTGGCAGGGCGTTAAAACGTTTTATCATTACTTCGTCACGCACAAGCGCGACAACAAAGACGACACGCTGCTGGGCGCGCTGACCGACGCCTTCGCCGCAAGCGGAATCACGTTTCGTCCGGCAACCGATTTCGCCCCCGAACTGCTGGTAAAATCGGGCCAGATCGCGGGGCGCCCCCTCACGGCCACTCAGCAAGCCGATATCGAGTTCGGCTGGGAAGTCGCCAAGCAAATGGGAGCCATGGACATCGGCCAAAGCGTCTGCGTCAAAGACCGCGCGATTCTGGCCGTGGAGGCCATTGAAGGGACCGATGCGTGTATTCTGCGCGCCGGTGAATTCTGCAAGAAAGGTGAGTTCACGGTCGTAAAGGTCGCCAAGCCGCAACAAGATATGCGCTTCGATGTGCCGACCGTTGGCATCCGCACGCTGCGCACGATGCTGGCCGCGGGCGCTCGAGTTCTGGCCATCGAAGGTGGTCGTACGATCTTGCTCGATGATGAAGAGTTCCGCAAATTCGCCGCGGCTCACAAAATCTCGGTCGTCGCTCTTTCCGAGCAATCGCAAGTCAAAGCCGCCGCGTAACCGTGTAAACGACTCGCTCCGATTGCAGTAATGATTTGTGGTCAAGCGGCGCTGTTGGCACACTTGGACCGATCCGAGACGGATCGGCTATATGCTATATTATATATAGCCCGGCCGTTCCGGCCGTGTCAGCAACGCATCCGCATTCCGCAACCATATCTGCTGCTGCCCAAATCCGTTGAGACTCCTCGCTTTATTAGAGTTTCCTCTCACGGATCGAGAGAAGTACACTGGTTGCAATGGCCCGCCCTACCCAAACCGCCGCTACTGGATCTCAACAAGCGCCTGATTCGGCGCAAGCCGAAGCGGCCGCCTTGGCCACGAAAGGCGTCGCGCTGTCTTCCCACCGCGAGCTTCGCGGCAGGCAATCAAGCGGGCATGCCGGCCTCTCCGCTCGATTCACGATACTTTTCGTTCTCTTCGGCTGGATAATATACGCTTTAGCGTGGCTGGTGACTGTATCGCTTGCCGCAGTGGCCCTGTTGCGCATTTTTTATTACGACAGCACGCTCTTTCTTATCCGCTTAAATGCCTTCACACGTTACATTTATCTGCCTGCCTATGTTTGCCTGGCCTATGCGGTATGGAAGCGCCGCTGGTGCTTGGCCGCGATGAACATCGCCATCGTCAGCTTGCATCTGACGTTGATCGCGCCAGATTTTATACGTGATCGTCGATTCGATTTAGTGTACGCGACGACTACCACCGCCACGACGCTCTCCCCTTCCACGGTGCGCGTCTTCTTTGCGAATGTCCGTGGATACAACACGCAGTATCAACCGCTCTTCGAAGAAATCAAAGCCGCTGATCCCGATATCATCATTCTCGTAGAGTTCTCGTGGCCATGGCACATGGCTTACCTTCGCTCGCCCATCTTTGCCATGTACCCGTACGGAGATCGTGCGGATAGACAACAAGCCGGCGCCGTTTCTGTATTTTCCAAGCTGCCTCTCAAAAGCGCGAAACTGGAGAATGTCTGTGGCCGGGGGGTGAGAACGATCGAAATTCCACTCGGTTCCGAAACGCTTCGCCTTATCGGTTTGCACTCGCCACGCCCCGAAGACAGTCGAGGCGACGATTACAACGGTTTCTGGGGACGTATGATTTCTCAGATCCTCGGAGAGGCCGAACAGGGACCGCTTGTCGTGGTCGGCGATTTCAACGCCACGCAATACTCTGCCGTTTATGCAGCGTTGACCAAAGACCGACTACGCTCTGCACACGAAGATCGCGGACGTGGTTACGCTAACACTTGGCCGAACGGCCAGTTGAAGCGATTGCCATCCTTGATTCGCATCGACCAGGCGCTCCTTTCACCCGAAGTCGAATGCATCGACATTCGCGAAGGTCAAGGCAGGGGCTCCGACCACCAACCTTTGATTCTAGATGTGAAGATCAGACCAGCGGCCTAGTTGCCAGACTGGCGCGCCTGGAGCATGTAGGCTCCAGTTATGCTTGGCAAATCCATGTGCCGTGCTCCTGGAGCGTGCGTCTTCGAAGTCGAGCCATATCGTGGCTTCAACCTATTCCGGTGCAAACTAGGCGAAACGGTCCCCCCCGGAGTTCACGCGGCGGAGGCACCGGTTTAGTTATTTTGTCGCGATACAAACCTTTTTTCGACAACAGGTTACGTCAGAATAGCCTACCTGGCCAATATAATCGATAAAAAAGGCGTAGCCGCTAAGCTATTCCAGGTTTTCCTTCCTTTTCTGATCCATTTTATTGAGCTATTGCGGGCCGTGGTTACAATGAGGCTGTAGGTCGAGATCCGACGGCTCCCGATATCGGTTCTCGACAGATTAAGTTTTTAAGCACCCCGGGACGGGACGCTAGTGAGACGACCGCGCGTAAACTGCCTTTCGACTTGGCATCTCGCTTAGTCAGACAAGGAACGCGTCAAACAATGGCAGTTTATTGGCGAATGATTCGGCGATGAGGCTCGTCGATAACATCAGAGAAGAAATGGCTTATTCAACTGTTGCCCCTTCCATTGAGTCGCTGCTCCAGCTGGCTCCAGAGGATCCAGAAAGCTGGGTCTTGGGCTCCAATCCCAAAGTCAATCGCATTGCGCGCCATGTCGAACGCGCCGCCGATGTCGAATGCACCGTCTTGGTAAGCGGTGAGACTGGCACCGGTAAAGAGCTTTGGGCTCGGCTGCTCCATCGACTTGGCCCGCGCCGCGATAAACCGTTTATCCCGGTTAACTGCGCCGCTCTTACATCCACGCTGGCCGAGAGCCAATTATTCGGTCATGAGAAGGGCGCGTTTACCGGCGCTGCGGGGCGTAGCCTCGGTGTGTTCCGCGCGGCCGAAGGCGGCATCGTATTTCTCGACGAAGTCGGTGAAATGCCGCTCGAGTTGCAACCCAAGCTGCTTCGCGTCTTGCAGCAGTACGAAGTCACTCCCGTCGGTGCTTCGATGCCGTCGCACGTCAATGTGCAGGTTGTCGCCGCCACGAACCGCGATTTGGAATTAGAAGTTGCTGAAGGCCGCTTCCGCGAAGACTTGTACTATCGCTTGAATATGGTCGAGTTCAACGTGCCCGCGCTGCGGCACCGAGTCGACGATATTCCACAGTTCGTGGAGTACTTCTCGCGCAAATTCGCGGCTCGCTATCAACGTCCGCTCTGGCGCCCCACTGGCGAAACAATGCGGGAGTTCTGCGAATATCGCTGGCCTGGTAACGTCCGCCAGTTGGCCAACATCATTGAACAGGCCTATGTCCTCGACTGCGAACCTCGCTTACCCGAGCGACCCAACACGAGCGAACGATCTATCGAAACATCGCTTCCGTTCATGGACCTGGGCCAGTTGCGCCGCGCTGCGGTGCGGCAAGCCCTTCGCGCGACGCGCGGCCACAAGAGCCGAGCCGCTCGCCTGCTGGGTGTACACCCCAATACGATGACTCGGCTACTCGCTCAACTGCGTAGCGAAGAAGAGGGCGGTGATCCAACATTGGATACGGTCTTTTAGCTCGCTAGCTCTGCCCGCGAACTGAAATTGGCCGAACGGCGCTCTTCGATTCTTGCGCGCCCCCTCCAATCATACCCTTTCCACGCGAATCACTTCGTTTCCACCCGTGCCTCTGGCTGAAAAACGCTGTCCGGCAATTCAGCGTTGAAATCGACGAAGTAAGACAGCGTGTAGCTATCATTCGGCGTCGGTCCGTAGTTGCGACGTACGCGTGTCGGGTACCAGATGCCAGACGGCGTTTGCTCGATCGTTTCGGCTTCGTAGCTATCGGTCTTTGCGCCACCTTCTTCGTTGGACTTCAGACCGCTCAGTTCAAGTCGTCGCAACAGGTACGTGTGCTGTGGGTCGTACCAATAGCGCGAAAGATGATATACGTGCGGATCATCGCGCAGGTAACGGCTCTCAGCCAGTAGGCAGCCGGCCGGGCCAGTCGCCGGATGCTCGTCGAGTGAAACTTCATGTGCTTGCGATGCCTCAGGAAGATAGAAATAGGCCAAGGCGTCGGGCATCGTTTCGGTCGATACCACGCCGACAAATGAATTGAACTCATCCGCGTCGTTAACACTTCCGAACCGCTTCCAATTCGATTCTACGAAGCGGTCATCTGGCTTCACCATTTTCTCTTTCGATTCAGCAATCCACACCTCCTTCCCATCGCACACACGCTGGGGAATGAAGATCGCGCGTTCATGCTGCAACTGCTCCTTCCACCACTTCATCATGTCGGCATCGGCTGCCGGCTTTTCCGTCCGCTTTTCGCGCAACAGCGTCGCTGTTTCGATTCGAAACTTCGCGCCCTTTCGCCACACAAGGTCCAAACGTACAGCCTGCCAGGGCTCCGGGTTGTGTGCCATTGTGTGCGCCACGATCGCGAAATACGAGCCAAACTTCCGCTGACCGTCGCGCACTGCCGCAACGACAGTCGCTAGCGTTTTCGACGGCAGTCGATCGACAACCCGCGCCGTCCGCGGCACACCCAAATCATAGATATCAACCGGTCCCGCATTCTCGGCCGGGTAATCGAAAGCAAAATCAAAACCAGGATTCCGACCTGCTATTGGACTGCTTTTCATCGATACCGGAAGGTTCGTTTGCGGATCGACGCGGACAATGCAACGGGTGGTTTTATCCAAACTGGCCGGTCGCAATTCAAACTCGAATTCTGTCCAAGATTTACCATTTTCGACGATTGTTCGCCGCTCGCGCTTCACCACCTCGGCGTTCGGCCAGGCAACGTTCGCCGCCGCCTCTCCTCGCATTAAGCTGAGAAATAACGACTCGAATTGCCGAGCGCCCGCCGCGAGGGCGGGCTGCAACGGTATTCGGTACAGCACACGCTCGTCTTTCGATCCTTCCTCGAGCCCATACTGATTTCGCACGCTGGCCTTCGCATCGTCGAAAATCACCAGGTCGCTGCCGAGTCGCGTTCCAAAAACCTCGCGTTCCGGCGACATCCATACCTCCACCTTCTTGCCGTCAGGACCTGTTTGTATGCCGTGAATCCAAGGCTTCAACCGCAGGGCCTTGGCGACCTCGGCCCAGCTATCGCGCGGCGCTAGCAATCCGATTCCCACCGCGATCAACAGAGACGCCGCAATCGAAGCGACGAGAGAATAACGAAATAGCGATCGACGCTTCAACGGAACGGCTTGGTTGTCTGGAATCGCTACAGCACGCTCCACAACATTCGCCAACGAATGCGCAGGCATCGGCGCTCCGCATACCGAGGCAACCGCTTGCTTCAACAACCCATCGAGTTCGCTCTCGGCTTCGAATCGATCTTGAAGACGCTCGTCGCTCATCGTAAGTCTCCTGTTAGCGCGCCATTCAGCAAGTTGCTGAGTTTCGTCCGCGCTTTGTTAAGTGCCACTGCCGCTGCTCCGGTTTTTATGCCCAACGCCGACGCGATCTCCGTATGACTCAGTCCTTCGAAATACCGCAGGCAGAAAACCTCAGACTCGCGCGCCGGCAACTTGTCGAGTGCTTGTCTCAATAGTCCGCTCAGTTCGCTGGCCACGGCTGCCTCGACCGGTCCAGCCTCGCGCGTGGCCGCTTTGGCCAAATCATCTGGCAGCGCGGCCGGTTTACGTCCGCGGGCTCGATCCAAGGCCCGATACACGGCCAACCTCCGCAGCAAATTCGGCCAGCGAATGTCCGCCAGCTCGCGCCACTTCAGATATGCTTCGAGAAACACTTCTTGCGCGACATCTTCCGCGTCGGCCGCGTTCCCCAGAATCCGCCATGCGGCACCGAACACCATGCCCGTATGCTGGCGAACAATTTCTTCCCAGCCATCTGACACCGGGCTCTCCGCTTGTTAGGGTAACTGAGCAATCGGACGGCCGTCGTCCAGATATAAATCGAAGCCAGACGTCCCGGCATTACCAAGAAAATCTCAGACTTGCGCTTTCCGTAGCCGAATTCTTGTGAATACGAGTACAGGGAATGCCAACGCTTACCAGAAGAACTGTCAGGCGTTCCTTTGGGCCATTTCGCGTGCCTTGAGCCGCAGTTCTTCGCTCGTCCAACCCTGGCGTACTGCTTCCTGGAGCAGCCGCTTTTGCAGATCCAATGGCAACCGCGCGACCGTAGCGTGGGCCGACCAGGAAAGACTTGGAACCCGATTCTCAATCGGCACCCGCCGCGCAACCGACGCATAACGATTCAGCATCTCTGCCGAGACCGCTCCTTCGCACATTTGCGAAAACGTCTCGCCAAACCGATCCTCGCCCGCGTTCAGCATATCGCCGATCCACCACGGCCCGGCTCGCTGGCACCACAAAGCAAACTGCAACGGCCCCTTCCACTCAGGGAGCTCCGGCTTACCAGAAAACCGTATCCCCACCGAAGTGAAATGAAACGGACCAAGCGAAATCTTCGGCGGCATGGATGGCATGGGGGAGAGCCAAGAGCGGAGAGTCGAGAGTCAAGAGCCAGAAGGTTTATCCGTAGTTCGTTCTTCTGGCTCTTGACTCTTGACTTTTGACTCTTGACCTCAGACCCTCCGTTGTGAGCGTCAGTCCAACCGTATAGTATTGAAATTATGACCGATTCGGCAACTTCATCGACGCCCTGGGGCCAATATCCGCAAACGCGGCTGCGTCGGTTACGCCGTTACGATTGGTCGCGCCGGTTGGTGGCCGAGCACCAATTGAGCGCTAACGACCTGATTTGGCCTTTATTTGTGCATGATGGCACGAATCGCCGTGAGCCAATCCCTTCAATGCCCGGCGTCGAGCGTCTCTCAGTCGACCTGCTGGCGGACACGGTCGGAGAGGCAATCAGCCTAGGGATCCCGGCCATTGCGCTATTTCCAGCGACCGATCCCGCGAAAAAATCGGCCGACGCCGCCGAGGCCACCAACCCGCAAAACCTGGTCTGCCAAGCGGTTCGCGCGGTAAAGGCAACCCATGGCGATTCGATTGGCGTCATCTGCGACGTGGCCCTCGATCCTTATACGAGCCATGGCCAGGATGGCCTCGTTCGCGACGGCTATGTCGTCAATGATGAAACCATCGAAGTCCTCTGCCGCCAGGCAGTCGTACAAGCGGAAGCGGGCTGCGACGTCATTGCGCCGTCGGACATGATGGACGGCCGTGTGGGGCGTATCCGTCGGGCTCTGGATGAAGCGGGCTTCGAGCGTGTGAGCATTCTGGCCTATGCGGCCAAGTATGCCTCCGCCTTCTACGGCCCATTTCGCGATGCCGTGGGTTCCGCTACCAACCTTGCCGGTGGCGACAAGCGCACTTACCAAATGGGGCCAGCCAACACGAACGAAGCCCTCCGCGAAGTCGCGCTCGACATCGCCGAAGGAGCCGACATGGTAATGGTCAAGCCGGGCATGCCCTATCTCGACATCGTCCGCCGTGTCAAAGACGCTTTCAGCGTGCCAACGCTGGCGTATCAGGTAAGCGGCGAATACGCGATGCTTTCCGCGGCGGCTCAAAATGGCTGGCTCGACCGCAATAAGTGCATCCTAGAAAGCCTGCTGGCTTTCAAGCGTGCCGGGGCAGATGCCACCCTCACTTACTTCGCTCTCGAAGCAGCTCGCTTGCTGCGCGGCTAGAGCAACCTACTGTGCTCCAAAAATCCATTTGGAACAGCTTGGTTTTCCATTGGCACGTGCCTAAGCCCTGAGAGTTTTTAAAGTCGCGCTAAGTCGTCAGCGATTGGCACGGGCTTTTAGGGCTGCCCAGTGAGGTTTCTTGCATAACCGCATTATCGGTGCAAACATTTCGTTCACCGAATTGGGGAAGTTTCATCAGGGTTGTGAATAAAGATACAAGTTGTTTCACCATAATGACTTGCGACGATTTGCTAGCATTGGCCTCACCAGCTTGGTGAGATGTCCAAGTGTCCAGATGCCGCGCCAAAAATTCGTGCCGGGATGCAACCCCTTGGCAGTAACCGGATTGCGGCGCGACCTTTTTCTTTTTTTGCTTTTCGGCACACCACTCGCTTAACGAACACGTGGATAAAAGCGCGGACCGCGTGGCGCGGTCTGTGTGCGCAGGGGTTGCTCGGGTAGCCCCGAAATGTTTTTAGGACGGACTCGAGAAAGGAAAAGCATCATGAGCCACAAGCAGCAATACGAGGCGACCGACCTGGACTACGGAGTGGGCAGCTTCCGCAGCACGGAAAGATTTGAGAATTCGAATCGTCGGCGTCCCGTAATGGGTCGCAAACGGGGCAAGGCGCCTCAGTCGTTCAACGGCATGCATCGCCGCCGACGTCGCAAGATGGCTTGGTAATTGCGCACAAGACCAGTGGCCTTGGCTGCGCAAATTTTGTGCGCGGGGGCGAAAGGTGCTTGGCGCGGTAGCTGCGCAGTTGCCGTTGCAGGTGCGTGGAACCAAAGCCGATTCGACGGAACGTAAACGGTTGAAAAGCAAGTCCGAGGCTCGCGCAGATCGTGCGTTTAGAAGCATCGGGAGATGAGTTAACGAACCTGCGAATGCGTTTGTTGTTAGGTGAATGCGGGCGATTGATTGGATGAAAAGCTGCGAGTGGCTTCGTGGATAGGTTTGGCCGTGATCTCGCAGTAGCGGGAACGAAGTTTTGATGGGCCATAGTACATGAGTGATTTGCAAATGAGCCTGCCGGCGGTACTTGTATCGCCGGGTGCGCGGGCGCCGGCCAGATGCCGCGCTCCTGCCGCACTGCATACGTGCCTGGTCGTTTCGACCTCGGCGCGGCGTGCGCAGCTTTGGGTCCGGGCCGCACACGAGGAAAACTGGGCGACCATCGTGTGTACGACCGGCGATGATGCGATTCGACAATCGATAAGGCAACGAGTTGATTTGGCGCTAGTCGATCTGCAATCGGCAGGCGCGGAGCAAGAAGGACAACTAAGAGCGCTGGTTCAACAATTGGCGTCGCGCAAAGGTCCGCTGCTGGCCGTTTGCGGCAAGCCGGACGACACCAGGGGCGAGGTTTGGTCGAGGCAACTCGGCGTGTGGATGTACCTACCAGGGGTCGATAACCAAAGCGACATCGCACTGTTGTGCGGCGAAGCACGAAACATTTTGAAAAAGTTGGAAGACAACGTGACTCCCACCAGGGTGTAACCAACGCGTTTGCCTTCCCACCACAAGACGAACAGAAGTGGTTGAAGAGAAAGAGTTTGACTTGGCGCCCAGCGAAAGCGGCGTCGGGATAAGGGCTTTTTGCGCAGGGAATTTAACAAGGAAACCAGCCTATGGCTCCGACATGTCGCGATGATTTTGACGATCTGGATGGCGAGTTCAACGAGCGGCGCGCGAGCGGTCCACCGGAACGACAAAGCCGCCCGGTAACCAGAGGCAACAAATCGCGTGCGCGGCGCACGCGGTCCACTGAAGTTGCAAAACGAGGCATGCACCAACGTCGTCGGAAGCGCATGGCTTGGTAACACAACCAAAGCACAAGCGTCTTCCTGTAACCATTAGTTAATTTTTGTAATCCACGAATTGAGGGGGGGGATTTCCACGCAGATTGTCATGGTTTGGAACCAATGAGGGCACCAATCCGCGCGGTAATTGCTCCATGAAAGCAGCAATGATTTATATCCTAAGGAGCCGAACGATGCGTTTGCCGTGTAATCATCTGGGAAAAGTATTTAGCTTTGCATTGATGCTGGCCATGAGCGTGGCCATGACATCGGCGCAGGCTGCTTTCATTGACCTTACGCCAACCAACGGCTCTAACTCGAGTACATCGATATCACTAGCCGATTTAGTTGCCGGCACCAATGGAATCGATGGCATTATAGTTGGCGACAAGAACATGTCCGGCTTCTCGTACCACCGGCTTCCCAATGATGACATGCCAGACCCACAGAATATTAGTGTACTCGGCTTCAAGGATCAGAACGGCAACTGGGGTCTTAGCTTCCATGGGGCGTTTCTTGATATGCCAGGCGGCGGTATCTCGGATGCCGTGATTCGCTTTGTCGTAAACCTTGATCCCGCAGCTTTACGGCAAGGCTTTCGCATCAATGATGCCCACCTGTTTATTAACGGTACGGGTATGGGACCGAATTCATTGTTTTTCGTCGATGAGTCGTTCGCCGAATCAGACGACAGCCATACCCTGAACGCATTCAAATCGACAATGCCGGGCGGCACTACGAAGTTAAGTGATTCGACCGTATTTGACTCGCCCCTCACGAGTCTTCACGTTACGAAGGGTATTCTTGCGATTGCCGCAGACGGCAGCGGCCAGCCTTCGCGTACAACGATCATTGACCAATCATTCTCACAAATTCAGATCCCGGAACCGACCAGCCTGATCCTCAGCTTGGTTGGCCTCGTAGGTCTTGTCATCTACCGGCGACATCGGTAAGGGCGATTTTGTAAGAGGAAGAGAGCAGGGGAAGAGCGCCCTTACACAGCTCCTGTGAGGCGCTCAGGTCAGTAATCTCGATCATGCTCCGCTTGCGGTGAAGGTCAGACGGAACAAAGCGCTAAAACGCCATCTCACGTGAGGAATGCCGCAGAAGGCATTTATCGGCTACTTCACCCGCGTCGGTGCCGGTCCTTCTTGCTGCGCAACTTCTGCAGCCGGCCTGCGTAGCCTCAATAGCGGGTCACCGATCAGTTGATACATGAGTACGTGTTCGCACCGCTCGCCTTCCAGGTCTGCCGGCGCAGGACTTAGGAGTTGGGCCATTCCATCGAGTGTCGCTCGGAGTTCGTCCTTCTCAAGTTGCTCCTTCGTCATGGGCGCCAGCACGCGCTGCTGAGCCAGCCGCATCATTTTGCCCAGGGTCGTCGGCCGATCGCGAAAACACGCACGCAGCAGTTCACACGCGAGCGTCGTGTTGCCGTAGGGCATTGTCACACGGGTCGCGGCAATGACCGCCACGGGCCCTTCCTCGGCCAGCAGCAGCTCTTCGCCTAAGCATCCTTGCGGAGCGTCCATTGCGCCGGTGTAACACGCCACGAGAACCGCCAAGGGTGGATGCGATCCACAATGCAAATCTGGCACATCGCTGGAAGACAGCAACGACTTGATGCCGGTTTGATTCGTCGCGTACACAAGTTGCGTCGGCAAACCATGCCCCACGTAAACCCAAGCTAACCCGCCGTTATTGAGCTTGCGTCGCGCACGCGTGACGAAATCCTCCTTTTCGGGCTGCTCCGCGGCGACCGCCGAATCGAAGATATGAGAAACCTCGTAGCCGCGCGGCACGGTTTGTTGAATGACCTGCCTCGCGGCGGCCTCGATCATCGCATCGGCGACCGCGCCAAAGCCGCCCGTGCCGGAAACGATGTTCAAGCAATTCTCCCGCGCTCTTTCGCCCGTAAGCTGCTCGTAGCGAATCACCTTGCGCACCACTGCCGACAACTCTGCCGCCGAGCGAGCTGGAATTCGTCCCACGGCAACGTCCGGTAGGCCATCGCCATCTACATCGCCATACGGCGTATCACTGGCAATTTCCTTCTCCGGCCCCCAGCGGACATTTACCTTGGCTGGCACGTAGTTCGTCGGAACACGAACGTGCCTGGTCTGTTCATAAGAATCGCGGGCGCTAGGCTCATCTCCAATAATCACGATGTACTGAAGACGCCCCGCTTCGCTCAGTTGCCGGATCGTTCCCTTGAGTGCCTCGGCGCTCTGCGGCACATCGACGATCTCAAGCCGATGCCCTTGCCCGCGGCGAAACGTCTCCCATTCCACTAGCGCGGGCCGAAACTCTTGCGGGCATACCACAAGCGTATCTGGACCCGCCGAAGCATCCACGCCTAGTGCCAGCAGCAACAACCAAACAAAACTCATGGCAGCCTCGACCAGTGTTCGGCAATAGAAAACCGGCCGATGGTAGTGCCCGCTACGCACAAACAACAAGACCAGCAGCTACAAAACGCCCCACGGACACAGGGGAGCTGCAAAGTCGGGGTCTGGTCCATTTTTCAGCCAATAGGTTACAAGCCAACCCGCAAGCGCTAACCGAAAACATGGACCTGACCCTTTGGGCTTTGCAGCTCTCCTGCCTACAGACAAGCTTGCTTGCCAGCGGCGACAAAGGACGAGTAAACTGAAGCACTGCGAGAACAATCCCCCTCGCGGGCGTAACTCAGTTGGTAGAGTGCTAGCTTCCCAAGCTGGATGTCGCCGGTTCGAGTCCGGTCGCCCGCTCTTCAATCCAAGCCTGCCTGATAAGCACTGGCAGCATCGGCCGCTGGCGATCTTCATTCCCACGCCACGCTTTGCTACTCTCTCCGGCTTCCGCTCTTCGAAGCCTGTCGAATCCGCTTTACAGATTCCTATCGCCAACGGATGAATCCACTCGCGCCCGTCACCGACTACCAGTTGATGCTGAACCGGATTTTCTGGTTCACATCGGCGGCCGCATTGGTCGTCGTCTGGATGCTACGACTTCACAACCCCGCGCTTCACGCGCTGCTTAGCCAGGTCGACCTGCAAGTCGAGTTCGGGCTCGATAAAACGCTCCCTGTTCCCAGCGGCTTCCTTCTTCCCGCACTAGCGGTCGGAATGACGACTCGCATTTTCAGATTGCACTCGCTCCTGTCCGATTGGCTGGGCATTCGCGAGACATTCGACATTTCCGTGATCATGCGCGAGTTCGCCTCGATTCTCGATCTCGACGTATCGTGGCTCACCTACGAGATGCTGCAAGAGAACCGCCACGCGATGATGCGGGCCATGTTCTACACTTTCGTGAGTGGCTCGCGTCCCAGCATCGATGAGAAACTGATTTACCAAGCCCTCGATGCCTGGTCCTGGTTCTGGGTCGGCCTGGAAGTAACGCTCGTATTCATCATGGGCGGGTTTACTCTCATAGCAAGCGGCGCCACCATCATTGGAATTGAAACGATCGCCGGCAGCATCGTCTTCGCGGCGTTCGCTCTTCCCGCGATGCGCCGGCAATGTGTCCGTTATGCAATCGCACAAGTTCGAGCAATCGTAGACGATCCCGCTCGGGCAGCCATCGTGCGGCAAGTATTTGCCGAGCTGGCGGGCGAGCAATCCGCTTCGCGCTGGGCAGCCTGATGTCTGCTTTGTTAGCTACCAGTTGCTATAAGCCGTTGACCGTGTTGGCGCAGGCAGGCAAGTAGTCCGTGAAGGTCACTAACGGTTGTAAGCGGGTTCATCATCGTCGTGCGCAACACAGGCCGGTCGTTGATGCGGCTTTGGACTAGGTAATACTCACCCGACTCGATGACCGCGCGGCGGAGTCGCGGTTGTAGCGCATCGATTGTTGCAGCAGGCGCATCGTGCAACTCCGGCGGTAGGTAGCGAAACGCCACGATGTTGCACTGCGGCTCGTGCAGCGGCACGAAATCATCGGCATCACTCAGCAGCCCATGAAACTGCTGGGCCAGGTCGATCGTGACATCGACCATATCGGCGAAAATCCGCCGCCCTAGAAGCGACCATACGCCCCACACGCCAAACGCCGCCGCCCGCTTCGTGCATTCCAGGTTCACAACCCCGTTGTCGTATTCAGCCAGTTCCGGCGCAGTCGGGTCGAACAGATACGGCGCTTCCTGATGAAATGTTGCAAAGCGATGTTCCGGATTACGGTAGAAGAGCATCGCGCAGAGCGCCGGCATGAACATCATCTTGTGAGCATCACACACCACGCTGTCGGCCAGCTCGATTCCGTCCAGCAAGTGCCGATAACGCGAGCTAAACGACAACGCCCCCCCATGCGCCGCGTCGACATGCAGCCACGCCTCGTGCCGCTGGCAGACAGCCGCGATGTCTGCTAGAGGATCGAACGAACCGATCGGAGTTGCGCAAGAAACAGCCGCGACAGCCACGATTGGCACGCCGCGCGATCTCAAGCGGCTCAATAGTTCATCCAGCCGATTCGGCTCCATCCGCCGACGATCATCGAGCGCGGCCGTTACGATCTGGTTGGTGCCCAAGCCGAGAATGCCCGCCGAGCGGCTAATGGAATAATGCGCGTCGGCATGCGCGACCAGCACCGGCGCGGGCCGTCGGCCCATGAGCCCCGTCGTCCACGAGTCGCTCAGCACAATATTCCGTGCCGTCAACAGGCCCGTGAGGTTCGCAAGCGTTCCGCCGGAAGTAATCAGGCCGGAAAACTTCTGCGGCTGAAAACCAAGCTGCTCCCCGACAGCCTCGACCACGGCCCGTTCGACAGCCGTTGCCCACGGCCCCATTTCGTAGATCGCCATCACCTGATTCGTGACGCTTCCCAAAAAATCGAACACTGCTGCAAGCGGCACTGGAGCCGGAACCTGGTGGCCCACATACCGCGGGCTGTGCAGGTTCTGGCCGCGAGCCAGAGTTGCCTTGGCGATCTCTGCGACACGCGCGGCAATCTCGCTATTTCCGCAACCGGCCAAGGGAGCCCTCTCGCCATCGGATAGAAACTGGCGAGCCTCGGCGATCAACGCGTCTGGCTTTTTCCAATTGAGAACTTTCGTTTCCCGTGATTCCACACGGCCGAGATGCTCGGCAACAATGCTCAACAATCGCGAACCAGCCACCTCAAGCACCACGGGATCGTACGCTCCGGCAATGCGCCGACAAGACGCGGCAAGGTCGTTTGAAGCGGAATCGGTCATGCGAGAAATGCCAAGCGGGAAAGTTGATTCGCGAGATCGAGAAGCCAAGAAAAATGACTGGTCTACTCCGCGCCGTCTGGCGTAAGGCGCTTATACTCCCCGGCAATCCAGCGCGGGATATCCACTTTGTACCATTGCGAGAAGCGGTTTTCACTGGGCCCACCGGGCAGATTCGTCCAGGCTTCATCAGTTCCCATGTCGGTGACGAAGTGGTACGTGGGAGCGAACGTCGTTTCCCGAGTCGCCCTTGTCATGAGATGGCCCTGAAAAGGCGTCGCATGGCAACCAGGCATCGCAATCGGCTTGGAGCGAAAACCTAACAAACGCCCGCCGCGCGCGCCTCCAAAAAAGCGATCCACGAAGTGAAACGCGTTGAACTCCGACCAGGCCTTGACCGGCTCCTGCTGGGCCAACTCGGCGGCCCGCTGAACCAATGCCTTCTTGCTGCGTCCGCGCCACCACGACGACGTCACCTTGCGGAGCGTACGATCGATGGCCGTCAGCACCATGGTCGAGTAGCCCATGCGCGTGGCCAGGTAGAACATCCGCCGCCAGCCGATGCCTTGCTCATTGCCGAAAATCTGCAGCACCACATGCCGATAAAAGTTTTGAAACAACGCGGCCTCGGTACACGAAGGCGTATAACGACAATCCCACGCCGATAGCTTTTCCTTGAGCGGGCAGTCATCCACGAGCGCCAACAGCACTGGCAACAAGTCGCGAGCCTGCACGCTCAGCACGTCGTATTGCAGATTCTGCATGTCGGCAATCGTCGCCTTGGGCAACTCCGTCAGGCGTTCGACAATCCGCCGCTTGCGATAATCGGGCTGCGCGTGAGCATGCAGCGGTGGTCCATCGCGCCGATAAAGCTCTTCATTCGCGCTCGCCACAAAGCCGATCGCCGGATCATATTCGCGCGGCAATAGATCGACGCGCACGCGACCCTGCCAATGATTTTCCGGATCCCAGGCCGGTACCGGCACGATGCCCGAGTTGCCTGCACCCCGCGTAGGGAGCCAACCGCTGGCCTGTAAACCGATGTGACCCTCGCGATCGGCAAAGATCCAGACGAGCGAGGGATGCGGCCCGCTACGGACGGCTTCCATCGCTTCTGCCGTACTCGACGCACCGAGCACATCGAGCCAGGTGCTGATCGAGCGGCCCCCCTCGGCATCGGCGCCGATCCACGACACGGAGAGATACTTGCCAGCTCCCTCGGCCGCATCGGGCGTGCTACTAAGAATGCCTTGCTCGTTTTCGTAGACATGCATCACGATCGGCTCATCGCCTTTGCGTCGAATCACTTCCTCGCGCCGCTGATAGTCGAACCACCGATCGCCGCGGCGATATTGCCACCCCGTCGCGCCGCCAGGGCGACAGTCTTCGATAAAGAAATCGCTCGTGTCGGCGTGCATGTAGGTGACGCCCCAAGAAAGACGCCGCGTGCGGCCAACCGCCATGATCGGGCAGCCGGGCAGCGTCGCCCCCATCGCGTATTCGCCGTCGCCCCAGCGGAGCGCGATCTCGTACCACACCGCCGGCAAGCGATTCACTTCCAAATGCGGGTCAGACGCCAACATGGCGTGGCCAGTAGCCGCGCGGGCCGGGCTCACCGCCCAAGCATTGCTCCCCGCCAACCGCGGCAGATCAGCGAGCAGCTCCAGCGTTTCGTCCGACATCCGCTTGGCAATTCGAATCTCGCGCAAAGGCTCGAAATCGATTCCATCCAGATAGGGATAGAAAAGCTCGCGCAGCCGCTCGTCATCGACGCCCAATTGAATCAATTCAAGAAGCAGCCGTTCGTTTTCTTGCTCGTTGATCGTCAGGCCAGCAAAGCTCAGCAGCTTGCCGATAAGTAGCACCGACTCGGGTTCCCAAGGGCGCGGCCGAAAACCGGTGACCCACATCGGGAGCGTTCGGCCGGCATCGACCAGGCCGTCGTTCACGCCTTGGCAGTACCAATCGAGCGCATCGCGAGTCTGATCCGGCAAACTGCGGAACTCTCGATCAAGATCGCGATACAAGCCCGCGCGACGAAGCAAAATATCTGCTTCCAGCAGCTCGGGCTTATTGGCGATTCGTTCGGTCGCCTGCCCACTCGCAATGGCGCGGGCGAAGTAAACCTGCGTGGGACGGTCCACCGCGTGCATGTAGCCCCACGCGTAAAGTGCTTCATTCCAAGTAGCTGCCTCAATGTGAGGAACGCCGTTCTCATCGCGCTCGGCGCGAAACTTGTATCGGGCACTCTTGGTGCGAATCGCTTCCATCAGCCAAGTGTATCGCACGACGCGTTAGAGTGGAAATTGCCGCAACGCGCGCTGCGCACGAATGGGCACAATTTTGGTATGCAGATTACGCACAGAACCCCGCCGCCGTTGCAAAGTTCTCTTAACGAAGCGCGCAGCATCTCCGTACCGGGAAGCATCCATCGCGCGACCAGAGAACCGAGTCGCCAGAAAGGCGACCCGCTAAAAAGACTACTTCTTGCGGTGGCGAATCTTCGCACGCATCCGGCGCTTTTTACGCCCCTGCTTTCGCCGACCCTTTCCTGACTTCTTCGTGCCCAAGGCAATCTCCAAATTTGAAAAATGAACCGGCCAACCCCGTTAGCGACAATCCATGATTGTAGCCTCGATTCGCACCTCTGAGCAAGGGCGGCGAGCGGCTTAGGGGCGGCTCAAAAATAACATCCTTCAAAACTGAATAACCACGGAGACACGGAGTGTACGGAGAAGAAATACAAGAGGTAGGAACACGACAACAACTTACCCAAATAGGTTCCGCATAATGATCCAAGCAAAACCCAAGCTTAGCGTCGGCCGCCAAGCCGAATCTCCCACCAACACATACTCCTCGAAGCACAGAAAACGTAATTTGCTCTCCTGGTCTGTCAGCTCTGATTGGATGGTAGCTGAATTCGCAAGAATTCGGCCCTGATCAAGTGGGCCGGACTCTTGCGAGTCCAGCTATACCCATCAATTCATCACTGACAGATCACTAGCAGGCTGCGGAAAAACTCTGGAAGTCAGCTATTTTTCTCGTTGCGCGGGCGGTTTGGTGTGCCGGCGAGGCCATCGTGGTCCGGGACCGGATCAGCGTTTGGCTGTTGCCGCTTCGGATCAACCGGTCTCGGGAACCAATCGCCGCCTGCGGACCAGGTTGAACGCTGCGGCCGCCACTTCCAACATCTGTCTCAACTTCCATCGCCCCACCGTCCGACTTCGCCTCATGCCCGCCACCGATTTCATCCAGCCAAAACACTCTTCCACTTTCTTCCGACATCGCTGGCTCAACTGGTACGCCGTCGTGCTCATCCGTCGCTTCATCCGGTGACGCGCTCGAATGCCGGGAAGCCTCGTCTTGTGCGTTTCCGTTTTCGGGTCCACAGGCTCCTTCACCAGTGGGATGTGCGGTTCGATCTTGCGATCTTCGAGCGTCTGAAAAAGCCCCCATCGTCGTAGCCCTTGTCGCCGCCACGGCAGGTTCGCCGGTGGAACCTGACCAGTTGTGGACCAATCGTTCGCCCACCGAGTTGGCCCGAGAGCTTGCCGAGCAAGGGCATGCGGTGGACCCGAAGACGGTGCGGCAGATGCTGAAAGAAGAGTTGAGTTTGTCGCGTCGGCAACCTGCCAGCCTTTCGTCGGCTCGCTGAGCATCGCTCGGACGATGCGACTCGATTTAGGAGAGAATGGGTCCGCCGCTGAGCGTGGCATTTGGCGGGTACTCTCACGACCGTTGCGTTCGATGAGCAGGTGGTCGCGTTCGCTGTGAATCCAGCAGTTACCGGCTGCGTCGAAGTAGCCGATCCCTTGCTCCTTGGCCAGGCTGGCGACTCGCGGTGAGATCACTGGTGCAAAAATCAAGCGGATGAAGTCTTTGGGAAGCCGGCGCAGGTTTTGGTAGCTGCCCAAGGCACGGCGGGGTGTGAGTAGCTTTTTGGCTTCGATACCGAAGCGGAGTTTCGCCCGCCCGGACTTCGCCTCCATCACGAGATCGCAGTTCTTCCGAGACTGGTCCACGACTTCGATGGCCTCAAAGCCACCCAAGCTGCCGAGAATGTCGCGGAACACGTACTCTGCGTGGCGGACGGTCGCTGAGTCTGTGTTTATCATAAGTGCCTCATTCACTGCGCAATGGATATAGCACATTTAGTGAACAAGTCTAGCCAAGACCTAACAGACCATGTACGCAAGCCACAGCCCAGGAATGACTTATGTCAATCGCCGCCAAGGTCAATCGTCCTGACCCCTCTTTAGTGATCGAAATCACTAAGTTGGCGAAGAAATGAGCATACTCAAGTGGCACAGGGGGAGGGGTCAAATCCGACAAGCCTTCGGGTGATTTCGTCGAACAAATCGGACGGCAAGTCGCGCTAGGTGCAATTGAGAGCAATTCATGAGAACAGCCGCATACATTCGAGTCTCCACTGCAGGGCAGAATGAGGCCGGACAACGCCTCGAAATCGACCGATGGCTCCGAGGCCACAATCTGACCAACGCAACCTACTTCATTGACAAGAAGTCCGGTGATCACTTGGATCGGCCCGCATTCTCCAAGTTGCGAGCTGCCGTCTTCAATCGAGAAATCGACACGATTGTGGTCTACAAGCTAGACCGAATCAGCCGCACACTTCAAGACGGGATCAATGTCCTCGCCGACTGGTGCAAGGCGGGAGTTCGTGTCGTGAGCACATCTCAACAACTCGACTTCTCCGGCTCGACCGGCCAGCTTATCGCCGCCGTACTCTTCGCCGTCGCCCAGATGGAGCAGGAGACTCGACGCGAGCGGCAAGCGGTCGGCATCGCGGCAGCACGCGCTCGTGGCGTCTACATGGGACGTAAGGCGGGAGCGACCAAGTCAACACCTCAAGAAGCAGGCAGATTACGGGCAAGAGGATTCACAGACAGCGAAATCGCGAAACAGCTAAGCGTCTCTCGTCGCACTGTGCAGCGTTATTTGAGAGGCGCGGAGGATCGACTTCGGAGTCAATAGTCAATTCACTTCGTACCCGATCGACCTCTTATGTTTAGTGCGATGCTTGAAGGGATTTTGGAGTAGGGGGTGGGGTCAAAAGTCGGCCTCATGACCAGTTTATTCGCGCCATCCGGCGGCAAGCCCTATTTTGCATGGTGTTAAAGTTTTCTGAGAGCGCAACGCGGTGCAAATGCTGAGTATCCTTTTCAATCGTTGATGAGCAGTCTTGCATCGTCTATCAAGGGAAGGCCCAGTAGTTGCCAGTTCCTGAGTGCTGCTTCGATGCGCAGATTTGGAGTGATCACTCGGTGGCAGATTCGACCCAGAGCCACAACAAACGGTTCTCACTCGGCGAGGGCTGGCACAATGCCCCCCCCGCACACCCGCCCGATGCTTGTCACGATAAGCGTGACGGCGAGTTCGACCCGATGTATCTCACCATCTGCCTGATCGAGCCTGTGGGCCTCCCCTGCAACGTCAGGCACCAACCAAATGGCACCCGGCCAAGCGTTCCGTCGTGTGCCTTCCGCCACAAATTGCTAACTCACGGCAGTGGCAAGCAATTCCTGCACATCGAGCGGCTCTGTGTACATATTCAATGAGCCATCCGAATTGCGAGGCCACGCCTCGCTCGGTCGATCCCAGTAGAGTTCGATGCCATTGTTGTCTGGATCACGCAGATACAGTGCTTCACTAACCCCGTGGTCACTGGCACCATCGAGTCGAACGCCAGCCACCACCAATCGGCGAAGCGCCTCAGCCAGCGCTTTTCGTGTCGGATACAAAATAGCTAGATGAAAAAGACCCGTCGCGCCTGCCGGCGGCGGCGAACCGCCTTTGCTCATCCAGGTATTCAATCCAATGTGATGATGGTATCCCCCGGTCGAAACGAATGCGGCCTCGCCGCCATACCGTTGTGTCAATTCAAAGCCCAGGACGCCACAGTAGAACTCCAGCGCACGTTCCAAGTCTGCGACCTTGAGATGCACATGGCCAATTCGGGTTCCCGGGTCGAGCGGAGGATTCACCGAGTCAGCAGATCGGGACGAAGACATAACGATGCCTTTTTCTATCGCGGCTACGCGATGATCGTCGTGATCGTGATGAACATGACCGTCACGACAATAGTCATTCAACATAATGATGGCGATGTGTCGTCACCATCATCACATGCTCGGCCTGCCTCGACCTTCGCTGCCGCACTAAGGACGGCAGGATTTTATCCGAAGGAAACGGCCATTCTGGTTGCGTTTCGTTAAATATGTTGTATTATTGGTACTGTGAGTACCCAAAACGAGTCTAAAATAACGAAATTGCTTGATCGCCATAGGCCCGGTACGGTGCTCCTGGCTTCGTGGATGGAAGACATAGGCATCTCACGCGATCTGCAAAAACGCTACCGGCGTAGCGGTTGGTTGGAGTCTGTCGGCACCGGTGCGTTCAAACGTCCTAGCGAAGATGTTTCTTGGCAAGGGGGGCTGTACGCGCTCCAAACCGAGGCCGAATTGCCAATCCACGTAGGAGCAATGACGGCTCTGGCGATGCAAGGCGTGGCACATTATGCCCGCCTTGGAACGGAGAAAGTGTTCCTGTTCTCGCCGCCCAAAACAATCCTACCCGCATGGTTCAAGAATCATGACTGGGGCGTTCTGATAAAGCACGTTCGGACGTCCGTTGTTCCGGACAGGCTGGGATTCACTGAACATGACGAAAAGACGTTCTCCATAAATATCTCCACACCGGAACGCGCCATTCTAGAATGCCTCCATCTTGTGCCAGAAGAGTTGGACCTGATGGAGTGCTTTCAAGTCATGGAGGGACTTGCCAATTTACGACCCAGACTTGTACAGCAACTATTGGTCGCATCAACTTCGATCAAAGCAAAAAGGCTATTCCTGTTCCTGGCGGAAAAAGCCAATCATCAATGGTTCACTCTTTTGGACACATCAAAGCTCGATCTTGGTAAGGGGCATCGCAGACTGGCTCAAGGAGGAGTCTATGTAGCGAAGTATGGTCTGACCGTCCCGAAGGAGCTGGCCACGCAATGATTTCGCCCGCATACCGATCCCAAGCTGATCTTCTGATTCGCATCCTGCCACATGTTGCGAACGAGAAAATATTCGCGCTAAAGGGCGGTACTGCCATCAACTTGTTTGAGCGCGACATGCCGCGGTTCTCCATCGACATCGACCTCACCTATGTGCCCCTCAAAGAACGTACTGAAGCGCTGGGAGAAATCGCGGATGGACTTCGCAGGATCAAGCAGAGCCTAGCAGTAGCAATCCCCGGCATCCAAATCAATGAATCATCGCCACGCGATGCCGAGGAAATCCCACACGATACGGGAAGTCGCTTCGCCGTTTCGCCCCTGTGCGTAGATCGTATAGTGACCGGGACGACGCACTTCGATCTCGCACGAGCGACCTCCGCAACGTATCCGACACTCAGCACCTAAAGATCGAAAGAACTCTTCGCGTCGAGTACGATACCTCTCAGCAGCACTCTCTCCCTTTATCAAGGAACCAGCAGCCGCTGACTCACGTATCTCATCCGCCCATCTATTTATGGTCCCTTCGTTTTCCACGTCGAGGGACAACGAAACCTCTGTTTGGCTTGACACTCCCCGGTAGGATGAAGCATCCATTTGCCGTGACGCCTCCTGGAGCGCCTGTAGCTCCTCATAAGTTGAATTGACATCCTCGATAATGGCCGCAGCTATTGCCAACACGACGATCGCGATAATGCCGAATAGTCTCATCGGTTTCCTCGCTCGGTATAAAGTAGGTGACGAAAACTGCCCGCTTGATCCGTAACCTGTGGTTTTGGTTCTTTGCGATCTGGCAGCGAGGCATTGACGGACACACTCGCCTCAGACACCGGCGCAAAGTCGGCACGGCAACTGGGGCACGTACTGAATTTCTTAGCCTTGGTGTCGTTCAATCGACCACCGCAGTGCGGACACTGCGGACGACCGTCCATGAAGCCGGCAGCGATCACGCCTGCCGGTCCAAAGAAAAAGCCGAGCCAGAACCCACGATTGCCGGCTTGCTTTTGGTCGGCGATCTGGTGCGCGAACAGCGCACAGACTAGCAAGCAAATAAGAAAAAGACAGATCAGCATTTGGCCCCCCCCCATTGTGAATCTCACGATAACCTTCTAAAGACTAGTCCAAGATTGACTATTAGAGCCTGGCATTTCTGGTGCCGAATTTGGCAGTTTGGAGACCGTTACCGTTTAATGGGGCACGTCGGAGATCGAGTGCGGCACAAAACAACGAATGTTCCGGCTGGGAACTTCAGGGATGTGAAGAATTCACATTGCCCGTCTTCGCAGAACGAAGAAAATCTTCGACATGACTGTAGTTGCACAAGCGATGGCGATTGCCAACCGTTGATGTGGCAGATTCACCGCCCATAGTCTATGGCGGTGCTAGGGCCGTGTAACCCGCTTTGGAGCAGGAGTTCGCCGCTCAAATTCACGAGCAAATGCCACCAAGCTCGTCCCCAGCACTTGGCAAATGCGGTGAATCTGCACGAAATCTATCCGAAGTTCGCCTCGCTCCCACTTGCTTACGATGGATTGCGATGTGCGAAGTTTCTTAGCTAGCTGAACTTGAGTTACACCGGCATTCTGGCGGGTCTCCCGCAGGAGATTGATAAAGAGGCGATGTTCGTTGGTGAAGATTGACTTTTGCATCCGGCGGCGCTCGTGGGCCGTCGTGGATACTAAAGTCAATCTTAGAATATCCCTACTTTGACTATTCTACCCAGTTGCTAGCAGTGCATTGATGCCAGCCCCTCCGACCTGACTAAAGCGCGAGCATCCTCGATCTTTGGCATGATTTTACTCTCGGGAAAATCGTTGCAATCTCCCTGCCATTGATGATAACTTGCGCGAATCGGTTACGTCTCCCTAAGCAATCAGGATGCGGAGTGTCATCATGCGAGGCGGTCATTCTTATTCTCGTTCGCGACGTCTTCGTTTAGAGTCTCTTGAAAACAGATTGCTGTTGGCAATCACAGGCGACTACGATGAGAGCGGTACGGTCAACAACGGCGACTACGATACGTGGCGAGCAAACTTCGGCAACATGGTTCCGCCTGGAAGTGGAGCAGACGGGAGCGATAACGGTGTCGTCGATGCCGCTGACTATGTAGTCTGGCGCAAAAACGTAGGGGCAACTGGATCAGGAGACCGGATCAACATTTCGATTGATCGTTTGTCGGAAGCCGTGGAAGAAACCCCAGGTGCCATCATTTGGCGTAATAGTGACTTCTCAAAACAAGTGGCCGCTGGCTCACAGCCAGAGTCAGGTTTGCCATTGTACGTGCCAGATTACATGGCCGGTTCAACCGTCTACGACCCTTCAAGTGAGTTAGACTTCACCGATGCGTCAGTGACCATTGATAATGATATGGTCGCCGGCTACGCGGTTCGCTTCACTTACGACACTGCGAAACTCCGACTTTGGACGACAACCAACTGGAGTGGGATGACCAATGTCGGATCGGGACGGTTTCAGGTTCCGTCTGGGGTGAATCTGACTCCTGGCAGCAGTCTCTTGAATTTCGAGATTGAAGGGTTAGCGAACAGCGGCAGTTTCGCAACTGATTCAATCTTCGTCGAAGCGATTCCGACAGGCGGCGGAACAACGCTGAATGATCGCGGATATTACACCGTTGTCGAAACCGGCGTTGGTGTGGACGGGAATCGCGACACCGAAATCGAATTCAACAACAATCACGACCGGCAGCTATTGTTTTGGTTCAACAACGATCAGGAGGGGCAGCATCCGTCAGACACCGAAGTCGAGGCCGAACAGACTAACATTACGAATGCCGATAACACCAATAACATTATTGGGCAACGTCGAGACCTCGAAGACCTGGCTCCTCTTCGAGTAAATGTTCCACAATTATTAGTTCAGAACGCTTTCGACACAGCCCAGCCGGGCGGACCCGATCCAGGTCAGCTTCGAGTCACCTACAGGATCAATCTCGTCAATCCCGCCGGTGCCGCTATTCGCCTCTTCCATTCCAACAACGACCAAGAAAATGCAATTCTCCACGTCAGCGACAACGCCACGGCGGACACTCAAGCCACCGATTCATTCTTTAGAATGCAAGCCGGGCCTAGCTTTGCGACAACACAACAATTGCAACTAATTCAAGCAGGGCTGAATGCGTTTTTGTTTGAAGCAATTGGTGCCGCCTATGGTTCTTCATTCACTGCGACTCCGACGCTTCAATTTGAAACAGTAATCCAATATGCCGATGGTTCGACAACATCAAAAATTCAGTCAGTAGAACTTGATCTTCGAGACATCAAGCAATTGTATACACGTTGGGATATTGATTTTCGAGATGGTTCCAACGATCTGCGAACTGATCTCACATTCCAGCATTTCGCGACACCAAGCACAGCAACGCACGAATCACAGATAACGGAAGTTCCTTTTCTCAGTGGCGCTGACACCGTCGTCTTTGTGCATGGGTGGAACAATTCAGACGAAGTAAATCAAGATGATAAGGCGGCCGGCGCAGAAACCATGTTTAAGCGTCTATATTGGCAAGGCTTACGTGGTGAGTTTGTTGCATTCAACTGGCCAACCTTCACGGATGCTGAAGGGTACATACCTTGGCCAGATTTTGCCAATCTATCCTACAACCCCAGCGACTTCCAAGCGTACCGTTCCGCTCAAGCCTTGAAAGACATCCTGGAGGACTACCGGGGAGAACCGGAAGACTTGCAGCCCGTCCATGTCCTTGCGCATAGCATGGGAAACATCGTAGTCGGCGAAGCCATGCGGCAATGGGCATTTGACTTTGATAATGAAGACCCACTTGTCACAACATATGTCGCGATGGAAGCGGCTGTCTCAGCGGGCGCATACGGTAGCAATCACACAGATTCGTTATTCTTTGGTCGCCCCGTTCCTGACCTCTACCGATTTTGGTCGCATGGTCGAAATGGCTTTTCCGATCCGAGCCTTGGTCTCGCTTACTATTTCCAGGGAGCAAATTTTTCCTGGGAAAAGGGCGTGAATATGTTCAACGAAGAGGATTATGCCTTAGACATATGGGACTACAACAATTTCTTCAAACACGATTTTATTCAATCGACAGTGTGGCCATACGACTATGATTACGAAGAAGGCGATGGTGAGAATATCAATAACGATATATTCACTCGTTATCCTGATGGCGGCCCCCCGAATGTCAACCTAACACTCACTTTGCCTAATGGACAGCCGGGCGTGAATGCCTACGAAATTCTGGCGTTCTTTGCAGTATCCGCAAGTTTACCGCTTGGTACTAAAGAAGTCGCAATCTTCGATGAGAACATCGATATTCAAGATTATGGAATGCTTCATGGCTCAGATATACGTGCAAACCACTCGTATCAATTTAACCATGACGCTGCGGAGACCTGGGATTTCTACCGGGATATTATGATACACACTGGGGCAGGAACAACGCATCCAAGTCCTGGCTCAGGGTCGAGCATAGAGACGCTTGCCAACAAGGCATCAACACCTGAGACATTTGACGACGTGGCATCAATACCTGAGACATTTGCTGCAATCCACAATCCGTTTGTCAATGAACACGGTTTTATTGCGCCGAACAAGTCGCTTAACAACTCCAATAGAATACTAACATCTAATTTAATAGGTCGATCTGAGTCTCGTAATCAAATACAATTGCTATTAGCTCGTGAAGCGGCAATAAGCTCTGTGGAATTATCGCCAAGCTACTCATTCAAGAAGCCTAACAACGAATCTGATAATCCCTTTAAGAGCGAAGACGATTCTCTCGAAGAGTGGACTACCGAATTAGATGAAGCCTTCGAGGCAATAGTATGGGGCTGACATTCATCATCGGCGGCCTATTTAGCCTGCTAGTCCTGATCCCCCTTATTACCTTGCTCTTGATGGACAAGGCCAGCGACCGATACCGAATTTGCTGGTGGATAGCGGTCAGCTTATTCGGAGCCATGTGCTTCGCGATGTTCGCCTATGTAATGAGTTGGCCGTTCTACAGTCAAACAGTCCGTCAAACACCTAATCCCGGTGGACCATCGGGTCATGTTGTTCTCGGAATTCTATTCTGGGTTGTGCTGTATACCGTCGCGATTCCGTCATTCCCGGCATTGGTGCTTTTAAGTCTGTTTCCACCAAAGTCATACAGGCGGCGATATTTATTGACTATCTTCATAATGCTGTATGCTCTCATTCTGGCAGTATTGGCTCTTGTGAAGTATCAGATTTACATGGCCGACTATCGGACGGAGCGAGCGAGGCCCAAACAATCCCCATTTGAACGGTTTGAACATTTGCGTAAATAATCAGGCTTCGACACGTCGGCACAATTCCTGCGTGATTCTGTGGCTGCCATTTTATCACAATGCCTCACTCATGCCCGTTACGCTCGGGATAGCCAACGTAGGGGTTGAACTCACCGAAGCGGATTAGAACGTCGCTGGCGAGAATCTGAAAATACTCCCAAAGCGATAGGCGAGTTTCATCGGGAACATCGTACTCAATGAAGATTTCTTCCATCGAATCGAGGGCATTTTGGGCGTCGTCTTTCGTGACCCGATTCAGGCGGACAGTGAAGGTTTCCATGCGTTCAGAATATCGCGGAAAACCGACACTCGACGAAATAGTGGACGTGCGTATACTATCCGGCATGAACGGGTATATCGACGCTGATTGCTTCTACGTGAGCGCTGAATGGGTACGCTTCGCGCACTCGCGGGGCGTATGAATTGAAGTCATTGAAAGTCAGTCTTGAATCTTGATGTAGTCACAAGTATGCCTTGTTGGCTTTGAGGAATGGAGCATGGGTGCCCACGATATATTCCGCATCCTTGCGGTAATACTCGCGATAGCAACAGTGGCAATTCCTGTTGGCACCAAATATATCAAGAATGGCTGGCTACCCTGGCTCGCAGTTCCAGTAATCGCTTTCTTGTGGTACTGGCTGCTTGTGGGAGTTTTCATCGTGTATTACGTGTGGCGATCCAGCGGCATTCGATAGTCGCACACTACCATCAAGCAATAGGCGCGGTCATGTGCCTCAATCGCAGTGCTTACAGCCTTTCGGCGATAAGGTGGGAACTCGACGAGACGGCCACACTCGCAAGCATATCGACGCAATCAACGCCAATCGGTTTTCAAACGAGTTCCGATGTCGTTACTCACGCGAGCGCATTGTGATTTCAGCAACGCGAGAACTCTTTAGCATGGTACGGCAAGCGCTGGCCTACCATACTCCACTCCAGCGCCGGCATTGTTCAACCCGCGTATCTCGGCAATCATCGCGATGTCCCGCGTATCTCACCATACGCGGGCTATTCCATGCGCCAATCGGTCACAATGCCCGCGTAGTCGGCCATTCATCCGGCCGATTGGTACTCTACGCGGGCATTTATACCCATTGCGCATAATCGAGTATAATGGCCCGTAGACGCTATGCTGAGCCAATCGACTTGAGACACTATGGGGACCATCGGCTGCTATCCTGCGCAATCCTATGCGATTCTAGGACAGGGTGCAGGTCATGCCGGTCATGCCGACCGTGCGAGAGTTACCCAAGTGAACGATCTTACCGATAATTCGGGTAACATCTACTTATAAGAATTATTCTATTACTTTAATAGAGGAGAGAGAGAGAGAGAACGATAACTTAGGTAATAGAGTAACTAATTATGATAATTCATCGTAAAATCTAGGCAAAATTGAAAGTTACCCTTTCTCGCGAAATAGTTATCGTTCGCGAGTAGGGTAACGCCGGCTGACGGCTGAACTCGCGACCTACAGCCGATCAGCAATTCGGTCAGTTCGCTTTTCAAAAGTTTGCGAGACCTTTTGTTGATGCCGAGATTGATGCGTGGCTCAAAGACGTCGGTGCGGAAGTTCACGACGTTGACGATGGCTACGGCAAACGAGTTGTCGAAGCCGATTTTATTCGGTCGCTGATCCATCACATTGCAAATGGCCAAAGTGATGGTCCCAGAGACGTGCCTTGCTGACTGCCGAGAAGCCGGCTCGCTAAGTCCATGACCAGCTTTAAATTTCTGTACCAGACGCTATGAAGGTATCGGTTAGGGTAATTCCGCTGCACGGCTGTAGCGGAGATGTTGGCTGAGGCGTAGTCGAACACGAAGTCCCAGCACCAGACGTGATCCTTGTGAAGGGCGCGCCGG
>CAZJWY010000007.1:0-61344 GCA_964549545.1 uncultured Planctomycetaceae bacterium | reverse complement strand
GCCACTGCTCGGAGTGGCCATGGCACCCAAAGGCTCATTGGTTGCGCAGTTATCATTAATTTGGAACATGCAGCAACTCAATGGATCGTGAACTTGCTACACCGGCCAGCACGAGTGATAATTCGGTCATGAGCACACCACTAAGCCCCCTCTTCGAATCGGCCCTATCTTTGCCACAGGTAGAACGGGCAGACCTCGCTTTTCAATTGTTACAAACTCTTGTTCCGCCCGGCGACGAAATCTCGACAGGCGACTTCACTGCCGAACTCGACAGCCGCGTCGATGCTCATCGGCGCGGAGAGTTGGCCAGCTTTAGTCTTGATGAAGCGCGAGCGATTGTGGCGCAGCGACTGGAACAGGAACGCTCGAAGTGAAGGTTCGACTCCTCGCACCCGCACTCGAGGAAATCATCGACGCTGCTCTGTGGTTCGACGCCCAGCGAGCTGGACTCGGAAGCGAGTTTTGGCAGTGGACCGACGCTGTGCTCTCTCGAATCGCAGACAACCCACTGGCGTTTGCAAAAAGCGAATTTGCGACTACGAAGTACGACTTTCGCTCGGCTGCAATCCGGCGTTTCAACTATGTCGTTCATTTCCTCGTCGAGGCAAATGAAGTACAAATTGTCTCTATCGCACATGGAGCCCGACAGCCCGGTTATTGGTTACGACGAACCAAACACGCACCGAAAGACTAGTCAGCGGGCGATTCATACCGCTTTAACCACAAAATGTCCCCCAATATCTACGTCTACAAATGCGTCGTCGACGACGGTACCGCCCCGTGCATCGATGGGAGTCTGCTTTCGATGACCGTCTGCAAACCCAAGGTCCGTACCTCGGCCAAGGTGGGCGACATCGTCATGGCATTTGGTACAAACGCTCTGCCGGCACCGAATCGGCTGGTTTACGCGGCCAAGATCACTGAGATCATTCCTGGTGCTGCGTATTTCGACACGCCGAAATACCAGAAACGCCAGGACTGCATCTACAAACGCACGCCACAAGGCACCCTGAAGTTAGTGCCGGGCACCTCCGCTCACAATACGGGCACACACGACAAAGACCTTGGCCCTCCCCCGACATATCCTAACGCGATTGCCTTGATCAGCACCGACTTCCGCTACTTCGGCGGCGCAGGCACCGACGACTGGAAAGAACACGCCCCGCATCTCAAGAAAATGGTTGAGCTCCTCGGCCAAGGGCATCGCGTCAATCACTCGCGCGAAGTCCGCGACGATCTGCTGAAGCTCGTCGCTCGCGTCTGGAAACAATTTCCGAAAAAAGTGAACGGCACACCCCGCCATGCCGAAGGTGGCGATTCCGAATCTATTTCGAATCGCAAGAACAAGACGCGCTCGCGCAAGCCACGCTCTAAATAATCAGAGGTTATAGGTTGCTTTGCCAAAACAAGGTGTATTGGTGCTCAGTAAGCGGAGATGCGTCCCGCGGAGCAAGATAACTACACTGGATTAGATGCCAGAAATCGTCTGGCCGCTGGCAATGGAAGATTCGTCTTATAGGGTAGCTCACATGGCTCGCTTTCTATTCGTCTTCGCGCTGTGGATCGTTATACCAACTGGTTCAACGCCGTGCCGGGCGGCCGACGCCCTTGCTCCGCGTCCACGAGCGAGAGAACTACGCATCGAGCCCGGAGTATTCTCAACAGGGCCACGAAACGCCATTACCGATGTGGCGGGCGTCCGTGTGGGGCAATTTACTCTCATCCGAGGCGACAATGTGCGTACCGGCGTAACGGCGATTTTGCCCCACGACGGAAACTTGTTTCAACAAAAAGTGCCCGCTGCGGTCTTCGTCGGTAATGCGTTTGGCAAATTGGCCGGTAGCACGCAGGTAAACGAGCTCGGCACGCTGGAAACTCCGATTGTGCTGACCAATACGCTGGCTGTCGGCATTGCAGTCGACGCGGTGGTCAATTACACGCTGTTGCAAAAGGGAAATGAAAAAGTTCGGTCGGTCAATGCGATTGTGGGCGAGACCAACGACGGCGGACTTAATAACATTCGCACACGCTCGATCACGGCCGAACATGTGCTGTCGGCGATCACGAGCGCGCGGGATGGCGAGGTGGCCGAAGGATGTGTCGGGGCAGGCACTGGCTGCGAGGCCTTCAATTACAAGGGCGGCATCGGCACATCGTCGCGTAAATTGCCAACGAAGTTTGGTGGATGGACTCTAGGCGTGCTAGTGCAGGCTAATTTTGGAGGCGTGTTGACGATCGATGGATTGCCCATCGGCAAGCGCTTGGAGAATCACCCTTTCGCCGCGCTCGATGTGAGTGAACCCAAGCGTAATACTGCTGATGGTTCCTGCATGATTGTTGTTGCAACAGATGCCCCGCTGTCGTCGAATGACCTGCGCCGCCTGGCGGCACGTGCGGTTTTTGGCCTCGCGCGTACCGGTTCCTCATTCAGCAATGGCAGTGGCGATTACGCGATTGCGTTTTCGACAGCGCCGGACCTACGAGTAGCCCATGACCCAAAGGCATCTGAAACAACAAAGTATCGAACCCTTTCGGGTGACGCACTCACTCCATTGTTTCAAGCGGCATTGGAGACAACCGAAGAAGCGGTCTACAACGCGCTGCTGCGTGCCACAACCATGAGCGGCTCTGGTCGCACCGTAGAAGCAATTCCAGTCGGCCAACTACGGCAATTATTAAAATCGCGCGAAGCAAAATAGCAGGCAAAAATTTATGCGATAAACTCTTTCCGGTACAACACGACGGTGCCGACTCTGCCAATTGCGGTTGAAACCGACACAACTCCTGATACGATAAGAGCTTGAGTTAGTTATCCGGAGGGTAAGCGAATGGCTAGCGGCCACACTGGAAATGTGGTGCCCCGCAAGGGGTTGCGAGTTCGAGTCTCGTGCCCTCCGCTTTATCTTAAGTGACGACTACACAACAACTTGCACAGGTTTTTGACTTCGCAATCAGTGTCGGGGCAACTCGATGTTATCCGGCATTTACCGCCATCTTACCGCCACTCCCTGGCTGCACCGGAACGAGCATCGCGTCCAGGCGGCTCGCCGCATCCGTCTGCATAGACGGCAAGACGTGACTGTATATGTCGAGAGTGATCGAAATCTGAGAATGGCCGAGCCGCTCTTGAACCACTTTGGGATGCACTCCCTGGGCTAATAGCAGAGTAGCCGACGTGTGCCGCAGATCGTGGAACCGGATCGCTGGCAATCCAGCTCGCCTCAAGAGCGGCTTAAAATCGTTCCGGTGGAAGTGACTCCGGCGGAGTGGGCCACCGACGCTATTACAGAACACGAACGGTACGCCCGCAAATCCCGATGCGACAGCCTTCTTTCTGTGCTCGGCCAGGGCGAAAACCGCCCGCTGAGGCAACGTCACAAGGCGTCGGCCCTTCGCAGACTTTGGTTCAGTGAGCGTTAGCTTCCCATTGACTTCCGTAAGTGTGCGCCGCACAGACAGTGTACTCGCGTTAAGATCAATATCCGCCCATTGAAGACCGAATAGTTCGCCCAGTCGTAGCCCCGTGGCTATGGCGGTCGTGTAGATTGCCTGCAGCCGGTCACTCTTTGCGGCCGCCAGCAGCTTGCCAACCTGTTCCGGTGTAAGGGGAGTGATCTCATGTTTGACGATACGCGGCGGGTCGACAGCATCGCAAATGTTGCGTACGACTAGCCCCCACTTGAGCGCTTGCTTCAGGCCGCGCCTCAAGACGACGTGGACCAGACGGCGCGTTTCGCAACTTGCATTATTTTTCTCCATATTTGAATACATGGCTTGCACGTGATGAGGCTCGAGCCGTTGCAGCAGGATTCCGCCAACATGCTGCGTAATGTGATTATTAACGACTCCGCTATAGCCCGCGAACGTGGTCACCTTGACCGTGACACGGGCAACATCATTAAGCCACTGCTGCATGAACTGACTGACTGTGAGGCGACTCGATTTGGTGAGCGTGCCGTATGCTTTGGCATTCTGCAATTTGCTTAGTTCTTCTTGCACTGCCTTTTTTGTTTTGCCGTACACGTCCTTCCGCTTTCGCTTGCCATCTGCATCGTAACCGGCGCTGATCGTCGCGCGCCACGTCCCATCGGCGCGTTGGTGAATGGAGCCTTCCCCGTAACCGCGTCGTTTGCGAGTCTTCGTTTGTTCGGTCATGTTTCTACCCTTTCGTCTTGTTGAGCCATCCTTTTATCGTAGGGATGTTCGAACCGGTGGCTTTGGAAATTTCTCGAAGCGTGCAGCGTTGTTGCCGCATCTGGCGAGCAAGTTTTTGTCTCTTCCGCATCGCTCGGTTCCGGCACGCATCGGAACAGAAACGACGATCGGAGCGATTCACATCAGTTAGTTCCATGAATTCCCGACAAACTTCGCATTGCCGATAGCGCCTATCGGTAGCGATAGAGTCTGCGAACTGCGTCCACAAAGCGGTGAGAAGGTTTTCTGGACACACCACAAGCTTGAAACCGGCTGCCGAGGTGCCCTTCTCCGTGACGCCTATTTTTTCGACCTGTAGGTACTCGGCAGCCACTCGCAATTTCATATTAACCACAAACCTCACGAATTCGCGAGCTATGCCATGAACCGTGGCAGATTCCGGTAACGCTGGGAGGTCAGGATGATTGTGTTTGTCTGTGGCGCAAGGAAGGGACATATCGAAATGAGGGAACTGGAATCTGCCGCCTACTTTTGGGAAGCGTTCGGCCAGCAAGCCGATTTGCTTATTGTCTGCCGCATCCCATGACTCCACCAAAAATCTCATCGTTTTGATTTCGTACTCCCAGTCCGCAAAGGGGATACCGAAATCGTTCTGCCAGAGCGTTCCGTATCGATTTGCAAACTCGACAATTGCCATTGGCGTGGTCTCTAAGTTAGCGAAATTTCGGTAAAGCGCTGCGTCCTTTCCCGTCAGATTAACAAGTTTTTCCACCTCTATACCGCCACTGCCCTCGGGCGCAAAGCCACTTATGAACGCGAAGACGTCAGCCGGCCGTAGTAAAAGGCGCGGGGTATCGAGCCCGTTCCACGGGGGACGCTGTCTTAACTTTGGTCGATCGCGGCGGCGAACAGGAACGCGCACGCCTTCGAATACGTTCCAATCTGCAGCGTCCACCCAAACGTACCCGCTTTTTGCGACCAACGTTTTGTATTGAACAGTCGATGTCATTTGCGCGTGGATGACCGAGACGAATATCGATACGGCTTAGTATATCACAAACGTATTGCATTTACACCCGGGCGATACGATAAAGTACTCGTTAATCGTATTGGTTCTGGAGGACGGATTGGAGCAACTTTGAGGGGCCAGTCACTTAAATAAAGCTCGATTAACTGATGTTCGAAGAGGAAAAAATGACTAACGATTCGGACCTACCTCAGAAATTGCTGCGGGTGGTTGAGGTAGCACAGTGGCTTGCTCTCAGTAGGTCATGTGTTTACACACTGATGGATCGGGGTGATCTACCATACGTAAGAATTGGAAAAAGTCGCCGCGTGCGGCCTGAAGACGTAACGCGGTTGATCGAAGAAGGCACCGTCAATCAGAGGTAGATAGCGGAACGAGCCGAGTTAGTGTTGGCACGATTCGGGTTGAAGGCATAAGGAAAACGCATGTATCTGCTACCCAAATTGCAAGTCGGCGATGAAATTTGGCGGGCGTTGCCGGGCCTTTGCTGGTTGCTTTGCCCGGTTGAGACACTAGGAAAACCAATCGTGGTTTCGTACGGAATGCCCCGCAAGGAGAGGCTCGTTTATGTCGAGCTGGACCAAGCGTTGAATGTGACTGTTAGTGGGTGGATTTTGACGAGCATGGCCGGCCAACTGGTTTGCCAGCTGAGTCGCAATAAATAGCAACTGCCGCCCCCTAACACAGGCACAGCCAGAACTGAAAGGAATCCGACATGAACGATAACACGATCAACATCGTTGCGCTCACCGAGCCTGCCCGCGATTCACCGATGAAGTTGGTCGCGATACCGAGGAGCGATTCACCACTTGCGGATGGGCCCTGCCTCCCATACACCTGGCGCCAGGATGGCAATCCGATCGACGATCAAATGCAGCCGGGAGCGTGGAAACTCGTTGACCACCTTTGGAAACAGCGGGGCCATGCCGCAACATTCGCCGAACTTAAGCCCCCCGTTTACGACGATCGGGAACACACCGCTGGCGATGATGCATTTGGCTCGCTCCGCAGGGCGGCCAACACATTCTTCAACAAGCACGGGATCTCTTGGAGGGTATGCATCAAGAAAAAGGTCGTCCATCTGAGCCATTCAAAATAATTATTGAACAGCCTGGAGATTCCTTCCTTCTGCCCGCGATCTGCCTGTTTCGCTCATTAAAACTTTAACTTACGCCACAAATCATGTCATAGACGAAACGCTCCGCGGCCACGCCGCGGCCAACAACCACAACTAGCCACAAAGGAAGTTGCAATGGATGTGTTAGATGCAATGCAACCCGTTTTTCAGACCGAACAATTTGACGTCTTCTGCATGACGTGCGCGCGCAACTCCACCGTCGTCCTGCGACGGTGTACCCCGCATTTCATCGGCATCAGGATGTCCCACAGCCCGCTTGTATCTGCACAGTTTTCCCCAACTGCCGATCCACGGGCTAACTCTCACACGCAAGCGGTCATGCGGTGGCGAGCAAACACAACCTGACCGCAGTGAAAGGACTTTCTATGTCTACATGGACTGACAAAGCACCTCGTGACGAATCCAGCCTTCCCGCCGTGACGTGGCAGGAGTGGGCACGCGAAACCATGGATGCCATCCGCAACGGCCCCGAGGACCGGCGCGCGACGGCGATCGAGACGCTGCACAAACTGGCAAGTTATCTCGATGACCAATACGACGGAGGCTTCCACGGCATCGCTCCGATGCCGCTGGCCGAGTGCCACATGGGCTGGGATTGGTGATTGATATCAAAGGCAATCGGGGCGGCCGTTACAGCGGCCGCCCCGATCTTACATCCCTAATTTTTGGAGCGTCAGAGATGCGTCATCATTCTAGTGGCCGGGGATCCGCCCCGGCAAGAAAACGGGCCAAAAAGGCGGCAAAGCGTTCAAAGATTGGCCATTCATCAGGAAGCTCGCGTCGGACGAAGCCCGGTAAACGCAATAACCGACGAGGGCGAAGCCATCGGCGCGGAGACACCGTCAATGTCGGCTGCGCGCGGTGCGAGTACCGGTTCGAAATGAAGCGTGTGGATTTCCGCCGCGAGTCCCGCCGTGCTGCCCGTTGCCGCTGCCCCTTGTGTGGCGGCAACGTGGTGCTGGCCAAGTACGTGGACGTGGTCGAGAAGAAGAGTTGAAGGTTCCACCTTCTGCCGCATGTCGCACGCGGTTTTCCTGTGCGACGAAGTTTTGTTTCGGCAAATTGCCGAGAGGTGCTTTGTTATGCAAAAGGAAGTTCTCAAGAAGACGACGAAGAAGTCAGCGCCGAAAGGCGAGCCCCGTTTGTTTCAGGGTTATCCGGAACATGTAATCGTGACCGGTACATTTTCCAGTTCGGATGATTCTATCGATGAAGAATTCAGGACGCCCCCGCCGGTCGGAGCAATTGTGAGGCTCATTGTGGATGATCCCATGCGCATCGAGGAAGGAAACGATTTAGTTTGCAAAGTTCTGTCGGTAGATAGCCAACAAGACGGCGAAGCTACAAACATCACGTTTCAATTGCATGGCGGTGGGCGAATTGCGATCTCGCAGTGAGCTGATCAGCGGCGGCGCCAGCAATGGCGCCGCCTTTATGCCGCAAGTCACGCGGCCGCTGAATCGCGCAGCAAAAGATTGTTTAGGTCCGATGCGACCAAAAGGAAATTAGCAATGAACAGTTTCGAAGTTACTA
The DNA here is from genome assembly GCA_964549545.1 of uncultured Planctomycetaceae bacterium. Classification (GTDB taxonomy): domain Bacteria; phylum Planctomycetota; class Planctomycetia; order Pirellulales; family Lacipirellulaceae; genus JABDGM01. The sequence goes on along the minus strand of CAZJWY010000007.1, from coordinate 53,491 downwards.
GCCTAATGGAGCCTAAGACGGCGACTGCATATCGCTGCAGATCACGACATTCGTGATGGGCTCAATCAGTGTTATCAATGCCGGCAGAAGCGTGTTGATTCGGCACGATGATACATGCCCGATCAACTGCCCCGCTGGATTCGTCCGGCGGGGGTAGTCCCTGCCTAACTCAGTCTGATGAACCACCAAACGCAGGAATAAATACAATGAAAAAAACCAATCAGCGACGTCAGCCAGAAATCAATTGGGCCAAAGAGGCTGACAAAGCATTTAAGTTAGCGTCGACCGAACTGTACGAAGCTCACCGTGGTGTCATACCGTGGCATAGTCCAACCAATATGTACCTGGCCTTCGACAATGGCGCCGCCAGCGTCGAGCAGGCGAATGACTTATGGGACGAACTGATGTCCGTTTCTGACGATGCTCCCTACGTTGACTACTACGAGGGAGGACACATCGTCGGCTTCTACCAAGGCAACGACACCGATGCCACTGATGAGGTGGTGCTGGATTTGCTGTGGCATTGTTTCTGGGAGCATGCTGCCGGTTCGGGTTCGGACCAACAGAAGGCGATGTACGAGTACGTCCAACGGAAAGCAGCGGCAGCACGCCTGAAGCGTTACTGGATGGAAACGCCTAACGAATGGGATCAGGAGACACTCGACAACCTAGCAAAGTAAAGCAGCGAGAGTTTACAAGACAGCCCTGCTGGGCACCGTCTAGCAGGGCTGCTTTATCGGCCCAGTGATAGCAGGAGGCCAGCAATGGCAACAATAACAAAACCAAATCAGCGCACGGCTGTACACATACGTCGAAGGCTACAGCGGCTGTGGGGGTCTCTGACGGGGCGACAATCAGGGGATTTGCAGGCTAATTACATTTATGGACGCCTGAATAGTTCAAGTCTGCCAAAAGTCCGTCGGAGGCAAAATGCGATTTGTTCAGAAACCGCTGTAAATACAGGGAAAAGTCCGACTTGGAGCTACTCTTGCGGGATTGAGCTGAACTTGGCGCAATAAAAGGATAGTCAGACAGATCCATTTGTCTGACTGGGCTGGCGCTGCGGTGGTCGCGGGCCAGCACTTTAACCACGGAGGCGTTCATGCCAGTAATTTCCCGGTCGGGCGATCCGACCAAAATCGTTCCAGGCGACCTCTACTCGTTGCCGGAGTTCATCCGCTGCTCCGGGCTGAGCTACGGAAAGATTCGCAAGGCTGCCAGAGAGCTCTCGATTGAGCCACCGCTTATTAAGGTAGGGCGCAGCAAGTTCATCATGGGCGACCAGGCCATTGCTTACATCGAGCAACTTGCCGCTTGCACGACCACCGAAGTACAGGGACAGGCCTAATGAGTATTGCAATCGCACACTGCACAGCCTTGTGCGCGCCGCCACAAGTACCAGTCGTCCAACAATCCCCAACCGATGCCGAGATTTGGGTGCAGCGAGCCAGTGAGTTTTTCGATGCCGACGTCACCATGGTTGAGGATGGTTCTACGTGGGACGAGAAACTACCCATGTGTTACGCGGAACAGGAATGGATGTGGACGCAGATGCGGGAAGATGCAGCCTATTACGCGCAAGCGCCGCGTAACTACCCGGAGCCTTGCCCATGGTGCGGCGTTCGACTTATCGACCATACAAATGCGTGTAAGGAGCTCAGGAAAAGCTGGGCGCCGGAGATGCCGTGGGGCAAACACAAAGGCCAGCGACTCGACACCATACCGACCGATTACCTAACCCACACCCTCAAGCGCTTCACCGCGATTAGTGGGGAGTTGCGCCAGGCAATCGAACATGAATTATCGACCAGATACTAAATGAAAGAACCCGGCAAGGGGGTCAACCTGCCGGGTTCATGTACCCAAATTACTGAGGACTTTTGAGCATATGAATAATTCTATTGCAACCGTTTCAGAAAATACAGCGCAGAAGAATGGTGGCCCAAAGAAACACCCAAGCACGTTCGAACCAAGTGCTGATGATTTGCTAGTCTTGGGCGTTGATGAAAACGGAGTAGACCTCGACGACTACTTTGGTCTGGTCAACGTCTTTGAGGAGCACAGCATTCAGGAAGCGTGCGATCAGGCTGAACTGGGAGATTCTGGCGAATTCGACTATGAAGATTTCCCGGCTTATATAGAAGCATTCTCTGACGACGACGGCGAACAGTGCTTGCCCACTTTAATCTTCCACCGCTATGAATACGAATACTTCGGACCAGCAGCGGCCGTGGCCCGGCATTTCTTTGAGCAGTTGTGGAAAGACGACGCCGACCTGCTTTCGATCGCTAAGGCTGTTGATGATAAGGTGAAAATCATTGTCGCCGAAATCTATGACTTTGCACGCCGCATCCAACTTCCCGAAGTTCCACTGCCAGGCGACGGCGTCCCGATTAGGAAGTCTGCCCGTGACTTTGGCCAACTTTTAGCGAAGCATGAGACCCACTTCACACGCGGCAGGCAGGTGGTGAGATTCAGAGCGGCCGAGGGGATTGAGCCCGTGAAGTCACACTCCATTCGTAGTGACATCGAAAAGGTTGCTACGGTCGTTAAACTGATTCATACAGACGAAGGAAACGTCACCAGGGAAGTAGTGTGCAGCAATGACTATGCCAGTGCCCTATTAGCATGCTCCGACTTTGTGGATCAGCTTCCGAAGCTAAATGTGGTTACCAAGTGCTCCGTACTGGTGGATCGCGGCGCCGAGCTGCAATCCATATCAGGCTACGATAAAGAGTCTGGTATCTATGCCAATGGTGCCTCCGTTCCCGAGATGGCGCTCCACGAGGCAAGCGAGTTACTCGAAGGATTGCTGCAAGACTTCAAGTTCGTCACTCCTGCGGACAAGTCCCGGGCACTGGCAGGATTTATTACCCCGGCACTAGTGATGGGCGGATTGCTGCCTGGAAGAGCAGCGCTAGATTTAGGCGAAGCCAACGAGAGCCAATCAGGCAAAGGCTACCGCCATAAGATCACAGCGGCTATCTACGGCGACTTGGTTTACGGGGCCACGGTTAGTGAGGGGATTTCAAAACTTGACGAAGCCTTCGATTCTCATGTTATCAGCGGCAGATTCTTTGTGTCACTCGATAACATCCGAGGGAAGATTGACAGCCCAAAGATTGAATCGTTCTTGACGGAAGATACCTACATTGCCCGTGTGGCATTCACCCCACCCGCCCTTGTAGACCCTCGGCGTACTTATGTGATGCTGACATCGAACGTGACCAAGGTAAGCCCAGACTTAGCGAACCGTAGCTCCTGCGTGCGTATCATCAAGCAGCCAGACGGCTACCAATTTAAAACCTACCCAGAAGGCACCGTCTTGAACCATGTCAGAGCCAAGCAGGCTCAATACCTTGGGGCTGTGTTTGCAATTGTCAAGCACTGGTACGCGATGGGAAAACCGAGGACGGATGACAGCCGCCACGACTTCAAGGAGTGGGCTCAGACACTTGATTGGATCGTCCAGAACTCCTTTGGTGCGGCGCCATTGATGGATGGCCACCGAGAGACGCAACAGCGAATGGTAAGCCCCGAGCTAAGCTGGCTACGGGATATGTTACTGCTCGTCGAGAAGGAAGGCAGGTGCTCGGAAGAGTTAAGGGCATCTGACTTAATCGAGATGGCGGAACTGGCGGGACTAGAGGTGCCGGGGCTCCGACCGAACGAAACCACCGAAGACCAAGATGCACAGAAGCGATGCCGACAGGCGATGGGCGTGCGGCTACGCAAGTGTTTCAGAGCTGCAAGCAAAGATGAAGGCCAGACCATTGAAGTCGACGGACTTGCCATCGAGCGCCGCGAAGATATCGACAAGCACGGCAACCAGTGCAAGTTTTACATAGTCTTTCGCCCAGGAGCCGAATCGCCGTCTGATCCATTCTAAGGCTCTCTCCCGTAAGTCAGACTCATGCAGGTCCCACCAGTCAGCGACCGCGCCGAATGGTGGGGCCTGTTCGTTTCCGCACCATGAGCTAGTCGGCGGCTGGGTCACAGTGGCGACAATCAGCCGATAGCGACTAAGAACACCAGGCGACATGCAAAAACTACCGGGATTCCTCTGCTTTCCAGCTACTTTACCCTCTACTCGCATCAATAATTCCCGTGTTTCCTCTACTATCCATCTACTTCCTCTACTATTCCCCAACTTTTTATAAGGGAGGGCTTTCGTCGCCGATGATAGGTATTTGTATGTGTATATATAGTTTGGAAAAAGTAGACGGGAGTAGAGGAGAGTAGAGGAAACACGGTGTTTTTGAAGTCAGAGTAGAGGAGCCGAGTAGAGGAAGTAGGGGGGCTTATCGTTTCTCTGTCGCCGTGAACTGAGAACAGTCCTCAGTCGACCTATCCTACTTCGCCGCTTACCTCCACTTACAAGCAGAACCATGCAGCATAGGTAAGATTTCTGTAGGACCGGTAAAAATCGCCTCTACGCTTTGAGCAATCTGCTGGCGTACTGCGAGATGACAGACTCACCTACTCCCATCGCGCATCGTTGACCGCCAGCCATCTGTGCGCACGTTGGTCAATGGGCTGTATTTTCGCCATGTGAGCGAAGTAAATCCTTGCCTTGGGATGTCGCTGTGGGCGCTGGCTAGCTGAGCTACTTCCGCGCAAGGTCGGTCGCGTTGACGGTACTGAGGATGGTGGCTTGTCGGGGTGGTAGTGTGAGCCCATTAGCATATGGTCGATCCCCTCCAGCTGGTCACCGACTAGCGGCCCTGCTGGGAAGGCATCTGCTGCAGGTGCTGGGGTGGGTGGTGAGCGCCGTGTGGATCGTCGCTTCCAACAGTTTTCTAACCGCTCGGCGCCCACCCGCTTCCGCCACCGGCTCAAGCTCGACGGGTCGATCGGCAACTCGTGCTGCATGTAGTTGAGACCGCAGAAGAACTGCCAGTAAGGATTCTCCACCCAGCGGGCTACGACCGATTCGTCGCTCTCATCGAAAGCGTGCTTCAAGTACAACAGGCCGATCATCAGCCGGGTGTTCACCCCCGGTCGGCCTAACTCTTCGGCGTAGCAAGCGTCGATGGCCGCGTCGAACTCGGGCCAGTCCAGCCGCTCGGCCAACACGTACAGCGGGTGCTCAGGATTCAAGAGCTCACTTAATCGAGCGCCAAACAATTCACACTGCGGAGTACGAGATTTCGGTTGCATTTTTGCCAGCTTTCGGAACCATCGGGACCAAAACTTGGCGAATTTTAGCGCCATCAAACCTGCAATGCACCCTCTAATTCCTAACGAAAGAAGAATTTTTCAGGGACGACTAATTATTGCCGCAGCCGGCGTGTGTCTTTCCAGGCGCCGGGCGGCCTAGAAAGTCTCAAGAACTCATGTAAGCGTTCGCCGAATCCATACTTGACGGACTTTGTATCCTCGGAGTTTTGCAGTAGCAGACTCCGTGGAGACGAGGTGATGGCTCGTCCGCCGAGCATGGTCGAGGATTTGAGACGGTCCGCTAGACTCACAAACTCATGCCACTATGAAGCCGGGTTGAATTCGATCGCGGCGGCGCACGAAAATCATTCCAATGCCGACGAGGGCGGCAGCAATTCCGGTTGCCGGTTCGGGTACTGCGAACCCGCCGATTGCGTACACGCCCGTGGCGGGAACTGCGAACCTTTCTGACGCACGAAAACTGTGCCGGAAAACGCCGACCCGGAGCTTTTGAGACAGATCGGGCGATCACGTGCAGATCTGCGTCAACACCCCAACGTTTTGTGGGTCGGTGAGTTCATTTATTCATTGCCGCATCGCATTAAGTGACGCCATTATTCCAAGCTCAGCTGGGTTGGGATCTTGGATGGCAGGTGCGGGCACGTGCGCATGCTCAAGCGACGTTTTCGATGCCAGTTTGCGAATGACGTAGAAGAACACGGGCGTCAGGAAGATGCCGAACAACGTTACTCCCAGCATGCCGGAAAACACGGCAGTGCCGAGAGTGCGGCGCATCTCGGCGCCGGCTCCATGAGCAATCACTAATGGAAATACGCCGAGGATGAAGGCGAATGACGTCATGACAATCGGCCGTAAACGTACGCGGGCGGCGTCGATCGCTGCATTGAAAATCGACTCGCCTTCCTGCTGACGGTCTCGGGCGAATTCGACGATGAGGATGGCATTCTTCGCAGCGAGGCCCACGAGTACTACGAAGCCCACCTGCACGAAAATGTTGACGTCCATCCCGACCAGCGCAATTCCCGTCAGGCCGCTGAGCAAGCACATCGGCACGACGAGAATCACCGATAGTGGCAGTGACCAACTTTCATATAGACCGGCAAGCACGAAGAAAACCAGGACTACGCCCAATGTGAACGCACTGAACGGGTTCTGCTGCAAGTCGCGAAGCGATTCGAACTTGCCTTCCTCTTTCTGCAAGAAGCTCAGCTCGGTCCATTCGGTTTTCATGTCGCTCGGCAGCTCGCGAGCAAGACTTTCCATCGTCGCTAGAACCTTGCCAGTACTGACGCCCGGCAACGACGCGCCATTGATGGCTGCAGCTGGAAAAGTGTTGTAACGCGTGATTTGCACGGGTCCCGTGGAATCTTCCACGTTGGCTAGCGCGCCCAGCGGCACGACATCGCCGTCCGCGTTGCGGACTTTGAGTTGCCGCACGATGTCGGCGTCGACTCGAAATGGGGCATCGGCTTGAACGTTCACCTGCCAGGTGCGGCCGAAGCGGTTGAAGTCGTTCACGTAATAACTGCCCAGGTACATCTGCAATGAATCGAAGACATCGTTCAACGCTACGCCCATCGTTTTGACTTTGGTGCGATCGACATCTACATAGAGTTGCGGCGTGCGAGCACGGAAACCATTAAACAGGCCCACGAGCCCGGGCTGCTGGCTGGCCTTCGTCACCAGATTGTCTGCTTGTGATTGGAGCGTGTCGAAGTCAACGTCGCCCGTTCCTTCAACCATAAGTTTGAATCCACCCGCATTGCCGAGGCCGCGCACAGCTGGCGGCCCGAATACGAGCACGTTGGCTTCGGGCACCTCCGCATCCAAACGCTTGCGAAGTTGCTCGGCGATGGCTTCGCCGCTGAGCGATGCGTCGCGGCGTTTTTCGAACGGCGCGAGAATTACGAACATGGAACCGTAGTTTGAGCTGACCGCGTTCTGTACGAAGGACTGTCCGGGTATTCCGACGGTGTGTACGACGCCAGGGGTTTCGCGGGCGATTTTATCGACTGTCTCACTGACTGTGACCGTGCGCTCCAAGGAGGCGGAATCGGGCAGTTGAATGTTTACCACTAGGTATCCCTTGTCTTGAACGGGAACGAAGCCGCTCGGAACGCGACTGAAGCCAAAGCCCGTCAGAGCGATCAACCCCACGTAAACGAGGAGCACGATGGCACTAAGGCGCAGGCACCAGGCAACGCCGTTGCCATAGACGTTCGTTAGCCAATCAAATATGCGATTGAAGCCTGCGAAGAACTTTTCGAGCAACAGGTTCATCCATTTGCCAATGCCCCAGCCCAGCGCGCCGCCGGCGATGGCACCGGGAAGAAAGAGGAGGAAGTAAGTTCCCCACGTCGCGGCAGTTTCACGAAAGCCGCTTGCGGGCACGTCGGTGTGGCCCTCGTGTCCGGACAGACCGATCCAGCCGCCTAGAGCGGGTGCGAGCAACCACAAACTAGCGAATCCACCGACGACGGCGAGACTCCACCAAGGGAGTGCTTCCTTGCCATGTTCGGTATGCTCGCCGGGTTTGCGATTGGCGAAGATCCAAGCGGCCCGCGCCGGTGTCATTGTCATTGCGTTGATGGCCGAAATGATCATGGCTACCGAAATCGTGAGCGCGAACTGGCGGAAGAACTGCCCCGTAATTCCGCCGAGGAATGCGCTCGGCAGCAGCACCGAGCTGAGCACCAGCGTGATGGCGAGAATCGGTCCGGTGATCTCGTTCATCGCACCGATCGTGGCTTCGCGCACGCTCAGGCCCTTGTCCATCCAACGCTCGATGTTTTCGAGCACCACGATGGCGTCATCGACGACGATGCCGATCGCCAGGACCAAACCAAATAGGGTCAAGTTATTCAAACTGAATCCCAGCAGGCTCATGACTGTGAATGTGCCGACGAGCGACACTGCTACATCGATCACAGGTAACAAAAGCGCTTTCCAATCTTGCAAGAAGAGCAGGATGACAATCGCGACTAGGATCACGGCATCGCGCAGCGTGTGAAACACCGCATCCACCGATTCGCGGATGAACGGAGTGGTATCGTAGACAATGGCGTAGCGAAGTCCCTTAGGGAAGCGCGCTTCCTGCGCCCGCATCTCGGCTTTGATACGGTCAGCCGTGTCGAGTGCATTAGAGCCCGGCAGCAAAAAGACGCCCAAGCCTGAGGAAGGCTGGCCATCGAGACGTGAAAGCGTGTCCTGGCTGCGCGCGCCCAAATCGACGCGGCTAACGTCTCTAAGGTAAGTGACTTCGCCGTTGTCGCCAGTCTTCAAAATGATATTTGCGAACTGATCTGGTTCGACGAGCCGGCCGAGCGTGCTGAGCGTGTATTGAAAGTCTTGCCCGTTAGGAACGGGCGGTCTTCCGATCTGTCCAGCGGCCACCTGGACATTCTGTTCGCGCAAGACTCGAATCACATCGATCGCAGTAAGGTTGCGTGACTGTAATTTGTCCGGATCCAGCCAGATTCGCATACTGTAGTCTTGCTGGCCGAGGATCAATACGTCGCCGACACCCTCCAAGCGTGCGATCTGGTCCTTCAGCTGGATCGTCGCGTAGTTGCTGAGGTAGAGAGCATCGTAGTAGGGTTGCTTGGTTTCCGGATTCACTTCGGAGTAAAGGCTGACGCCGAGCAGAATATCGGGCGAGCGCTTCTTCACTGTGACGCCGATGGTGCGGACGACGTCGGGCAGCGTGGGCTCGGCAATCGCGACGCGGTTTTGAACAAGCACTTGCGCCATGTTCACGTCGGTGCCGAGCTTGAAGGTGGCATCCAAACTATAAGATCCGTCGTTGTTACTCTGCGACGACATGTAGAGCATGCCTTCGACTCCGACCACCTGTTGCTCAATCGGCGCGGCCACGGTATCGGCAATCACTTGTGCGTTGGCGCCAGGGTAGCGTGCCGTGACCTGCACGGTCGGCGGCGTGATCTCCGGATACTCAGCAACGGGTAACAGCACTGCAGCGATCGTCCCGATCAGGACAATCACGATTGAAATCACCCAAGCCAATACGGGGCGGTCGATGAAGAAGCGGGCAAACATGGCGGTCGTCTTTCTTCTTCGTGAGGCGGAACATTCGTTCGAAAGCGTCAGCGTGCGGATTGTGCCACGCGGAAATTGCTGTTGTTGTTTTTTCCCGTGGGTGTCGGCATCGCGACGAGTTTTGGTTCAACGGTAGAACCCGGTCGGACACGTTGCAGGCCGTTGACGACGACGCGCTCCCCGGACTTTAGCCCTTGGCTGATTTCTCGCAATCCGTCGTGGAGCGCTCCCACGACAACCGGCTTGGTGGTCACCTGGTTTTTCTCGTCGACGACGAAGAGTATCTTCTGGCCTTGATCGTTGTTGATCGCCCGTTCGACAACCAACACCGATGAATGCTCCTGCCCGATGGGTATGCGCACACGTACGAACATCCCCGGAGTAAGGACTTCGGACTCATTTCGAAACACGCCGCGGACACGAAGCGTTCCTGTCTTGGGGTTGATTTGGTTGTCCACGAAGTTGATCGTCCCGCGGAGCGAGTAGTCGCTTTGATTGGCGAGGCTCAACAGTACCGGCACGGTCGCATCCCGAGCCGACTCGGCTTTGCCTTCGCGGATCAACTGTTCCACCCGCAGGACAGTACTTTCATCGATATCGAAGTACACGTAGATCGGGTCGACGGAGACTAACGTCGTGAGCACTGTGCCGCCCTGATCGCCCGATTGAACGAGATTTCCTTCTGTTACCAACTCGCGGCTAATACGTCCGTCGATCGGCGCTGAGACTTTCGTGTACTCAAGGTTTAGTGCAGCAAGTTCGACGGCGGCTTGTGCAGATTGGACGGCCGCCTTTGCCGTTCCGATGGCTGCCTGTGCGGAAGCGATTCCTGCCTTGGCGCGATCGAGGTCTGCCTGGTTTTGAAGTAGCTCGGATTTTTGCTGATCGAATTCTTCTTGAGTGATTACGTTCGTCGGTAGCAGCTTCTCAGAACGCCCGAGGCGCCGCTGAGTGTAGTCAACACCGGCCGTCGCTCTGCTTTCTTGCGCTTTTGCCTCGGCGAGCTGAGCGATTGCCTCGGTCTCACTCGCCTTAGCTTGTTGCACTTGTGCCTTGGCACGAGCCAACTCGGCGACGAACGGTCGGGGATCAATGACAAATAGAATGTCTCCCTTCTTTACGAGCGTGCCCTCCTTGAATTTGATTTCGTTCAAATAGCCGGACACGCGGGCGCGAATTTCAACCGCGTCGACTGCGGCGGCCCTGCCTGTGAAGTCCGCGTAGTCAGTTACCTCGCGCTCGGCGGGGTAACTGACCATGATCGTCGGCAAAGTCGGTGCCGGTGGTGCCGCGGTCTGCCGAGAGCGGCTCGACCACCCGATACCGAGCACCGCAATTGTCCCCACCGCGAAAGCTGTGAAAGCAAGACGCTTGACCACGTTGTCACTCTCCTTTCGCAACGCAAACTTGCGCCGCAGCTTGACTGTTCAGCGTTTCCGTAATCGCGCTCCAAACCGCCAGCTCCAAGTCGACCCACGAGGCACCGTCTTCATGTCGCAAGGCGACTGGATAAACGGCTTCGGTGAGCAACGCGGCAAGGTTTTCCAGTCGACGATTCGAAACTCGCCCCGACCGGTGTTGTTGATGTTTCCTGCGAAGTTTCGGACTTCTTCGATTCATAGCGGACATTGCATTCTCCAAGAGAAACGTGGGGACAGAATTTCTAGTTTGTTTTAATTCCGCGAATCGTCTGCCAGCTCGGCGACGACGGCACGCATTACGCAACCGCTTGCTACGAGTTCGGCGCCGCGGCGGCGAAGATCTCGCAACAATTCCTTCCCCCGATCATCAATGAACGTTACGCCAGAGAGGTCAAAGTGGGCGGCTCGACTGGCTTCGCAGTTTCCGTGCATCCGAACACATTCCTCCAATTCGGCTACCCACGGCCCGGCAAGCTTTCCCTCGAGTCGAACCATGAGCACGTTGTTCGTTTCGTTTGTTGTTATCCGAAGCATCATTGCACCTGCTCTTCGACTGGCCTTGCCCAAAGATTTGATTTGCGGATCACGTATCGACGAACGTGAACGCGGCGAAACGGACGGCGCGGGCAACGCTTCCGTCTTCCAAGTACAAATCCGCGACCTCGACGGGACCTCGCTCGGATTCAACAACGTACGGCTTGACTTCGACGTTTAGCCGGGTGCCCTGCTGAATGAGCAGCCGCTCCATTTGCGGTTTGCCTGGTGTTTCTAACTCTGCCAATCCCTTCAGTCTGAAATGAATGGTTTGATACATCGTTCGTCCTCCTGTCGGTTGTTCTGGCGACTGACATAGGCAACGCGCGTGCCGCATCGGAGCTGTGGCGCAATGATTGCGCTAACATCTGGACTAACAAAACCTTGCGAAGTGCGGAGAGTTTGGTGCGAATCGCAAAGCGACCGCAGTGCCGAAGCTAGAGATGCCGACCATTCGGCATGTGCCGAAATCGCGGCACTAATTCGGGCGAGAAATGCCCAGCTTTTTTATCTTCGATTGAAGCGTCGTTCGTTTCATCGCCAATCGAGCGGCAGCGCCGTTTGCGCCGCCGACCACCCAGCCAGTTTCCTGCAACGCCCGCAGGATGTGCTCGCGCTCTGCGTCCGCCAGTGTCGAGCCAGCGACGGCAGCGGCGTGATTCGAGTCGGCCAAACCATTTTGCGAATTATTTCTGCGACTTCCGGCACCAGTCTCCTGCCCCGTCGAAGCTAACTCGCTCAAATTGACTTTTAGAGCAGTACTTGGCGAAAGAATGACGGCCCGTTCGATGACATTTTCCAGCTCACGCACGTTTCCCGGCCATGGATATTGCACCAAGGCGTCCATCACGTCTGACGGGATCGTCTCTATCTGCCGGCCCATCCGACGGGCGACTTTTTGTGCGAAATGGCGGACGAGTCGAGGAATGTCGTCGCGTCGTTCGCGCAGCGGCGGCAGAAGGACAGGAAACACGTTCAGCCGGTAGTAGAGATCGTTGCGGAACTCGCCGTCGGAGACCATTTGAGCTAGGTCGCGATTTGTGGCCGCCACGAGCCGCACATTTACCCGCACCGTTCGCGTGCTGCCCAACCGCTCGAACTCCTGTTCTTGCAGCACGCGGAGCAGCTTGGGCTGAAGCTCCGGCGGGATATCGCCAACTTCGTCTAGAAACAGCGTGCCTTCGTTGGCCAACTCGAACCGGCCAATCTTTTGAGTGATTGCGCCAGTGAACGCGCCCCGCTCATGACCAAAAAGCTCGCTCTCCAAAAGTCCGGTGGGAATGGCGGCGCAATTCAGTTTGACGAAGGTTCGCTCGCGGCGCGGACTGAGATCATGGAGAGCTCGAGCAATAAGTTCCTTCCCTGTGCCCGTTTCGCCACGAATGAGGACTGTGGAATCGGTCGGGGCCACGGTTTGCACTTCCTTCAGAACGCGTCGGAGCGCGGAAGTTTCGCCTACGATTTCCTCGAAGCCGTGTTCGGTGCGGATTTCTTCTTCCAGGTACAGTTTCTCTTTGGCGAGGCGCTCTTTGAGGTCGTTGATCTGCCGGTAGGCGGCCGCGTTTTCGACAGCGATCGCAATTTGCTTCGCGACTTCGCCGAGAAGCTCAATCTCGTCCTGGCTAAACGCCTGGTCGTGCGATCGCGCCAAATCCAGTGCACCCAGCGCGCGGTCGTGAAAAAGAAGGGGAACTGAACACAGTCCTCGCATGCCTTCATCCACCCAGTGCCTCACACACTCCGACTCTGCTGCCAGCTCATCGAGTTGCTGCTTATCTGCAATCACCGGCTTTCGGGTCGTAAAAGCAATCGTTGCCGGCGTCTTGCAATCGCCCTTCGCAACGCCCTCTTCAATCGTCGATTCATTCGTCGCAAAGCTGAGCAAATGAACGCGGTAGCGGTGCGTTTCTTGATCGTGGAGGACGAGGGCGGAACCATCGTGCTGCACCGCTTTGCGCAAACTTGCGCTGACAGCGGGAAAAAGCTCATCCAAGTTTAGATGAGTCACGACCGCGTTGTTCACATCGAGCAAGAGCTGGACGTGGTCGCGCTCCAGCCGGAGCTGCTCTTGGGCCGCACGGGCGCTTTCGTCGTGCAGCACGTTGTCGACCGCGAGCGCCACTTGCTTGGCGACTTGCTGCATAAAGCGGATTTCCGCTTCCTGATAGTCTCGACGCTGTTTGCTGCCAAACCCCATGGCACCGAGTCGACGCAGCGCCGTCGTCAGCGGGATGGAGCAGAACGATTGAATCCCATTTTCTTCGAACAGCGGCTTCAACGTGGGGAAACGATCCTCGCTCGACAAGTCTTGGACCACCAACGTATCTTGCGTCTTCCATACATACCCGCCTGGCGACTGATCGACTGGCGTTTCCAATCCAGCACGAATCGTGCCCGGCTCCGCATCCACCAGCAAGTGGAGTCGCATTACGTCGCGCGCAGGATCGTGCAGGACGAGAGTGATATAGTCGAACGGGACAATCCGCGGCAGGCGATCGGCAAGGTCCTGAAAAAGCTCGTCAAGATCGCGGTGTGAGGCAATCGACTCGGATATCTCAAGCAGCAAGGCGAGCCGGTCGAATTCAACGCGATACGACTTGCCGGGCGCTATCGCGGGATTTTCCGAGAGTGCTTCAGGCATTGCGAGAGAACCAGCTCCGGGTGAACTTCGTGCGTCCATCCATTATAGAAGCCGAGCCGCGGGAAAGAACTCCCAAGTGCCGCTGGCTGGCTACGACCGTGAAATTCGGCCGCAAAACGATCAATAGCGCGACGGTGGACGGTTCTGGAGCTGATGCGAAACTGCCGCTGGCCGCGCCAGAGGTTTGGCCGAAGTGGGTGCGCCAAATTTCATAGTCCGCAACATCGATCGTGCCGTCGTGATTGCCATCGGCCCCATCGCCGAGCGTTGGCACGGAGCTGCCGAGGGTTTGCGCCACACTACGTAGTCGGCGCCGTCGACGCGGCCGACTATACACTGTGGCGCAACGATAGACTGCTACTGAACGATGCAACTCCTGCCGTGCAGTCCGATGACTATGACGTGCTGCATGCCCCGTCCCCAGAGGTGCGGCGGCTAACACGATTGCCTATGTGCCTGAGCCGGTGACCATTGTGCTGCTAATTCCGACGGCTGGCTGGTGCGTCCGGCGACGCCGGCGCGTCTTAGTAAGTTTCATCAACTCGTCAATGTGTGAGACTCTCTACAACCGACGGTTTGTTGAGATACCGGCCCAAGCTGCTGCAGATTGCTGACCTCCCGTTCGTTGAATACCGACTTTGGCAAGCGACGCGCTTTGATCCAAAACCTTCAAAATCGACTCCGAAAGATAAGATTCGTTTTGAATATCGTGTCGACAGCGATAACTCAGGTAGCCAGAACGAGAAGAGGCGGGGGTTGGTTAAGATTTTGGGGGGCGTGGGGTCCCCTGAGCACCGACCTTTCTAGTCGTCGTGCTCGATCGGTCTTTCGCTGAGGTCAAAGACTAGGTCCACGAGGGTGGCCTTGAACCATTCGCCGAACGACGCGATATTACGCGGCGCCGGTCAGTCTTCGACGTCCTGATGAGGCCCCATATTCTCCATGCTTTGTGCTGGTAGTTCGATTCCCGCCGCCTCCAGGCATCAAATACGTGATCCCATCTGATAGCTAAAAAAGGGCGATGTGCAAGTTTGTGAAACTCAGCCAACATCGCCTTTGTATATGCATACAGTTGGGAATATTACTCCTCACTGATCAAGTCTATTCGTGCATTTTTACAACGGCCATTCTGTCGGCAACATTCCATCCCAATCGAGCATGTATGGCCTGCGTGGCTCTGGGTCGAAGTTCACATCGAGTGAGTCCGCCATACCAAAGCCGAGATTGCGAATTACGCCGATGCTCTCACCGGTGGCGCTGGCGACCGCTTCATCAATTTCAGTTTGACTCATCACATCCTCCAATAATTTCAAGGGAATAAAAAAGGCAACCACCCGACTCTGTGCCGGACGGTTGCCTTGCGAAATCTTCTACGCTCAATTGAATCCGGCCGACATAGGCAACTCGGTACTAACCGCCAGCTCACTTGCCAACAAGTTGAGTGACAGGTCGTGATCAGTCGGTTGACCTCTCAGCCATCGCACGAACTGATGTACCATGAGGCCAGCCGCAATGTTGGCGGTGTAGATCGTGCTGTGGGCGGTGCAGCGACCAGCCTGGGCCTCGCTGGCGGAAAACAGCGTCGTCGGATAGTGACATCGACCTTGGTCATCGGCGGCTACCAGCACTCGAATCGCTTCACCGAGCATTCGGCCATCGGCCCAGAACTCTGAACGTCTCAAAACGCTCCTCCAAATCGTAGCCCGAGTCTCAATCGAATCCACACAGCAGAAAACGGCCTGACCAGTTTCCAGCTTAGGCCGATAGCGATCTTGAACCGGATCAATCTCCATCGACGGATCGAGGGCTTGGATGACCTGCACCATCGCCAACACCTTGGGCCCACCGACATCGCGATCCCAATAGCCCTGGGTCGTGACGTTGGAATCGTCCACCACGTCGAAATCCACTAATTGCAGGCGCCGAACACCCAGCGAAGCCAGCTGCAAGGCAACCTGCCTTCCAATCGCACCGACACCAATCACAGTGATGGTGAGTTCGGAGAGCCGCTCGCTGGGGACCAGATCCTGCTGGCGTACGAACCGATCCTCAGAAGTAGCTGTCGAATTCATAGTCACTTTGTTGCTCCGCTTGTTGGAGGTAGTCTTCCCAGGCTTCCCGCCGCCAGTCGTCCAGAAACCAATCGTCGTTCGCGTGGGTAGTAAGTTTGTGTTCTGTCGATGTCTCCTGCGTTGGTTCTGGAGGTGGCAATCGGACCTTCGCACGGTATTCTTGCTCCCACGCCTCGAAATCCGTGCCGTCAAACGGCCGGCTAAAATCGACTTCGACCGGGAGCTTGATCTCAGCCCCAGGACCCACGTTGCAACGCAGCCGGGCATACATCTGGCCACCACGGGCCAGGATGAACATGACGGCCCAGTCGGACCGGCCGAACACTCTGGCGAACGTCGCCTCATCGGTGGTACTTGGCTCCGGAGAGTTCCCGGGGTGGGTATGGATCCACAGTCGCCCAAATGTCTCGGGACGACGACCGGCATCCACCTGCTCATCAAAGAAGTTGGCCACCGCCAAGTCATCGAATTCCACGTGCGTCCAGGTGCCGACTTGAGCCACGAGTTGCACGTCTTCAATCAAGAGCAGGTCACCGGCAGCCGAGAGTCCGAATGCACCGATCTCGGTATCGCCCGCGTCGCGGAGGTAGATTAACTTGGCCCAGGCCGTGGGACTAAACCTGAGCACTGGCGGTCGCCTGGACGGAGTCTTGGCTATCTGAATCGTCTTCATCGCAATGGGTACACCTTTCTTGTTCGTTGAGGCAGTTGGGGCAGATATGTCGATGGCACGATTGGCATTTCTTTCGGCAATCACGACAGACCCGTTCTTCACACACGGCGCAGCTACCGAGACAGCCCGAGCAGAAGGACTCCTCGCAGTCGATGCAGCGAATATCACAGTCACTGCAGATAGTTTCGCTGCACTGATGGCAGACGTAGCTACAATCCTCATCCACGAGCCCTCCGCAATCCGAGCAGTCGCTGCCACTCCACAAGGCCAGCTCCACGAAGGGGCTTGCGGGGTTATAAGTCCGAAGCACATTGGCAATGAGTGTGAAGAAGTCCAGTAGCCTGCCTTCCGTGCGTGCTCGGCGGATCGCGTGCCTGCCATCCCCTTCGCACAACCGTTCGTCCAGGACGTGCGGATGGGTTACATTCTCCCGGGATTCAGCGGGATGCGGATCCTTGGCAATCACGCGATAGGAAGGCTCCTCATTGCGTGTGGTCTGGCCCCAGTACCAACGGATTTCGAAGGGGCCGAGGTAGACGCCTTCCAGCACAATCGGCTCGGTGGTAATGGAAAGCTGGCACGAGGAGATGTCGTAGTCCAACTCCGCGAATTCTTCATCAAGAGCGACCAAGTCTTCATAGATCTCACGGGTGGTCGCCCGCCGTGCTACCGTATTTTGAAAGGGCACCTGCTGCTGGATGGAGGCAAGTTCGTGCTGCAAGTGCGAAATAGCTTGGCTCAACTCTTGTGAAAGTTCACTAGCTGCTAAGCTCCAGCTACGCAGCTGGGAGCGGCGAATCTGGCGAACGAGCGTAGTGCAGCGATTCCACCGCTCAATGGGCATTTCCAGAAACGTTTCTCTGGTGCCGCGAAAGGACAATTGCGTGTGCAGCAGCATTGCCAGCCGCACCCATTGTTTGTTGATCTGGGACATAAGTTCTGGCTCACTCAAATAAACAAGGCAGACTGCTGGAAAGAGTATCCAGCAGCCTGCCCATGGAATGGATTCACTGCCAACTGAAGCACATCGAAGATCAGCTCACGAGGCAATGCGCCAACGCCGAATGTGCCCCTTCGATCTTGGTTGGTGTCATCGAGACGCGATCGCCTTCGACGAGGACTTGATCCTTCGCCGCCGGTTGCCGATTGACGCGGATGAGGTAGTTCTCCGGTTTGGCTCCCTGCAGCTTGTTTGCAAACAGCTGCTGCACGCTCGTGCCTGATATCACATCGATATAGTCTGCAAAGCCACTCCCGTCGTTGTTGATGTACAGAATTCTCATGCGCTACTCCTTGTCTAAAAGCAATGGCGAACAAGTCGCCTAGTTGTTAAAAGAATCGTTATTGGTATTGTTCAAGCAGCACTCGTGTCGGACGAGACCTACACAGCTAACCCGCAGACCGAGTCCAGCAGCCCGTGCAAAGCTTGCGAGCGACGAGGCAGAGCAGCCAGGTTGCGACCTTTCCAGACCTCCGTCATGGCATTGTGAAATCGCCACAACGTCTTGCCGTCGACAGTGAACTCTGCATGGGACGGCTTCCGCCATTCTTCAAGCACAGCCGGCACCTGAGTGACAGGCAGCACATTCGCGTCCACCGCTCGAATCACCAGATCGTGAGCCACGGGGTCGGAGAGTTCCGTCTCTTTGTAGGATCGAATCCGTTCGTCCTGCTGGCCGCGCATGTCAGCCAGTCGGCCCACGGCGGTATGCACAATCCGTGGCAAGTCACGCTCAATAAAACGAGTGTGCCGGCGGGCAATGGTGACCTCGGCCGAAAACGCGAGATTGTCACACACAATGACCGCACTCCCCATGGCAATCGACGCGGGAAACGACTTGTCATGCGAGTTGCGAAGGCCGATCACCAGGCCATAGTCTTCATGTGCTTCGCCATTGGTGACTTCCAATAGTCCGAAGTACCGTAGCCCGTCATTCCACAGGGCATGCGCTTCATTCACGACGGTGAGGCCATTGCCCACAATCGTGGATTCCACCTGCTCTAGAAACCGCCGATGGGGTACAGGAACCCAGGTTGCGGAAGCTGCTGGTGTAGGGGCCTGCTCGACCGCGGCTCTAGGAACGTTTTTGGCGCCGCAGTGCAGTACGAGATTCACCATATATATAGTCTCCATGAATATGAGAATTGAAATTGGGCGGCCCAAAGTCAGCCGATCACTCGACCGATTTGGTATCTGGGCCGGAGTGACCGAGTAAGGATTGCGTTTGCCAGCTGGAAGAAAGTAGCAGTTTTTCGTCGGGTAAGATCTCGCGGATTAACAGTTCGTTGAGTTGGGCATCGGTGTCATCACCACGCCGAGCGGCGACTAGGGCCTGCCAACAGAATCCCAGCAGTGCGACAACAAGCGAGACGGCTCCGATTAAGGTGCTTACCGATACGAGCATCGACTCTGTTCGCCGTTGGCCAGCGATTTGCTGTCGTTCGCCTTCGAGATCACTCCATCCAGTATCAAGTCGCTGACGCTCAGCCTGCAGATCATGATGGACGCCAACGATTTCTTTTCGGGCTTGAGCATCGGCTTCGACTAGTTGATGAGTGCCTCGGGCCACTTCCTTGTTGAGTTCGACCATCGCCGTGTTCTGCTGGGCCTGTCGATCCGCCGCCTCACGGGCGACTTGGGTCACCCGGTCGTCACAACCTGGGATCACGGCGATCAGTTGGATCCAGAGGATCCACAACTTGCGATTCATTTTTAGAAACATGCTTCCTCCACCGGGATAGTAAGATTCGCAATAGTTTTTCGAGCGCTTTACGGAGCCGAATCTCGCGTTTCAGCGCAAGAACGGATGCGGCGAGCGCGATGGCGAGCACAGTTAGTAACACGTAGGTCATTACGGAATATCTCCTGGGATAGCTAACGAAAGGGCAGGGCGGGATGAGTCGCCTTTGGGGCGCGACTAGCGGCTCGCAACGGATACTTAGCGAGCCATGGGAAGCCGCTGAGAGCTGCCCCTTCCCAAGTAGTGATGACGCACTTTGGGGCAGAATTTAGAGAGTCGGCCGCGCGCAAAGCCGCGGTTGGCTATTTTTTGCGGGAGACCAGCCCGCGCTCCACCTGGGCAATCAGCTCGGAGACGCTTAAGCCAAAGACCGGGCAAATTCGGAAAAGAACATCAACGGTGGGTGATTTATGCCCGTTTTCCAGCTGAGAAATGTACGTTCGGTCGACTTTGGCCTCGAAGCCCAATTCCTCCTGCGAGATGCCGGACGCATCCCGGGCCCGGCGAAGGGCTTCTCCCAACAACACACTACGTCGACTTCTTCCGGACATGCCCGGAAGTATCAGCGTCGGCTGCTTTTATGTCTGTTGACTATTGTCTACAATAAAGACCTGCCCGCAGGCAGCCGCCGACTTGGTGGCTCAAGCGTTGTTGATTTTCCGTTCGCGAGTTACGTTCCAGCTTCGATTGGGGAAATACCATGAAACGCGTTTATCTTTGTGTGTTTGTCGTTTTACTGGCACGATGTGGTTCTGCTCAGGCGGTGCAAGTGATCATGACTTCCACGGATAACCTGGGCCAAACGAGCTTCAATACTGGTCTGCACTGGTCCGACGGATTGCCGCCCAGCTCCGCGAATACCTATGTCGTTCCTCCTGGGTACTCGCTACGTACGCCGGAGGCCAGTGGGAATTACATATTTTCTGGTAGTTCACTGACGGTCAACGGGCTAAGTAGTGGAGTTGGTGGTGCTGGCGGCGGGGCCCTCGAATTCATGGGTGCTACTGGCGACGTCATCACCGTCAACGATTTGATTCTCGATTATGGCTATATTACGGGTGTGAGGAGCTTTACAATCGCCGGCAACATTACGCTGGCGAACGGCGGTGGATTTTTTGATTCAGCCGGCAACGTGGGGACTGTCGTCACGGCACCGATCAGTGGCAACAGCGATGCATATATTGTCAACCCACAGACCCTAGTACGGTTTTCTGCAGCGAATTCCTACCAAGGCAAAACATTCATCCATGATGGGAGTGCTTTACAACTCGACAATACGAACGCCGTACAAAACTCCACCGTATCAGTGGACACCGGCAACAAACTGGCCTTCGGCGGCGGCCTGGGAACATTCAATCTGGGTGGCTTGATGGGTAATGCTCCCATCGCATTGATCGATACGGCGAGTAGCGCCATCAGTGCCCGTATTGGTGGAAATGGTCAGTCTACCACGTACAGCGGTACTCTTTCGGGCAATGGCAGCCTGACAAAAGTAGGTGTCGGTACGTTTACACTGACGGCTGCAAACACCTACGGGGGTGGCACAACCGTGAGCGCCGGCACCCTATTGGCCAACAATACCAATGGCAGTGCAACCGGAACTGGCAATGTCACAGTTGCCAACGGGGCCACCCTGGCTGGCTCGGGTAGTGTCTCTGGCGGAGTGAATGTCGAGGGCACTTTATCACCGGGCAACAGTATCGAAACCTTGGCTATTGGGGCCGTCAGCTTTGGAAGTACTTCCACATTCCAGTATGAGATCGACTCAACTTCCGTGTCTGCTGACTTACTCAGTGTACCAAATGGCAATTTGACCATTGCTACAGGGGCGGCACTTGCGCTGTCAGATCTCAATCCAGGGTCGATCAACGTCGGAACGAAATTTACGATGGTCAACTACAATGGAACCTGGAACGGCGGAACATTCGCCGGCCTCCCGGATTTGAGCTTCGTGACGATTGGCACCAATACCTTTCAGATCCGCTACCAGGATTTACTTCCCGGAGGCAATTTCCTGTCGGAAGCAACCGGCTCGCGGTTCGTGACGCTGACTGCCGTTCCCGAACCGAGCTCATTCTTCATGATGGGGTTGCTCGGTTGTTGGCTGTTGGGAACGATTCGGTTTGGCAGACTAATGGCGTAAAGGATTATCGCTTCAGGTCAAAGTGATATCCTCGTCGTTCGCTCAGGTATGACAGCTAGTGGCAGGTGCAACAATTACCTACTGCTTGTGTCGCTGGCATACATCACCCCAATCGAGTTCGCGGCCTGCCGAGGTTGTTTCCGCTCGGGCTGCGGCCTCGTTCCAGCAGCACAGCGGAATTTTAACCTGATTCCCTTCATAACACTTGATACAGGAATTTAAGGCTGGTCACGTCGCCATTGCATTCTTGAAGTCGACCCTGCCGCTGAGATGATTGGCGGCAAAACTCCTGGACGGACTTCGAGGAGTAGGCCAACAAGATTGAGCAAACCGTAGCCGCACTAGAGCAAATTACCTTTACTCGCTCTCGCAGGGAGCTGTGTTGGTGGGAGATTCGGCCTGGCGGCCGACGCTAAACTGCGCTTGTTCTTTGATCTACTGCGGAACGCAATTTGGTAAGTTGCTCTAATGCGCCATCAAACGCCCAATGCACACTCTAATTCCCAACAGAAAAAGAATTCTTCAGGGACATTCGTCCACGACCGACGAAAAAACTGCGGTACGAGCGAATAGATCGCACTGATAATAAAGGAGCAATGACTGCGTGTCGGAGTTTTTTTGTTTTCCCACTCTACCGTCGGAGTGAACGTGTGATGGATTTTTGGACAAGCAAGCACATCGCAATGAAAGCGATAACCGCATTTGGCACGGCCAGCCAATTCTGTTGCTATACTACTTTGAACTATCGGTCACAACGTGCAGTTCACCAGTATTCCGATCATTAGCTGGTCGGCAACAGCCATCTACCGTCGCGGCGACGAAACTTGCCACTTCTTACCATTTTTGTAAAGCCTTGACTTATGATTGAACGACTCGTCTCTGTCGGTATCGCAACATTGGTGTTACTTGCTTTCGTTGGCTGCGAATCGTCTGGGAATGCGGCAACCGCTACTTCGAGAACTGCGAGCAGCGCCGCCAACGCAAACAGTCAATCGAAGCCCATTGTGGTGGCTCGCATCCGGCTTTCAGCAGCAACGGAATTCTTTGTCAGCCCCACTGGTAAAGACGATGCCGATGGACTGACTCTGGAAACTCCATGGCGAACACTACAACACGCATACGATGTCGTCAGTCAAAACTATGATCTGGCCGGTTTTTCAGTCACAATTCGATTGACTGACGGGACTTATGGAGAAGAGTTGGGGAAGGACAATGTCGTCGTCTGCGATGGGCGGATTCCAGGGCAAGTCGGGCCGATTCGGTTTATTGGAAACTCTGCACACCCTGAGAAAGTTGTCATCCATGCAACGTCCAACAATATCTTCGAGATCATCGCAACATGGGCATACGTAGAGGGGATGACTTTGACCGGAACGGGTTCAACAGTTGGACTACTCTCCTACTTTGACGCACGAATTACGTTCGCCAACCTCATATTTGGACCAATGGGGGAAGGCATCCACTTATCCGCGGCCGGCGGAATTATCATGCCGTTCAGCGACTATAAAATTACCGGTGGAGCTGGCTACCACATGCTTTCGCAATCTCCCGGCTCACGAATCGATATCGATCGAAAGAGAATCACAATGTCTGGCACGCCAAAATTCAGTGCGGCATTTGCGGTGGTTCAAAACTTGGCGATGATCTCGGCGAATGGAAATACTTTTGAAGGGACTCCAGCAACGGGAACTCGATACATCGTGCGAAACAATGGAATCCTATCAACGTCGGGAGACGCCAACTATTTACCAGGTGATTCGGCAGGGTCGGTCGCGACGGGCGGGCTCTACGGGCCGTGATGAGAGCCCTGAACGATTTCCTGGTTGAGAGCAGCAGCTAGCGAATGCGCCAAGACATTAGCCGAAGGTCGTTCTTGCCCCGGGCGATGTGTGTAGAACCCGGCCCGTATCAAGAATGGCAGAATCGGAACTGGTCGCGGAAGCGAGTATTCGACGAAGCGGATCATCGGCCCTTGTGGCAGGTAGTCGTGCAGCAAGAGAGGCCGATATGCTTCAGACGTTGCTTGATACCGCGCGGCGGCTTGGGGCAAGCTACTGAGGTCATGCTCCAAGATCACAGCCTGTGGCGTAAGTTCCGGCCGCTTGCCTGCGACATAGTCATGACCGCAGACCAACACCGCGATTTTCTTATCGGCTAACTTCAGATCCCTTATGTCTGTCGAGTCCAAGCCCAAAACTACAACCCGATCGAACTCACGAAACCAGCCCGCGATCACGCTCGAGAAATCGGCTGTGGCGCCCGACTCGACGATTGGAAGTTTGGTCTGAAATTCGAAGCGATCCAAATAGCCGTTACGCCACCGTTGATCGATTCGAATATCGGCTTCGACATCAACGGGCGGGCGATCCTTATTCTGCATTCGCATTTCCCACCAGCACTGACCACAGTGATTGTGCTCGTGGGCAACGACTTCGGCCCCCACCTGGTTCAGCGCGGGACCAATCCAACCGATGCAATGATCGCAGTAGTCTTGATCTGCATTGAGATCATTGCTCAATAGAAAACCTTTGCTGGGGCACTCGCGCATGTCGAGGCGCAGCAGGTTCTTGTCTTCCTGCAAGGTGACGGTCCACTCGCATTGTTCATCGACGCCGGTTTTGAACCACGATTCGTAGAGTCCGCGCAGCCCATCCGCGCTGCCTGCGCGGATATAGTGCTGCTGCGCATCGGCGGCGATTGCCTGTGCCCAATACTTTTCGAGAGCAGCATCTCCAAAGTTCCGACGCAAGTAGTGGAACGTCCACTCGTAATACCCACAGAAATCGTGGCAGCCTAGCACTTTGACGATTCCTTACTGACAGATGTCAAAGAGTAGAATCGCTGCTGGCAAGATCCCATTCCGCCGGTGCGCTGGAAGCCATAGCCGGCCTGCTCGGCCATACTTCCGCACGTATGGTCGCAATGGTCGCAAAAATACGGAACGATCTCGCGATTACACGCGCGAAGATGCTTGATCGCTGGGCACACTTGAACATCCAAGTTGACTAAGTCGTCGTCGACGCTCAATTGCACCTCGGCGCCAGGTTCGTGCAGAAAGTATTGCCGCCAATCGTCGGCTATCGCTTGTGGGCCACCGTCGCGCCAAGCTGCAGCGCGCTTAGCGTAGTACTCACGACCGAGCGAACGCCAATAGTCGATCAACACGTCCATTCCGTATTCGTCGTGGATGTGTCGCGCTGTGGAGTTGACGACGAAATAGAAGTCGGGAGCGGACATGACAGACCTGAATGCCCAGCGTCATTTGGCGGCAAAAAGCATGAACGTTTACTTACGATTGTCTTCGAGTAACTTTAGGGCCGCGTCGACGCTTGTGTTGTCGTGAACGATTGCCATTAGCGCGCGAGTCATTCCGCGCGGGCTGTGGTGTTGAATTACGTTTCGGCCGTATACGATGCCCGACGCACCTTGTGCCATTAACGCCTTCGTACGAATCAGCACTTCCTCGACGGAAACGCGACCGCCGCCGCGCGGCAAAACTGGACAATGGGCGGCTGCCTGGACCACCTGGTAGTAATCCTCAACGTTGTCACACGGATCGGCTTTGATAATATCTGCCCCCAGCTCCACGGCTTGCCGAACAAGCGAAACGATTTTGCGGACGTCGCCGTCTACCATGTATCCGCCGGCTTCATTGTTCGAGCGCATAACAAGCGGTTCAACCATGAGCGGCATGCCGTAGTGGTCGCAGCACGGTTTTAGAAGGCTTATGTTCTCAACACACTGCTGATGAACTTCGGGCTCGTTGGGAATCTGAAACAGATTCACGACAACGCAAGCCGCGTCGAGTCGGAGAGATTGTTCGACGACGTCGTTGACCAAATGGCTGAAGAGTGTCCGCGGAAGTTCCTTCCCGTAGACGTTCGCCACATCCGTTCGCAAGACGAGAGATGGCTTGTTTTTTCCAGGAATCCATTGCAAATGACGAGCCTGGCCGATCGTGAGTTGAATCGCGTCTGGGCCAGCGTCGGCGATGGTGCGCACCGCCGCACCGATATCCTCTATTCCTTGAAGGAAAGAAGGCTCGTTGAAGAATCCGTGGTCCAGCGCGACGTCGAAACATCGACCATCCTGGGCCATCAATCGCTGAAGTCGTGGTGTAACAGTCATGGATTACCTACAGGCATTGAGAGCGATCGCTGTTTCGCCGATTGCCTCGTCGATAATGTCTAGTCCTTTGAGCAGCATTTCGGGATCCATCACGATCGGTGGGCTCATGCGGAGGATATGCCCGGCAGGAATCCAGGCGAGTCCCTTACGGAAGGCTCGCTGATACACCATTTCGCCTGCTTCTGGGAACGGATCTTTGGTTTGGCGATCTTTCACCAGTTCAATTCCCATTAGGCATCCTTTCACTCGGACGTCACCGATGATGGAATGCTCGTCGCGCATTTTTTGCATTCTCTTCAGCGCGATTTCTCCAAGCCGAGCGGCATTCTCGAGTAGGTTTTCTTCTTCAATAACCTCGGTTGACGCCAGAGCTGCCGCGCAGGCCATCGGATTCCCACCATAGCTCGACGATGCGCTGATTTTCTCGAACGATTCTTTATAGGGGTCTCTTACCGCGACGCATGTTACAGGGAATCCATTTCCGAATCCTTTGCCGATTACGACGACATCTGGCACAACGTCCCAATGTTCAAGGCATAGCCATTTACCGGTTCGCCCCCAGCTGGTCAGTACTTCGTCGGCCATCAGCAACATGTCCTGTTCATCACAGAGCTCACGAAGCTTTGGAAAGAAGTCGTCGGGCGGCATGATCGATCCACCCCATCCCTGGATTGGTTCGAGCACAAATCCCGCGACATCGTGAACGGTGCCTTTGTCGAGATATTCCCGGTAGAAGTTGATGTAAGCATCCGTGTCGATCGATCCGTCGGCCTGGGTCCACATGGGCCGATACGTGTCCGGTCTGGGCACCATATGCGTGCCCGGGGCACGAACGGCGCCGTAGACGCGCGAGCGAATGTGCCCTAGAGAAACGCTTCCATAAGTCTTGCCATGATAGTCGTAGAAACACGAGATCAGCTCATTGCAGTTGGTGGCGGCTCGCATCACTCGCATGCCTGCTTCAACGGCTGTTGTGCCCGAGTCGTAGAACTGGAAGCCATTGAGATCGCCTGGAAGTATCTCGGCGAGCTTTTCGACCAATTCCGTTTTGATCGGGGTGGTGAAGTCATGGCAGTTCATTACGAGGCTGGCGTACTTGGCCACCGCTTCGCTGACTTTTGGATGGCAATGCCCGAGCGTGGCAACATAGATTCCGGACGAGAAATCGATGTAGTCGTTTCCATCAACATCGCGGAGAACGCAGCCGTTACCCGATTCGAAGGCAACGGGAAACAACTTCACCTGTGCGGAAAGTCCCTTGAAATGAAGTGTGCAGCGGTCGTGGTAATGTTTCGACTTTGGCCCCGGTGGCGGAACGACGATGTTGGGGTAGTTAGCCACATCGACGCTTGCCCAGTCCAAACTCGAAAACAAATCAGTAATCGTTGCCGACATACGCTAGTAACCTTTCTCCCAATCTGGCTCGATGTCTTGTGCGATTAGCTCGCTGATATAGCAATCTGTTCGCAACTGTTGATGAATGGAACTTGGCAAGAGCGGCGTGACCGGCCCGTGGTAACAGAGGCGAGCGATGAGACGCTGCCAGGCTGTCGCGGTGCCATGCACCGTGATGCCGGCAAATTCCAGGCGGTGCTTGGCGGCAATTACTTCCGCAGGTCCGATCGTGGCTGCTTTCGGCGGTACCGCTGCAATGTCGCCACTCATGCCGAAACTTCCATGCAGTGAGTTTTGCGCCAAAGTGAACGGGCTAAGTGTGCAGACTCGCGGGCCGAAATGTTTCCACTCATCAAGCGGAGCCTGAAATTCGGGCGCGTCTGGTTCGACGAACGCTACGTGGCCGGTCCAACCCGGGCCGCTGTAGCAAATATCCGCGCCACCGAGATCCGTGATCATTTTTCCGTACACGCTGATATTCGCGTTCGACGGCCCAACGACTTGATCGCGTGGTGGACGCAACTCGGCGCGGATTTCCGAGTAGAAACTCTGAAGGAGCGAGTGCATAAATCCGAGCCGCCAATCTTCGGGCGCGATACTGCCCTCTTCGTTTGCATATTCGTCCATCGCGAATACATAAAGATTGCGGCACGATATCGAACACAAATTGATCAAGTGCGCTAGCTTGCGATAGATCGAGGGGCACGGATTGGGCACGATCATTACAACACGGCGGTCTTCAACATCTGATAGCTGGATACGGCGGAACATGTCCGCAATCCAAAGGAACTCGATGTCGTCTGAGCGGCGCACGCAAATCTGGAAATTGGGATTGGTGTGATTTTCGATTTCGCTGCGCTTGATTTGTCGACATCGTTCGATTTGCGCCTGATCGCGAAAGGGCACAAACGGAGAAGGACGGAAGCGGAATTGAGTGGTCATGGGTACTACTTTCTACGCGATTGCACCTTCTCGCTGAAAAACCGAAACACCGCCCACCCAGGTTTGAACTGCTTCCAGGACTCCATTCTCCTGCTCCTGCGTCCAAAGTACGAGGTCGGCATCGGCACCTACTCGCATCGCTCCTTTTTCTGCGAGACCGACAGTTAGCGCCGGGTTGCATGTCCCCATCGCCCAGACTTGATGAGGTGGAATGTCCAACCAGCGAAATAAATTGGTAATGGCGCGATTCATCGTTAGCGAGCTGCCTGCCAGCAGTCCATGAAGTGAATGCGAAGCGTCGTGGACTCGCGCGGCATCTTCCCTTTTCACGCGAACATCGTAGCCCCACGGTGTTGGATAGACGCCATCTTCGAGACCGGAACCGATGTTTCCGTCTGTGATGGCAACAACTTTTTGCGCGTCTTTTGCCGCGAGCGCCAATTGAATCGCTACGGGATCGACGTGTACTCCATCGCAGATGAAATCTACCGAGCATCGGCGATCGGCCAGCAGCACTTCGACGGCACCTACCGGACGAACACCGGGTTCTGTTTCGGGCGGAATCGGGAATACATCGTAAAAGTGTGTTCCATGCCGCGCGCCTGCTTTAATCGCCGCTTGCGTTTCCGCCGCGCTGGCGCGTGTATGCGTCAGAAATACGGCGATGCCTCGATCGTGGAGTTCTTCAATGATTGGAAGGATATTTGGGCAGTCCGGGCTGACCGACATTGCCTTTACACGCCCCTCGGCCGCGGACAACAGTTCCTTCAGCAGAACCATATCGCCCGGTACTGTTGCTGAGCCGGCTCCCGGCAGCGCCAAGAAGGGGCCTTCCAAATGAAATCCCGGCGTAGCTGCACCGCTCGATTCGTTCAATGCGCCGGCCATTCGCTCAAGCTTTGACAACGAAACGCGGTCTAACACTCGATAGAGTGTCGGCAATACGCACGTTGTTCCGTAACGCGGCAATACCCCTGCCCCGGCGATAATGTCGTGAGGATCGCGCTCGTAGAGATATTGATGAATGCCGTGGGCATGAATATCAATGAGACCAGGCGTCAGGATGCCACCCTCGGCGTCGATACGTTCGCATTTATCGGGAAGCTGCTGCGGATCGGGATCGAGTGCAGCTATCTTTCCGTCGGCGATCAGGACGCAACCGAGCGTTGAGCTTTCTTCGGGACGAATGACGAGCGCATTTTCAATCAACGTAGTCGACATCAGGTGCCCTCATCGCTGTCGGACGAAAGGCTCAAACGCACCGTCGAGTTCAGCCGAAATAGATCGTGTCGAAAGTAACTCACAAACAGTCCGCACGGCGTCCCAGTCGACATGAAAATCACGTCGATTTCTTTGAGCAATGGTTGAGCAAGCTCAAGCTTCAAAAGCCTTGCCTGATCGGACGCGGCTGCGACCGCCTCGATACTTTGTGAAAGGTGGGAGATGTGGATTTGTTGTACTTTCTGCCACCGTTCCAAGAACCGCAATTGACTCAGATCGCCTTCGCTGAGTCGATCTGCCACTTGTTCCGGTAAGTAAATTTCGTCGTAAGCGACCGGCTCACCGTGCAGCAGATCAAAGCGCCGAGCAACCAGCACTCGCGCTCCGGGGTGAGTTTGCAACACCGCTGCAACTTCACTAGATGCCTTCTGCCAACTATATGACTCGAGCGCACGATCCAAATCTGGAGCATGAGCGGAAATCGAACCACTCACGTCCGTGCTAAGTAACGGAATTCTGCGGGAGGGAGTCGGGCTAACATATGTGCCGTCGCCTTGGCGCCGTTCAATGAGCAACTCGTCCGCCAGAATATCGAGCGCGCGGCGAATCGTGATCCGCGAAGCAGCAAAGAGCTCGCACAGCTCTCGTTCGGGAGGCAATCGCTCGCCGGGGCCAAATTCTCCGTGGAGGATTCGGCGGCGCAAGGTATCCGCCACGTAGTGATAGGCGGTTCCGGTTGATCGCGCGCTTACCATGAAAGGCGGCCTTTGGACCGAAAAAACTGCATAGTTGACTGAAAATTCAAATGGTTATAACATTATGCCAAGTTCCCCCTGCGTCTGTCAACTGAATAAGTTCTTGTGGATTCACACTCCAATTAGATGACTGCCACGCCGTTTGTAGCCGGAGCCGCTTCGCGAGACATTACTCCGTCAAAGTCGCTATTTCTTTACGGCTATCCGTACGTACCAAGGCTCAGCACTGGAGTGCACGACCCGTTGCTGGCGTCTGCCCTGTACTTGGCCAACGAATCTAGCCAGGTAATTCTCATTCAGGTCGATGTGATCTGGTTGTCGAAGCGTCAGGTGGCTGATGTTCGCTCGAGGATTTCCCAGCGCACTGGAGTGGCGGCCGACCATATCGTAGTGACGGCATCTCACACTCACTCGGGGCCTGTTACGATTCCGATGTTGAGCAATGTTGATGACCCCGTCGTCCCGCCTCCTGATCCCGACTTTGTGGAAGGGATGATTCAAGGCATCGTTAATGCTGCTGAGAGTGCGGTTCGTTCAGCAGCGCGCGCAGAGATCGCGTTTACTGCCGCCGCATGCCCGGCGATCGGGGGAAACAGGATCGATCCGTCGGGGCCAAGAATCGCAGAGGTTCCGATAGTCGCTGTGCGATCGGCGGACGATCGTCAGAAGTGGATTGGCGTGATGTTTGTGAATCCAGTTCATCCGACTGTGCTGCACGAAGATTCGACACTGATTAGTGGGGATTTTCCTTCGCTTTGCCGCGAGTATTTGAAATCGAAGCTGGTCTGTGCTGAGTGTGAGGTTTTGTGCCCAATGGGTACCACCGGCAACCAAAGCCCGCGCCATGTTGTGCGAGCCCATACATTCGCGGAAGCGGAGCGCTTAGGATATCTACTAGGTGAAGCGATTAGAATCGCGTTGGCGTCCGCAGAATTTCAGGCGCTCCTTGCACTGCGTTGCAGCACCATGGCATTGGACCTCCCGCCACGGGACATGCCTACGGTGGAGCATGCGACGGAATCGCTGTGCAACGCGCGCAATCGCCTCGATGAATTGCGGCAAGCAGGGGCCGATGCGGGCATGGTGCGCAGTGCGGAGTGCGCGGTGTTTGGCGCGAGCGAGTCGTTGTCGCTCGCGAAGGCCGCTTCTACAGGCGAGCTAATCCGGGCACAACTGAGTTGCCTGCCGGCGGAAGTGCATGTGATCGATTTTGGCGTGCGAACGCTGGTGGGTTGGCCAGGCGAAGTGTTTGTGGAATATGGATTGCAACTTCAAAAGAGCTGCCCGCGGGCATTCGTCGTCACGTTGGCGAATGGAGAACTCCAGGGTTACTTAGTGACCGCCGAAGCTGTGCAGCAACAAAGTTATGAAGCGGGGAACGCTGTTTTCGCTAGTCCCGCATCAGGCGAAAAGCTCGTCAGCGCGACAATCTCGCTCCTGTCGGGTTGGAGCCAATCCGAATGAGCATGGTGCTTACTTTCGATCTCGGCACGTCTTATTTCAAGGTCTGTCTCTTCGACGGCGATGCGAAGCTTATTGCCCAAAGTCGCGTTGCCGTTCCAGTCGAGCGCCCGGCGGCTGATCACTTCGAGTTGCCGGTCAATGTGTTCCGCAACGTGCTGACCGACGCCGTATATGATGTGGGAAAGCAGGCGGATGGTCTACACGGTGTGTCGCGAATTTGCTTCGCAACGCAGGCAAATTCATTCACGCTTCTAGACGCTGCATCCGAATCGATTGTTCCATTTATTCTTTGGACAGACCGACGGGCGCAAAACGACGTTAATCCGCTTTCCGAGCTGATCGCACGTCGGGAGTTTTTCGAAACGACAGGAGTTGCTGAACTCAACCACTTGTTTCTGCCTGTTAAGCTGCACTGGCTGCATCAATTCCAGCCTCAAGTAATTTCACAAACGCGCCGTCTATGCTGCATCAGTGATTACCTGAGCTTGTGGCTAACAGGGAATCACGTGACAGAAGCAGGTACTATTGGCTTGACTGGATTGGCGGATATCCATCGCTTGCGGTATCTGCCCGACGTGCTGGAACAAGTCGGGTTACCGATTGAATGGCTGCCGGATATTGTGCGCGCGGGTCGAGATGCAGGCGAAGTCCGACGCGAACTGATCGAGGCATGGGGTTTGTCGGATGATTGCAGACTCACGATGGGCTGTCTTGATCAGTATGCAGGTGCAATCGGCGCGGGCAATTTCGACCCTGGCGGCGTGAGCGAGACGACAGGAACTGTTCTCGCGACGGTTCACTGCACCGACAAATGGAGCGAGTCCAGCAGCGCAGGGGTTTTCCGTGGGCCTTCGTTTGCTGAGGGTATCTACTATGAAATGGTCTTTAGTGAATTGTCAGCCGGTCTTTTGGAGCGATACCGGTGCTCACTTCCTGACCGCCCGACCTTTGCCGAGTTGGATACCTTGGCGGCCAACGTGCCAGCAGGCGCAGAAGGGCTCCGTCTGTATGCAAACGCCGCGCAACGACCGATCGAAGAAATATTTTTGAACAAGAGGCCAAAGCATCATCGAGGTCACGAGGTGCGCGCGATTTTAGAGGCCGTCGCTTGCGAATTGAATCGGCAGGTGGACTTGTTGTGTCCGGACGGGAGGCCTCCGGTGATACATGCGGCTGGAGGTGGTGCGACTAGTCCGCTGTGGCTAAGTATTAAGAGCGATATTTTGAGGTGCCCGGTCCAGCCTGTGACGTGCCCTGAACCGACAAGCCTGGGCGCGGCCATGCTCGCCTTGGGCCGAGTCAATTTGAGTTCGCGCGTGCCTCACTCGATCTGATTGAGGTACCATTGCACGAAGGTCTCGATTGGCCGCTCCATTTGGCTGTAGGGACCAGGCTGATAGGCGCGGCTACAGACGCCCTTTTGATTGTTTTCGGTGATTTCGATGTCTTCTTCGAATGTTCGCCGCCATAGCCAGGTGACGTTCTCTATGTCGTAGTCGTGACCCTCGATGGCGTCGCCACGCACTAGCCACGTGGCCTGCGCTTCGGTTTCGAGCACAGATAGTGGAGTGAAGCGCGTCAGCATGGCGTAATCGTTGGCGCAGACCAGCCAAATAAGCGGAAAGAATTCGATCGAGGTCACGGCGCCATCGTACTCGGTGTAGTCGCCCAGAAGTGGGGCCACGGGCTGGCCATCGCGACTTTGAGTAAGAAATCCCTCGCGAATCGGTATCCGATGTAGATTGTGATGCACGCCGTCAGAGTGCGCGATGCCTTCAGTTAGTCGGCCAAGCTGACTTGTTTTCTTCTTCCAGCGCTCAATGTATTCCGCGCGTTCGCTTGCTGCCGTTTTCGAGTCGAACGCTCGGACATACGACATGACTGTTGCTAGCTCGGGATGAGCGGGGCCGCAGTGGTAACACTCCCAGAAATTCTCCGCGACTATTTTCCAGTTGGCCTTCATTACATGACTGAACTGAAATGCGATCTTCGCGTCAGGCAATCCGTGAGGCTGATAAAAGCGGTCGATATCGGCTGCAACGTTATCAAAAGGTGGCGGATCGTCTGCGAGGCAGATGAAGATGAACCCTTGGACCACGCGCACGTAAAACTCGGTGAGCCCGTAAATCGACTTATCAATTTCCGGACTCAAATGTCGAGCGGCAACCAACTTACCATCGCAATTGTATGTCCACGCGTGGTAAGGACAGACGAACTTCTTGGCCGAGCCATGATCCGCAAGACAGATTCGCGAGCCTCGATGGCGACAAACATTGTAAAATCCGCGTACCTGACCGTCGTCTCCGCGACTGATGATTAGGGACTCGCCGGCAATTCGGTAGAGAAAATAGTCGCCAGGATTGCGAACCTGATCGATATGTCCGGCGAAGAGCCAATGACGAAAATAGACGCGCTCCATATCGCGCGAGAAAATCTCGTCGGACAGGTAGAACTCTTGCTCCAGGCTGAAACCAGATTTGCGCCTGCTAAGAAGATCTGAGACCGACGCATCACCGTTCGACATGACAACTGACAACGTTAAGCCTCCTGCTTGAACTGTGAAGTTGTCGTCGTCGCATTTCTTCGCGACCGCGTGATTGGCATTGTTGAAGCCATACCCAGGGCGATGACAACAAGAACTGCGATACCTGGTTCTGGAATGGTGGCGGTATCTGCGATGGATCCCGAACCAGTTGGCACGGATTGTCCAAAGTGTTTTCGCCAAATGACATAGTCGGCCGCGTCGACAATGCCATCTTTGTTCCCGTCGGCTGAGGTTCCGGCCGAACCGAATTGACTGCGCCAGACGACGAGGTCATCACCATCGACATCGTTATCGCCGTCGTAGTCGCCGATTAGCTGAGGAGCATTCGCCCCCTGATGCCAGCGAACGTAGTCGATTAATACGTGCGCGCCGTTGCCGGGAACGGGGAAGTTCACGTCACCAAACCAGATTCGGGAAAAGGGAATCTGATCGCCGGAGGCGTGCTGGTGCGCAATGGCTGCGATTGGATTGTCGTCGATATACAAGTGCCAGTAGATATCTCCCTCTTGCCTGACCAGGCGATAGAGATGGAAGTCGTCGGTCGTGTCCATCGCCACGGTGGCAGCTCCGAACGGCATATACGCGTGCATCAACTGTACTTTGTCGGGCGACAAGACTAGTGACGTCGATCCCAAGGAATCGTTGGCGACCAAATTAAAGCCTTGGTCGTCACTATCAGGCATCACCTTGATTCGTGCTTCGATCGTAATGCCGGCCTGATCCGTCCAGGTAGGAATGTTGTCCATACGAGCGTTGCCGACGCCAGAGCGGCCGTCGTACTCCATGATGCCGTCCGGTTTTTGAAACCATACGCTCCCACCGCCTTGAATCCATCCTGAACTCAACGGTTGACCTACACCGTCGTAGCCAGTGGTCCAGGATTCAGCACTATGTGGACCGGTATTGAAGGCACCTGTTGGAGTGTGGTCGAACGTCAAGGAGTCGACTTGCCATACGGTCGGCCGGTCACCGCCGCTGCCGGTATAGTCGCTCCATCCTAGATGTGTGAGCGCGAAGGAATTAATTTCCTGGGCAGCGTTGCCAGTCGACAACAATCCTGGCGCATCCGTATCGAGGTCGACCGACTGTCCGCCGAGACGCGAACCCAAGCTGTTGTAGAGGTCGAGCCCAAGTCTATGCGTCGCCCCGTCATAGCCAATGCGAAAATCATAGTCGGTCGTAAAGGCGTTGGGACCAAGATTAATTGGCGTGCCGGCCACGTAGCCAAAACCCGTCGAGCCAACACTCCCGGCCGCAACGTCGAGCGCGACCATATAATCGTCTCCGGTCTTCCAGTGACGTAATATCGAGCCCAGTATCTGCCGAGTTTGTGGTGAAGTGCTTTGCCCTAAAAAGCCCACCGCCTCGTACGCTTGCGTAGAAGTCGAATTCAAGGTGGACCAATTAAACTTGTACTGGGCGCTCATGGAGTCATTGCCATTGAGCGTCATGCCCAACGGACGTCCGGCTTTGTCCGGACTGTAAGCGTTCGTTGTGTTATCCCACGAAGTGATCTGCAATCGGCCGTTTGTAGCCGATCCGATCATAGCCTTACCCGAATTGCCATCGAAGATATTCTCGACGCCGTCCACCGTTGAGTCGAATGTCGATTGCCAAACGGGGATGACGCCTGGTCCTGGCGCCGGCGCTGGAGGCGGCATTGGCGGCAAAACTCGCGCAGGAAAAACTTGAGGTGTTTCACCGGGCGCGGTCGCACCGCGACGGTACCGCACGTAATCCAGCACATAATTGGCGTTGTAGGCGATGTTATTCTCGTTGTCGCCGATGAGAACGCGAGGATAGCGAAGATACTGTGAGCCTGTGACATACGTCGTATCACCAGTTCCAGAAATAATCGGCGTCGTACTTCCATCGACGTAAACGCGGATAGTGTGACTGTTTGGCAGCTTGACGATGCGATAGTTGTGAAACGTATCTGTCGTGTTGAAAGCAGTCGTAGTACCGGAACCACCTGCGGCCAGGTTTCCCGCTTTGATCTGGTTGGGAGAAAGATGCACGCCGAAGGAAGTGCCGTTATCGAGATAAGTCATGGAGAAAGCGTTCAAGTTGCTATTCGGTAACAGCTTAACGCCAACCTCCATCGTGAATCCGGCCGCGTAATTGAGAATTGGATCGCGGATCCAGATATTGCCTGTCTTATTGTGGTCGGCGGGATCAGTGACGCGATCGACCGACATGAAGCCGACCGACGGCGAGTCCAACTGAAACGTGGACGGCTGGTCGTCCCAATCGTCGTCGATCGCGCTGTCCCAGCGCAGATAGTTCGGCACGTTGTCGGCGGCACTGCCGACACCATCGTAGTTGACTTCCCAGTCTTCGCATCGGGAGACTTGAGGCGTCGCGGCAAGAGCCGCTAACAATGCCAACATGCATGCGCGTGTCATGGCAATGGAACTGTCGCTGATAGCAAACTTAAGTTGCATGAGATGCTCCAATCGCCTGATCGATGCATACTATTTGGCCATGGCTGCCTGACGACGCTGATGTTCAACCGAAGCGCGATACCGTTCCCACGCAACTTCGTCGCGCCGTGCATTGGCGGCATAAAAAACCAATCCGAAAGATCGGCGCCAGCGATCGCTCTTATTCGGCCCCGCGTAATGGACCGTTGCTGAATCGTGAATCAGGCAGTCGCCCGCCGACACGTGCATGGCAACTGCCTCTCGCCGACTGAGGTGCTCGGAAGGCAAGCCCTGAGAGAAACCAGTGACGCTCGAGCTTTCGTGATTGATAATCCCCTCGCGATGGGAGCCTCTGATGTAGTAGAG
Organism: uncultured Planctomycetaceae bacterium; assembly: GCA_964549545.1. GTDB lineage: Bacteria > Planctomycetota > Planctomycetia > Pirellulales > Lacipirellulaceae > JABDGM01. The sequence goes on along the minus strand of CAZJWY010000007.1, from coordinate 16,790 downwards.
GCAACCGTTTTCATCGTCACAATCATCGATAGCAACCCAGATAGTAAGCGCTTTGCTGGGCTTGAGGCAAAAATAGTATCCATCCTGATGTGGCGGAGTTGGTGTGCCTTGTTGGGGAGCTTTTTCAAAATACTCAAGCGTTTGCGGAGCAGCTTCCTCGCCAAGAAGATCGTTCGCAAGCGAGCAAGTCCGTTCGCTTTTCAACCACTTACCGAAGAAACCGTCGGCATTCTGCATATCAACGAGTTGTTTGAGTAACTTTTCGTCTCCAATTTTGTCGTAGAGTACTCGGTCATCCGCCAATATCGGCGCCACTTCCCGTTTGTACCGATCCAGGTTTTCGAGCACATCGGCCAATTCGGTTGGCGACAAGAAACCGGCAATATGCACATAACCATCGCGATCAAAGGATTCTTTCAGCGACAAATTGGATTGCATGGCTATTCGTAGTCCTTAATCTGAGAATGGCCGAGAATTTCCTGGCGACGAGTGAAATCGCCATGGATTTGTTGCGTCAGTAATTCGCCCGCGAGCCTGCCCATTCGTTCGCCAGGCCAAACGAGAACGGTTGAGGGTACGAGTGAAGCATGCGTTGGCTCGCGGTCTACATCGTAGGCCACATGGAACGCGTCGCCGGCGACAGACTTGATCCATGATGCCAAAGACAGGCCCGTGCAAATCGCGGCGGTAGGTGGGTTGGGATCACGAAGAACTGTTTCAAAGCGAGCCATCGCTTCGTCCCGATCGGGCGGCACAAGAAGTTCCCAGTCTTCGCGCCATGTCGAATCGCTTCCGGATGCGTCTGTCAACGCCTGTCGATATCCGCGCAAGCGCGGCTCATGCCCGGCGACGCGCGGCGCTGCGATGACTTGGACGATTCGCCGGTGCCCCATTTTCTGCAAGTGAGTGGTTAAATCGTACTGTGCCTGCTCTTCGTCGCTCGAAACACAGCTCAAATTGATGCCTGGTTCGACGTCGCCCATGACGACGGCCGGCACCTGATGAAATTCGAAGTATCGCTTCACGAATGCAGGGGCACACAACAACCCGAAGGCTGACAAATTGGAGCCTGAAACGAGACTATCTAGAAATTCGTGTGCCCCGTGTTCATGTAACAGCTCACCGGCAAACTCTAGCGATACTGAGTAGTTGGGAAGCGCGCTGCGTAGGCCGTCGATCGTTGCCAGTAAATTTGAACGGATCGCGGTTTCTACCGGCAAATGGGTGGGCCAGAGTAGTGCCAGCCGACGAGTAGCAATCTTGGACGCCTTGTGAGTTGATTTGCGCTGGCGTGTATTGGGAGGGTGGTAACTAACGAGGACCGTCGTACCTCGTCCGCGTTCGGAAAGGATGAGCCGCTGATCTGCAAGATGCGAAAGGGCGCGCTGCGCGGTCACAAAGCTAACACCGAAATCGGCGGCAACTTCCCGCACAGTCGTAAAACGCTGGCCTCGACGATAATCACCGCTCCGCAGCCGGGCCGTCAGATGCTCGGCTACCTGATAAAAGCGAGGGAGTGGCGATTCGGCATCGATTCGCGTCTTCTTTCGCTGCTTCGAAGGTACCGCTGGACCCATATCGACTTTCCGCACGATTGATATATTGATTTAGATCAATTAATGGTTTATATCATGTGGGACAGCGACGGGTCAACCCTCTGGCTCGATTGTTTGCCCACAAATTTCAATTTGGGAGTGAATCGCGATGAGCGATATGTTCTGGAGATTCAGTGGCCGGGAAGAAGAATATGTACGGGAAGTGCTGCAATCTGGATTTGGCAGCTCAACTTCGGGGACGATGAATCAACGACTCGAGCGGGAATTTGCTAAGCGTTTCGGCGTTGGCTACGCAGTGACCTTCAACTCCGGGACATCGACCCTGCATGCTGCGCTAGGTGCCTTTGGGACCGGCCCCGGCGACGAAGTCATCGTTCCCGCCCTGACCGTGATATCCTGCGCGTCGGCCGTGCTGTTTACTAACGCGGTTCCGGTATTTGCCGATATTGATCCCGATACGTTTGAAATGGATCCAGACGATGTGGAGCGCAAGATTACGCCGCGTACCAAGGCAATTATGCCAGTCGCTTTATACGGCCTCTCGCCCGACATGGATCGAATCCTGGAGATTGCCCGGCGGCATAAGCTGCGTGTCTTGGAAGACTGCGCTCAATGCGTGCTAGGCGAATCTCATGGCCGGTTAGCCGGCACGATAGGCGACGTCGGAAGTTTCAGCTTCGAAAACTCGAAGCACCTTTCGACCGGCGATGGTGGCATCATCGTTACCGATGATGAGGAACTGGCGGTGCGCATTCGCAAATACTGCTGCTTGGGTTTCCGTACGATCAGTGCTGGCGAGGGACGCGTTCGCATCTCCAAAGACATGTTCCAGGACCCAAATTACAAGCGGCATGATCAGTTTGGATGGCAATATCGATTGCCCGAAGTGTGCGCGGCGATCGGCCTGGCTCAACTGGAGCGCGTCGAGTACTTCGTTCAGATGCGTACTAACATGGCACAGAAGTATTTAGAGGCGATCGACGGCCATCCGCTTCTGGTCCCACAACATACGCCAAAGGGATACGTCAACTCGTATTGGGCGTTTGCTGCAAAGTTTGAGGGCGAGTCTCGCGGAATTGCCTGGCAAGATTTCCGCAAGAAGTATGTTTCGAACGGCGGCGACGGAATTTATGCCGCCTGGAGCCTGCTCTACAACGAACCTGTGATTAAGGAGCAGCTATTCTACGGCAAAGGCTGTCCGACGGCTTGCCCACACTACGAAGGCAAATTCAATGTCAGTGCTGGTCAGTGCCCACAAGCTGAGGAGGTTCAGCCGAAGATCATGCAGTTTACGACGAACCAAGCTACACCCGAGGCTATGGATCGACAAGTAAATGCGCTGCAAAAAACACTGGCGTACTTTGGCACTGCCGCTTCCGTTACCGTTTGATAGCAACGAAAGCTCGTCGAAACTGCACCTCTAATATGACTGTACTCGATCGTTTCAAATTGGATGGCAGAGTAGCGCTGGTCACCGCCGGCGCCGGGCCGCTGTTCGGATCAAGTTGTTCGGAAGCGCTGGCTGAGGCTGGTGCTACCGTTATCACGGCTTCGCGTTCGCAGGAGAGAAACGACGAGTATGCCGCACGTCTGCGCGCACGCGGACTTAAGGTTCATGGAATGCAAGTCGACATGAGCGACTGTGAGTCGATCGATCGACTTCATGCAGAAATTTCGTGGCGATTCGGTCCGCCGGACATCCTGGTTAACAACGCTGTTGCAAGGCCACCGGGCATGGGACCGATCGACGAAATCCAGCCGGAGTCGCTATTTGCGACTGCCTCGGCAGATCTGGTTGGATTTGTATGGATATGCAAGAAGTTCTGCGGTGACATGGCAGAGCGCGGCCGGGGAAGTGTCATCAATATTGCGAGCATCTACGGATCGGTCGGAAACGATCCGAACTTGTACGTCGATACGGATATCAAACCGCCGATTGTGTATCCGTTTATCAAGGGCGGGATGCTCAATTTCACGCGGGCTCTAGCTGCCTTCTACGGCAAGCGATCGGTTCGCGTGAACGCGATATCACCGGGCGGGTTCTTTCCAAACGTCCCGAGCACGTTTGCACAGCGTTATGGTCAGCGATGCCCGTTGGGGCGAATGATGAATCACGAAGATGTGCAGGGCGCCGTCGTGTTTCTGGCGTCCGATGCCAGCCAATATGTGACGGGAGCAAATCTGATGATCGATGGTGGCTGGACAACCATCTAACCTCTAATCGCGCATTCTCTCGTCGAAATCGCTGGCTATTCCTATCAGGCCATAGCGCAGCGCAACCGCCCGCCAACAGCTCGGCGAGGTTGGAACTGCTATTCAAGGCCAAAGGTTGCAAAATGTATTAGACATGATACATTAAGGCTCGGATTTGGCTAAGTTCCGGTTTCGATCGGCAGGGACATCCCGACATAAGTGCCGATACAATACGCGAAATTACCGTTAATCAATCCAATCGTCCCCAAATCCTGAATTGAGTACCTACTTGGACGGTCGACCATACATAAAGGCTCGAGCAGTGGCGGAGTCGAGTTCTCTACCGCTGCAGTGCGTCCTCGCTGCCTTGATTGGTTGTTTTACTTTCTGCGCGTCTACTATGGCTGAAAACGACGGAGTAGTGCTCGCCGAGCGAGCAAAGAAATTGCTTGGCGCGGAGATCACAGAGGGACCGGCGTTGCCATCGGCGCGCGGCAGCCACGCTGGGGCGATACTCGACGAACACGTTGTCGTGGTCGCCAGCGGATCCGCCTGGTCGGCTGACGGGAAAACGAAATCGTTCTTAACAGACACCTTGCTGTTTGATGCCGGAAAATGGCGGGCTGGTCCACCGCTTCCGCATCCCGCCGTGGAAGCCGCATATGCATCGGATAAGGAGCATCTCTATATCGTCGGCGGGTTCACGGAAGTCGACAAACCATCTGCCGACGGATTCATCCTTTCGCTGGATCGCGACAACAAATTACAGATCGAAACATTGCCAGCGCTTCCGGTCCGAAATGTCGGCGGGGCTGCGGCAGTTCTCGATGATCGATTGTATCTCGCTGGCGGTTACGCCGATGGAAAACTAACAAACGATATCTGGGTATTCGACTTAAGCAAGTCCGTGCGACAGTGGGTTCACGGTCCGCCTCTTCCTTCGGAACCGCGAGCGTATTCCACACTCGTGGCGGCCGGCGATCAACTTTACTTGCTCGGCGGAATGGCGGCAGAGGGAAACGCAATGCGCGTTTTCAAGGACGTCTATCAATATGATCCGCAGCGGGATAAGTGGAGAAAACGTGGCGAACTGCCAACCGCCGGATATTGCTGGGCTGCGACTCCCATCGATGAAGGTGAGCACGAACTGCTTATTGGCGGTCGAGCCGACGGTGCAATTCACGATGATCTTTGGATCGTAAATCTAACCAATCTTTCGGTGCGAGGCATTGGTCGAAGTATTGTTACTCAAACTTGTGCGCCGCTAGTGCGACTCAATAGCTCGACATTTTGGCTGATCGGTGGCGAACCGGACGCAAACAAGCACCGCACCGAAAAAGTCACACAAATCCGCCTACGTGATTAATCGCGACCTCATGCGGGGATTAACTGTGAGATTGCCATATTTTTCCGTATTGTGCTCTCTGTTGCTGTTTACGCTAATTTCGTCCAGGTCGCTAGCGCAAATCGCCTACGCAAGTTTTGGTCTCTCCGGCCAAATCGCATATGGCAATCTCGCGAAGAGCGCCAATGGCCGAGTATTTTGTGCATTGACTCTCAGATCGAAGGAACGATGGGACAGCATCTATATCAGTTCCACTAGTGATGCCGGCAAGACATGGACCGATGCGGTCAAAATAATGGACATTGCCGGCCAATCGGGCTACATCGCTGACCCGAATGTTCTTACGTCATCCGATGGCGTGCGAGTATTCGCCACCTATGTGCCCATGAAAGATGGCACGTTTTCGCGCAGTGAGTTTCTGGTATCGCATAGTGCTGACGGCGTACACAACTGGTCGGATCCGAAGCCACTCGATCTTCCCTACCGATACAAGTCAGGAAAGGTTCATGTGCCGATCTGGCTCGACAATACGACCGTCGCAATGCCATTTTGCTGGGACGTGCCAGCGCAAGAGAACCGTGCGGAGAAAACGGAAGGTCAAATGTTCGGTCGCGCAGGATTACTGATTTCAAAGGATGGCGGAGAAACTTGGAAGGCTGGCGGCGACATAATAGTCGACATCCGACCAATGGGCGCTGATGAAACTGCCGTCGTCCGGCTGAAAAACGGCGATATCTTTGCTGTCGCGCGAACATTCAGCGAACATCCTTATGAAACGCTCAGCCACGACGGCGGACAGACTTGGGACAAGCCTGCCCCCAGCAAATTCTTCGGCCACAATTCGCCGTCTGCGCTATTGCGCTTAACCGATGGCCGCATCGTGCGCGCGTGGGACAATAGCCCCAAGCACCGCTTTCCATTGGTCGTGTCGGTGAGTTCGGATGAATGTAAGACTTGGTCTTCGCCAAAGACGATTGTCGACCAATCACGCGACAAGGCAGGCGCAGAGAGCTTATCGCAGGCAAGTTACCCATCGATCGCGCAGGCAGACGATGGAACGATTCTCCTCGTATGGACCGAAACCAATCAAGGAAAATCTCGCATTGGCACAGCGCGCTTCTCGCCCGATTGGCTGACATCGGCCAGCAAGTTGCCGTAACTCACGCAGTTATCGTTTCTCGATTCGTTCAACAGCGGCTTCGGAGTAACCGTGCTCCAAGAACGACCGCTCGAACCAGCATAGATAACCATAGGACGCTAAGACCAACAGATCGGTGTCGCCATCCTCGTTCCAGTCGGCGGCATTCACGACAGATTCATAAGGTAGATAAAGCCCCTGGCCATCGGGCGAGCTCTCCCAGCGCCAATCCGGAGAGCCTTGTATTTGATTGTAAACGACGTCCTCCTTTCCTTGTTTGTCGAACGGGCGGACAAGCACCGGCGGTTCGAATCGCGCGCCTTCCACCTTACCGCGATTCATTACGGTAAATACTCGGCTGCTTCCAACGAGGACGTCCGGCCAGCCATCGTTGTTCCAATCTGCGATCGAAGGCACGAGTCGCATCGGGAATTTGCCGATTTCTTCCGGTGCGGAGAATGTTGGATTTACTCCACCCGTTACATTTCGATAATAGCGCATCACGCCATAATTATCGCCGATAACCAAGTCTGTCTTGCCGTCGCGATCAAAGTCGGCCGCGGCCAATGTAGTGCGAGCCCCCTGCAATACATCGAAGTCCATCTTCTGAGATATCTCCGGCCCCACCTTGATCGGCTTGCCATCTTGCATGTTTAGCCGCACGCCTTTGGTATCGAATTTCACACTGTCGTCGGTCGACAGATTGCGATGGAAATAAATCCATCCTTCGTGAACGCCGTAAAGTATGTCCCGCCTGCCGTCACCATCCAGGTCTGCTATTTGTGTGAAAGTCCACTGGTCGCCCATCGGTGACTTGTGAAAAATGTCTTCCTTTTGCCCAAGGAAACTCTTCTGCTCGCCAAAGAGTACAGGGTTCCCTTTGTCGAGGTTGAGCCGAACGCTGAATCCTTGGACGATGTCGACGTACCCATCGCTGTTCCAGTCCAGCAACTGAGCTCCCCAACCAATAAGAGGCGATGTGCGCCAGGTGCCAGGCAATGGCGGCGCAAATTCCCACAACGGGGACTTCGCCGTCCCGACATTGAAATAAATGGAAAGGTCGCCGGTGCGACCGATTACCAAATCGAGCAGCCCGTCGCCATTCAAGTCAGCCGCGCGCGGTGCGGCTAGCGAACCTGCGGGAAACTTTCCTTTTACCGGAAATGGTCGGCGAGTCAATTGCGGTTTCGTGCGAGTGCCAACGTTCTCGAAGTAGTACAGAAAATCGTCGCTGGAAGAAGAATCTCCACCTGCGGCAGTCATCGCCATCGAACCAGTAATAAGGTCGAGGTCTCCATCGCCATCGAAGTCGGCCGCGCACGGCGCAGCACACCAGGATGTATCAATGGGATGGCCATCCGCCTCGACTGGGCCACGTGACTTGAGTATCGGGACGCCGTCAGTTCCGCGTCCTAGGTTTTCGAAGAAGTAGATCCTTCCCGTGATATAACCGCCGGCGAGCAGATCAATGTCTCCGTCGCCGTCCCAATCGGCGGCGGCCAACGTTGGATAGTAGTCCTGCGCGTAAATCCCTTCGCCTTCGGGAACCGGCTTGTTTGGCAGGCTAAGCGGCGCACCGTCGGCAAGAATGAGCCCCGAATACTTCAGAGATGGTGCGGCGTTTGTTCCAACATTCTTGTACCAGATCACCCGATCCGGATAGGCGCTGCTGAGCAAATCCCGCACGCCATCGCCATCCCAGTCGATGACTAACGGACCGCTGCTGAAACCAACATCCAATGGCTTTCCGTCGGAATCGAAAAGCAATTTCGGATACAAGTAGCGAGGTTGTTGCTTGGTCCCACGGTTGGGAAACCAGAGTATGCCGCCGCGCTCACACCCAACGACGAGATCCTGCAAGCCGTCGGAATCCCAATCCACGATATCAAGTCGGTTTTGAAGAAACCCGTTAGTGTTGGGAGGCGTTTCTTCAATGCGCTCCATGCCGTCGCCAACATAACCAGTTCGCGGCACGGCAGTCGGTTCCGACTCCTTTGGCAAAAGATCGAAATAAATTGAATAATAAGATGGTTTGTTCCCAACTTGAGTGTGCGTCCAAGCAAGGTTTCCGGCGAGCCATTCTCCTTGAGTTTCGTAAAGGTAACCCCAGTTTGCTTGAGAAATGAAAGTTAGCGCGCCTGTTTTGGCGTCCAGGTCGGTTTCAGGAAAGTTTTGTGGAATAGCATCATCGTACCACCGGTAAGGAACCTCCCAATCTTCCTGCGCGTAGTGCCACTTCCCGCCCTTCACAGGCTCACCAGTCGCCAAGTCGTATCGAGACACCTGAATCGAACCAACGTCGATTTTTCCGGTTCCTCCTGTGCGGGCACGCACCTCATCACTACTAACGTGGACTCGGGCAGGGGACTCATCAGAAGTTCGAGTACCGAGCTCGCGCGGTTCTACTCGAACGAGAATCCTATATTGTCCTTTGCCAATCCAACGTGGCTCTTTGCCCATCGTGGCATAGGGTAATATCATGACCATGCAAGTCACGACTAGTCGAATGCATAGTGGCTTCATGGGAACGGCTCCTGAGAGGTCGTTAACCTAGTAACTCGATTTGAGTTCATGTGAATTGCAGTCTGTGGCAAAGACGGCTATCGCAATGCAATAACGGCGCGGACTTTTGGAGGAAGGAAGCGTCGAATGCTTTTGCTGCCGCGGACAAAGATTCCGTAGCAGGCGCAGCAATCCATCAGATACATCGCGGCGGGCTCGGGAACTGTTAGCGAGCCTAGCGCGACAAACTCATTCGTAGTACTGAATCGGTGCCTCCAGAAGTGATAGTCATCTACGTCGACGACGCCGTTTTCGTTGCCGTCCGCAGCTAAATTGCTGGTACTGCCAAGCGTTTTGCGCCAAACCACATAGTCAGATGCATCTACCACATCATCGCCGTTGTAGTCTCCCGTCTGAATTGCCTTGAAATAGACTCCTAGTTGGCCAATCTCGTAACTGCCGCCGCCGCGGATCCCTAACCACAATGAGCTTGTTGCGCGCCAGGATCCGCTAAAGTCAGCGCGCAGGGTTTGCCAATCACCTGAACCAGACTGCCAATTTATTAGTGCCGCCGATCCACCCTGAGGGTCGACTAATTCTAAATAAAACTGTGTCGCCAGAGCTGCTTTGACTTGAAGCTCCAAGAATGCGCCGCTTGGAAGATTGACCGGGGGCAAGTTTCGGGTCATGTATTCGGTGGCCGCGGTTCCTCGATGGAGCGTAGTTACGCCCAACAAATTGACAATCGTCCCGTTACCATGGACTGGCGTCCATCCGCTCACGGCACCATCTGGGCCATTAAAAGATTCTTCGGCAACGATCAGATTCGAATTGGCCGGGAGGCGATAATTGTTTACGCCTAACGCAGTGAATGTGTCTGTCAATTGATTGTTTGCGGTTGCGACTTGCCGATCCTGGAAGAGCACGTCGATCGGACCACTCGTTCGGATTCCCGGAAACGACGCTGTGACCGGCTGCTCGGCCGAGTTGACGGCGACCACGTAGATCCGCCCATGACGGGCCATCACGCGATAGCTAATTGAATCGTACTGAAACGTTGGCCCGCTGGGCGGCCAGGCAAAATTCTCTGTGAAAGACTCACTCTTTGCCGGGCCAGCAATGACCGTTGGCTTGATCGGTGCAAAGGCCCCGAGATCAGTACCTTTGAGGAATACATCGCCGAGCCGCTCGGGACCGTTGATTTCTCGAGCGAAGTCGCTGTATCGATCGTACAGCCCGGGAATCTCATTTCGACGACCGGCGGTGAAGATCATGATCGCTTTGGCGCCACTCACAAGCGAAAGATATGCGTCGTGATATCCATCGTTTGCCTGCATCATGGTCTCGCCTGGATTGCCCTCGCTGGCAAACATTTGCAGCACTGCCATCGGGAAAGCGCCCTGGCGGTTACCCGTATTTCGGATGGCGTTCACTTCCTGCTCGATCCGCCAACGAATCCAAGGGCGCGGCTTGGAAGCGTAGTCGGCGTAGGCGCCCGCACTAACGGCGTCGATGAATCCTGTATACGCCGAGAGGTCTATTTCCGCGTAATTTGAAGCAAGGTAATGGTACACCGGCCTTTGCTTAGGATCGTTCGCATGAACGTTGTCGGCCCACTGTTTCAACTGAGCGAATTTAGTATTGTCGGGACCGGGCGGATACCAGCTGATTTCCTCCGGTACGATCGACCACAATGCAATGTTGTCATTCGTTGCTAGCGCCTGAATGTCTGCCGGAACTGCCAGCGGAACATCAGGCTCGCTCGGTGTCACTATTCCCAATTGCATCATCACGGAAAGTCCATGCGAAGCTGCTTTCGTGAGATACTGGTTGGGAGTCAAAAGAGTCGGATTCTGTGTACCGGATTGATTTCGAAAGCTGTACGTGTGGATGACGTTGAAGCCGCGTGCAACGGCGTCGGCCATCTCGGTATCCGCTGTCGAGGAATACGCCCCGAAGGAATAAAGGCCGACCATAAGTTCATTGTCTGGACCAACGGTTAATCGATTGTTGTCTGGGTCCCAATTGATGCCATGTGCCTGTTGCACCTCCGCGGTGAGTGAGAACATTATGGCAGTCACAATAAGCAGGAAATCTCCTGCGCGACAAAACATGTTACCCTCTCAACACGCGGCTATTCAAATCCGATATGACAGTTGCCGTTCGTCCTTACGCATCTAGAACCATCGACTTCCCCATCTACAGCAATTCAGAAGGGGTTACATTGATGATCGATTGACTAGGTCAGTTCATATTTTCTGGCGTGCAATTCCCGCAATTCTTTACCTCTATGGATGTCCATCGATTGCTCAATCATTTCCGCGGCCAGCTTTTAGCGACGTCGGCGCTTACGGCATCAACTAGCAGCCCTTCATCTGGCTTGTCAGCAACCGACCGCAATCGAAGATAGTTGACTCCTTCGCTACGGCGATTGTCATCGATGGTGCCGACTTGTTGATCGTCCAGAAAAACTTCGCATTTGCGACTTTTGGTGTCCCAAGCCAATTCCAATGAGTGCCATGTGCCCGGAGTCAATTTAATGCCCGGCAGCAGTTCACCATTACCTGAAACAGTCAAATTGAAAACATTGTGGAACTCGTCTTCCAAATCCCACGGGGGTGAGAAATGGTCGGTCAATCCAAGTAGAGTTCCACCGGAACCGGGACGGATCATTAAACGAAGATGAAGTCGCCCTTGGGCGCCAACAGGAAAATTCCAAACCGCTCCCGCCGGCCATTGCGCATCAGTTTTGCGCACGGCCAACACTTTGTTGTCCTGTGTATCCGGGGCGTTTTGGACTTCGACGCCTTTGCTGCCAAAGATCGACCAGTCGTCCAATCCGTTGGAAAAATCACAACTCTGTTGCGTTTCTGAGAGCCACTTCGGATTGAACAAGCGAAATCGCCGCGTGTTGCCTTGTTCAACCCAGTTCGAAAAAAGTATGTTCCCATCACTAGTTTGCGTTGGAAAACTGTAAGACACGCCGTAGTCTTCGCGGTAGGTAGGCACTTCGTCCCGATGCACATCGCGAGCGATTTCGCGGAATCCCTGCCAAGTGCGGCCTTCGTCGCGACTGATTGCTCCATGCAATACGTAGCGGCCCCCATACGCATACGGGTATCGCTGACAGGCGTTGGAAAACAGTACCAAGCTGTCATCTCGAAGACGAATTAGGCCGGCCGGCGAATCAGAGGAGATCAGCCGGCTCGGCTGCGGCTGCGACCAGCGGAAGCCATCACTTGAAAATGATTCATAGAACCGACCTTTTTGCGTTCGCATCAGCATCCAAACGCGGCCATCTTTCAACTGAATAGCAACGGGTTCGTCACAACCGAATGTGCCCAAGTCCGGCGTTTCCACACTGAGCACATCGGGAGACTCATGCCATGTCTTGCCGCCGTCGTCGGAATGCATCGAACCGCAACTGTAGTCGCCAACAAAGGTGAAGTCCTTGAAGCCGCCACCCCGTTTATAAATTGAGCGGCCAGCGGAAAAACAAATCGGCAGCACTAGCCGCCCATTCCGCAACTGAATGAACGACAACAAATCGCCGGCCTTTCCCTCGCGGATGCGATGAGGAGAATTCCAACTCTTTGCCTTATCCTTGGAACTAGCGTGCCAGATCTCGAGAATGTCATAGGCCGGCGGCCCGGTACCTTCCGCTTTGGGAAACAGGATTCCCGAGTTGCCATCGCCCAAAACGACGATTTGAATCTCGCCCTGCTGATCAACCAGAGCCTCGAACAACCCAAAACCACCAGCCTCTTTGGGGAATTGGAAAAGGTCCTCTGGCACCGTCCAAGTAGCTCCGTTGTCTGTCGAATACCGCCCCTGCATGGTTTGCTGGCGTGTTTTCTCATCGCGTGCGATCGAGAGCGCGATGATGCGGCCATCCAGCATTTGCAGAGCGCGATACATATTTTGCCGAAACGGATAGTGGGCGCCAGGCTCGGCTAAAAAGCTCGAAACGATTCGCGGCGGCTGCACCTTGGGTCGATCGGGAATGTTGGCCAACGCCTGCAATATCAGGCTCGGCTCCGCATTCTTAACTTCAACATTGACCGATTTGACTTGGAAGCCGCCTTCGTCAGTAGCTTGCGCCAGTGAACGAAGTCGCAGATAATTCGCGCCCTCTCGGCTAAGATTCAACTGCACTAAATCGAGCGCAGGTTTTCCGTCGATGGAAACGGTGCAATTTTTCTTGGAAATGTCCCATTTCATTTCCAGTTCGTACCAACGATCGAGATCGAGCGTTGGACCCGTCAGTAACTGCCGAAAACTACTGATGCGCAGATCAAATAACGCCTGTCGTTCACCGGCGACGTCGGTTGGATCGTAAAAGCAGTCTGCGAGCGCAATGCTCGCGCCTGAGAAGTTGGGCTTCAATCGAATCTTGAAGCGAAGCGTCCCCTTCTGACCTTTCGGGAAGTTCCACACGGCTCCATCAGGCGGCTCGTCCTTGGGTCGACGAACGTGCAAAATCCTCGCGCCGCTCTTCTCTGCCTCCGACTCCAAAGTTGCTCCGGCGGTTCTCTCTCGCCAAGACGTTTCGATCGGGCCAATGCCTTTGTAGATACACCATTGCTCTAAGCCATTCTCAAAGTTCTCGCTCGCGCTCGTGTTGCTAAGCCAGTCCGGATCGACCAGTAGCATCTTTGCGCTTTCAGGACCGTGGCCGGTCATCACAAGGATTTTGCCGTCTCGTGTCACGGCAGCGTCGGGATAGGATGTCCCGGACGTCGTCCCTTCTTTGGGAGGCGATTGATTTCGGCGGGGCGCCCGATAGATTTCTCGATACCCATGCCAGGTTTTTCCCTCGTCGTTGGAGATTGCCGCGTGCACGACATCTCGATTGGTATAAGGTTCACATCCATCAATACTGGGCGCGTTTTGGCAATTGTTCCAAAACATGGCAAGGCGACCGTCGGGCAAACGGACCAGGTCGGCAGGCGAGTTGGAAGAACGAAAGCGTGTAGCTGCGGTCGGTGTCCAATGAACTCCGTCATCGCTGGAACATGATTCGTACAGGCAACCAAATGAGCTGCGGAGCAGCATCCAGAGCCGGCCGTTGTTTAACGGCATGATTGTCGGCTCTAAAGCACCATAGTTAGGCGCACGATAGACGCGATCAACCGGCGTCGTAAGCTTGGAGGGCGAAAAGCTCCAGGAATCGCCGCCGTCGTCAGAGTACGCGCAGGTGACTTCGCCAATGCCGGTTGGATAGTTCGTATCGCGATCGCCGAGAGCGTGATCGAACGGATAGAGAATTCGACCGCTCTTTAGTTCAATAGCGCAACGAGGCGGTCCAACCGAGCCCTCGAACAAAACCTTCGGCCCGACCCAACGGCTGCGGTCATCTCGCGAACCAAGGTACCATACGTTGATGAACTGGTCCAACCCAGCGCGCGCTCCCATTTCCCCGCAGCGGAGGATGAAAAAATGAAGCTCGTTATTCTTCGTTCGCAGTGGCCGTAGGATGATCCAATCGCCGGATGTCATCGACGCAACGTGCCCGCCCGGCAATTCGAAAACAGTCTTGCGCTCGCTCCAAGTTGTTCCCTCGTCTGTGGTACGGCGACTGGCAATTTCTTTTCCATTCTTCCCATCGCGGAGGTAATACACTTCGACAGATCCGTCTGGCAGCGTGATGAGACCCGCTTTATGCGAGGGTGTTTCCGTAGGAGGGTCGCCCAGGATTATCGGCTCGTGGCCACTGGCAACGGAAAACCACAAACCTGTAACTATCAGCACAAAAATTGCAAATCTTGGGGCTGTCATGATCTAGTCCTTTGAATGTGTGCCGCGCCACGCGTTTTTCGTCATCATATTCACAATGTGATTGGCGATGATCGCGTGACCTGGATCGGACGGATGCATTCCATCGACCATCAGGTTATTCAGGTTGTGACCCGGACGCGACGCGTATTCAGTAAACAGGCTATACGTGTCGACTAGCGGTACGCCTCGGTCCTTAGCGACCGCGCGTACGGCTTGAGCGTAGTTCTTGAGGAGCACGTTCCATCCGTCGGGCTCATCTGGGCGATAGGGTGGCTTTCCGTACAACTTCTTAAGCTCATCGGTCCACACGACCGGATTTGGCGTCATCAAGATTGGCCGAATCTTTTGCTTTTGCAGTCGCTCAACCATCCATGTTAGATTTTGCTTGTACTCTTCCAACGGAACGCGCGGCTCGGTTGACTGTTTGAAGACATCAACGGCTGAGTCGTTGATTCCGAACGAAAGTATCGCGATATCTGGATGACGTGCGGTTACATCCCTATCAATTCGCTCTCGCGCCTGCCGAGTGTTGTTACCGGGAACACCGGCGTTGATAACGCGGATTGGGCATTTCATGCGGGCCGACTGTTCCTCTAATAGTTCTGAGAACACTCGTACCGAGCCTCGCGGCGCCGTCGTCGAATCTCCAAACGTTACGATTACGAGCGAAGTGTTTCCGGAGCGATCTTGAACGGCACTATCTGTGCGAGGTTGGTCTTTGACCTGGGCCAAGCAGTCTGTGACCATTGAGAAAAGGATAAGACCACAAGCGCATAAAAAGTTGCGCATCGAAGTTCTACGATAAATAAACTGCGGAACCATGCCTGACTTTCGTGCGTACGCCCTGTCTGGAGTCATTCGAACCCTAATAACCGGCCACCTTGTCGACTAAGCCGCGCAATGGCAGTCCTTCGCGGAATCTTCGCATATTGTCTGCAACAAGAGCGATGCCCTCGGTTGTCTCTTGCTCCGAGTTCGCCGAATACTGTGACATGATCAGGTTGTTCATATCCCACAAAGGCGAGTCAACTGGCGGTGGTCTTTTGAACTGAAGATCCGCACCGGCAATCCGACCTTGGTTCAGCGCGTCGATAACATCTGGCTGACTCACAATTGCCTCGCGGCCTGAAATATCGATGAGCCATGCGGTCGAACGCATCTGCGAGAGTTGCGGAGCGCCAATCAAGTTTTTGGTTTCTGCGGTGCTCGGCACTGCAACCACGACAAAATCCGACTCTGACAGCAGCCGTGGCAACTGCTCAAGCGTTAACACTTCGTCAGCGGGTATCGGATCGGTACGCGGCCGACGAGCCAACGCCAACGTACGCAGTCCAAACACGCGTGCCCGAGTCGCGAGCGCCTGGCCGATGTTGCCAAAACCAATGATTCCAAGCGTCGTGCCCTCGAGCCCGAGTGGACGGCTCCAGGAGAATTCGCGCCGTGCCTGAGCTCTCAGGTAGTAATCAACGCGGTAGCTTACTGCCAACAAGATCGCCATCGCATGATCCGCGCCAGGCACTCCAAAACATTCCTTGACACAAGTGAGCGGTATTGCGCTCTTAACGAGCTCCGGGAAGAGAACTCGTTCGACGCCACCAAGAAATGCTTGAATCCAACACAGTTTCTTCGCGCGGTCGAGCAATTCGCGGTCGAATTCGGCAACGCACGCAACGTCGGCCTCCGGAATGGCGTTCAAAGCGCTCTCGTGATCAGAGGCAACTTCCAGCCGATATCCATCAACGGCTTGTAGCGCGGATTGCAAGTCCGGGTCTTCAAAGGTCATCAAAATCCGAAGCGTATCGCTCAACGTTCTAACCCACTTCTTGAAAGTTCTTCCATTCGTTTGATTGCATCAAAATTGAATCCGCCCAGCCCGAGCCCAGGACGATCCGTCGCGTGCAAGAATCCATCCTGTAAATACAATGGTGTTTCCACCATGCTGCCATTCGCAAGCTGAATTAGTTCACCATGGCGAACTGTATCGATGAAAAGCGAAGAGGATGGAAACTCGACCATCACGCCGTTGGATATGGACGTCAGAATGTGAACGTGGGCAGCAACCGCCAGGGCCGACCACGGGCTATGGGGAACGCAAAGTATCCCGGCCTCTTCTGCCCGCCGCGCGACGGATAGAGCAGGCGTAATGCCGATCCGATAGGCGTCCGGCTGAATCACATCGACGGCTCTCGTCTCGATAAGTCGATCAAACTCCCATTCCCTACAGAGCATTTCGCCAGTGGCGATTCGGATTCGGCTGGAACGTTTGAGTGCCAAAAAG
>CAZJWY010000006.1:46467-63160 GCA_964549545.1 uncultured Planctomycetaceae bacterium | reverse complement strand
ATCGCGATCATTGACTACGAAATGGGGAACCTTCGCAGCGTGCAGAAGGCGTTTGAGCGTGTCGGGCACTCGGCAGTCATTACCAGCGACCCGGCTGTGTTGCAAGACGCGGAGAAGGTTGTCTTGCCGGGGGTGGGTGCGTTTTGCGATGCGATTGCGGCGCTGCGCGAGCGGAAGCTGGTCGAGCCGATTCGGGCGACGATCGAAGGTGGCAAGCCGTTTCTTGGCATCTGCCTGGGCTTGCAGATGCTATTCGATAAAGGCTTCGAAGATGGCGAGCACGAGGGCTTGGGGATCTTGCCAGGCGAAGTGGTTCGCTTTGATTTGCCACCTGGCTTTAAGGTGCCGCACATGGGTTGGAACCAGGCCCGCATTCGTCGTCGGCCACCGATTTTGAATGGTATCGATGATGGCGCACATTTCTACTTTGTGCATTCGTATTATGTCGTGCCGCGAGATAGCTCGGTGATTGCGACCGAAACGGAGTACTCCGTCTCATTTTGTTCGAGTGTATGGCGCGACAATCTGTTCGCCGTGCAATTTCATCCCGAGAAGAGTCAGGCGGCCGGACTGCAGTTGCTCAAGAACTTTGCAGAGTTGAAGAGTTGAGCTGAGGATTCGATGCCACGGATGAGAAGCGGCGACACCGGAGGGTGATCTACCGTGGTGGTATGCCGCTCGTGATTTTCATTTCTACTTTTGTACGCAACTATATAGCAGCGTATTACTTACGCTAGTCGAGCAGGCCGCTGGGGACTTGCTATTTCCGGGACGCTATGCCATATTTTGTGTTTCCTACTTTTCACTTGGGCCGGCGTGATCGGCGGATTCGGAACGAGCGTTTATGCAAATCTGGCCTGCAATTGATCTGCGGGGCGGAAAGTGCGTCCGGCTCCGGCAGGGCGACTACCAACAGGAAACCGTCTTTGCGCAGGACCCCACCGAGGTCGCTCGGCAGTTTGCCGAGCAAGGCGCGCAGCATTTGCATATCGTTGACTTGGAAGGCGCCCGCGAGGGGCTGCCGATCAACCTGCCGAGCGTGCAAGAGATCCTCGCCGTTGTGGATATTGAGTGTGAGCTGGGGGGCGGTATCCGCGATGAGCAATCCGTCCGCGAGCTGCTTGAGTTCGGCTTGTCTCGGCTGGTGGTGGGCACCTCGGCATTGACCGACCCCGAGTGGTTTCGCGGCATGTGTCGCCAATACCCTTGTCGGCTGGTTTTAGGGATCGACGCCCGCGATGGTCGGGCGGCGACCGATGGCTGGCTCAAGACAAGTGATGTTTCGGCGATCGATCTGGCTCGCCAGTTTGGCAACGAGCCGCTCGCAGCGATTATTTATACCGACATCGCGACCGACGGCATGATGAAGGGCCCCAACGTGGAAGCGATGGCCCAGATGCAAGCCGCCGTCGAGGTTCCCGTGATCGCTTCGGGCGGAGTGACGACGGCGGAAGACGTCGCGCGGTTGGCTGCTGCCGGAATGGCCGGATGTATTATTGGCCGAGCACTTTATGAAGGAACGTTAACGCTCCCCGAGGCGTTGCGTGCCGCTGGTGAGGCTGCAAGACAAACATACTAATCAAACAGTTCCAACGTGATGGGGATCAGCCGGAGCCCCCGGTTCCCACGACATCAAACCGGACGCTAGCGTGTGCCGGTTGATGGTCCTTCGGTTGCTACAGGAGCAAAGCATGGCTAGGAACGTCGATGAGATTCGCAACTTGGCGGTTTGCGGCCACGGCTCGGCGGGCAAGACGACGCTCGTCGACCATCTCCTGGTGAAAGCCGGCGCCGTAACCGGTCAGCCCAGTGTCGACAATGGAACCAGCATTTGCGACTTCGACGAAGAAGAGAAGCACCATAAGCACTCGATCGAGGCCGCGGTTGTTCATTTCGATCATGCCGGCTTGCGATTCAATGTGATTGACACGCCGGGCTATCCGGACTTGATTGGCCAGACCGTCGGCGCGCTGCGGGCGGTCGAGACGGCGCTGATCGTGATCGACGCCCACGCGGGCATTAAGGTCAACACGCGGCGGGCCTGGCAGGAAGCGGGCGAGGCCGGCATCGGCCGCATTCTCTGCATCACCAAGCTGGATACCGACAACATCGACTTTCCGGGCCTTATCGATTCGGTCAAGGCGGCGTTCGGCTCGCAGTGCGCGTTATTCAACGTGCCAATCGGGCAGGGCCACGATTTGAAGGGCGTCGTCAGCACGCTCGATGTGCCGAAGGATGTGGCTGGCGCGCTCATCGACCCGAATACATTGAATGAAGTAGTAGTCGAATCAATCGTCGAGGCCGACGAAGCTGTGATGGAGAAGTATCTCGAAGGGGAAGTTCCCTCGAAGGAAGTGCTTGAGCGGTTGTGCGCCGAGGCGGTGCGGCAGGGCACGCTGACGCCGATCGTTTGTATTTCGACCAAGACTGGCGTGGGGATCGACGATTTACTGGCGGTGCTCGCGAAGGCCTCGTTGCCGCCGTCGGCTATGCAGCGGACGGCGAAGAAGGATGGCGACACCGTGACGCTCAAATGCGATTCGGAAGCGCCGCTCGTAGCCCAGGTATTTAAGACGCGAATCGACCCTTTCGTGCAGCGGCTCAGTTATGTGCGAGTGTTTTCAGGCACGCTGAAGAAAGACAGTACGGTGCATCTGTCGGGCGTGCGGAAGGGCGTCAAGATCGGGCCGCTCTTGTCGGTGCAGGGCGAGAAGACTACGGCGATCGAAGCGGCCAGCGCGGGCGATGTCGTCGCGATCGCCAAGACCGAGGATTTGCACACCGGCACCTCGCTCGGCGAGTTGGAGATGTCCGCGATTCAGTTTCCAACGCCGATGGTGGGCCTGGCGGTTGCACCGAAGACTCGCGGCGACGAGACCAAGCTTTCGAGCGCGCTTCACAAGCTCACGGAAGAGGATCGAACGGTGCGGCTCGACCACGACCAGGAAACCAAGGAAATGGTGCTCACCGGCATGAGTGAGCTGCATTTGCAGTTGCTTCGGGAGCGGCTGAAACGCCGTGACAAGGTCGAGGTCGAAACGCACGAGCCAAAGATTCCCTACCGCGAGACGATTCAAAACTCGGCCGAGGGAAGCTATCGGCACAAGAAACAGTCGGGCGGCTCGGGGCAGTTTGCCGAAGTTCACATTCGGATGTACCCATTCCCCGAGGACACCAAGCCGGAGGACTTTTTGACGAAGGAGCGGTTCCCGCATCTCAAGCATTCGCACCACGACGAGAAACACAACTTCCTCTTTGTCGATACCGTGGTCGGCGGGTCGATTCCAGGCAACTTCATGCCGGCGATCGAGAAAGGGTTTTTGGAGAAAGTCGCGTCGGGGGTCGTGGCAGGTTACCCAGTGCAGAACGTCTGCGTAGAGGTCCATTTTGGAAAAGATCATCCCGTAGATTCGAACGAAACGGCATTTCGCATCGCGGCGCGCAACGCGTTTGCCAACGTCTTTCGTGAAGCCAAGCCAAGCCTGCTCGAACCGATCGTGCAGATGCACATCACGGTGCCGGTCGATAAAGTCGGGGATGTTTCCAGCGATCTTTCCGGAAGACGCGGCCAGATGGTCGGCATGGATTCGGCCGGCGGCGGCATGACGACCGTCGAGGCGACCTGCCCTCTCTCGGAAGTGATGACGTACGCTCGTACGATCTCCTCTATGACAGGCGGGCAGGGAAGCTACTCGATGGAATTTGCTCGCTACGACGTGGTGCCGCCCAACGTGCAGCAGCAGATTATCGCCAAGGCGAAGCTCAAGGTGGACGAAGAGTAAGACGGCAGCCTGCATTCTTACTCAAATCTGATTGGCCCATGTCGCAGCTTCCTTCCCGAGCCGTCGTTTCACATGCCAAGCTTGATCAAACAGCTTCGACCGGCATTCGCGCTAGCCTGCAGTCGGTGATTATCAGCGTGGCGTTGGGGGCAGTGAAAATCATCAGCGGCGTCATCGGGAATTCCTATGCGCTCATTGCCGACGGCGTGGAATCGATGCTTGATGTGGTCAGCGGTGCCATCGTGGCGGGAAGCTTGAAGATTGCCGCACAACCGCCGGATGAAAAATATCCTTTTGGATATGGCAAAGTTGAACCGGCAGCGGCATTGGTGATTGCCACGAGTCTGTTGGCGGCGGCGGTTGGGATCGCGATCCAGAGCGTCCGCGAGATTCGCTTGCCCCATCATGCGCCAGCGCCCTTTACGTTGGTGGTGCTCGTCCTCGTGGTCGTGGTCAAAGAACTGCTGTTTCGCTACCTCCTGCGTACGGGCAACTCGATCGACAGCAACGCCATGCGGACCGATGCCTGGCATCATCGCAGCGATTCGCTTACATCGGCCGCGGCTTTTATCGGGATTTCGATCGCGCTCCTTGGTGGCAAAGGCTATCAATCAGCCGATGATTGGGCAGCCCTATTTGCGGCGGGCGTCATTGGGATCAATGGCGTTCTGTTGTTGCGCAAAGCATGGCGCGAAATTATGGATGCATCGCTGCCGGAGCAAATTGTCGAAGACATTCGCGAGATCGCCCGGCGGGTCGATGGCGTCGTCGATATCGACATGTGCCGCGTCCGGAAGAGCGGCCTCGGATTATGGGTGGATATACACGTCGTCGTTCCCGGCGACGTTTCAGTCCGTGTCGGCCACGATATATCTCACCGAGTGAAAGATTCGCTCTTGGCGTCTGGTCACAATGTGCTGGATGCTGTCGTACATATCGAGCCAGCGAAAGCAGAGAAGGCAGCATCGTGATTCCAGGGAAAAGCTTATGCCTGCCGATCTGGGGTTGTTCCAATCCAAGATTATGCCGCTCAACGGGTTAAGTCACGAACCGCCGTGGGGTAAACGCTGACAGCACCCGGCAGCCGGGCGGCAATATTGGCAGGTTCTTTCAACTGAATGCTTTGAGCCTGCCGAGACAATGGATAACGGTTTGATGGGCTGAACCACGAGGCTTAAAATCGTGTCCGGAATGGATATGGGATCTCCAGCACTTTTTCATTTGCCAATTCGGTGCTTGTGTACGTGTCCGGCCTAACGCCGGACATCCCGCCCCGTACTCGCGCCCGCCTCGGGCCGTCTTTGCTTTGCTTCACACTTCGCATCTTGCGTTTGATTTCCGCAGCCGGTCTACTGCGTACTATTCGTGTGATCGCCTGCGGGGAGTAATTCGATATGTCGACAGACTTTCGCCTTAAAGAGCAACTTCCAAAGATCACGGAGCGAATCGTCCAGACGTACGATGAGGTGGGCCGGATCAACCACCTGGGCCATTGCCCGCTGCCGAACTATGAAGAAATCATCGCTGCCACGGATGATTTGAAAGAAATCTTGTTTCCCGGCTATCGGCGGCGCGAGCGCTTGCATCGCGGCAATGTCGCCTACTATGTCGGCGATCTTGTCGACCAGTTGCACGATCGCTTGACCCAACAGATCGGCCGTGCGCTGCGGCACGAAGCGGGAGCGACCGAGGATTGTGGTTGCGATCAAGATTTTGAAGCGCTCGGTCAGGCGAAGACGATGCTGTTTCTCGATCGGCTGCCCGAGGTGCGACGAATTTTGGCAACCGATGTGCAGGCCGCGTACGACGGCGACCCGGCCTGCAAGTCGCTTGATGAAGTGATTTTCTGCTACCCTGGCCTCGAGGCGATTACCGTCTTTCGATTGGCTCATGTCTTGTACGAGCTCAATATCCCGTTCATTCCGCGCATGATGAGCGAGTGGGCGCATAGCCGCACAGGTATCGATATCCATCCAGGCGCCAAGATCGGTGAGTACTTCTTCATCGATCACGGCACCGGCGTGGTGATTGGCGAAACGACCGATATCGGTCAGCACGTCAAGCTGTATCAAGGTGTGACGCTCGGCGCGCTGAGTTTTGCGACCGATAGCGATGGCAACTTGATTCGCGGTAGTAAGCGACACCCGACGCTGGAAGATCGCGTCGTCGTGTATGCCAACGCTACGATTCTGGGTGGAAAAACCGTGGTGGGGCATGATTCCGTGGTCGGATCGAGCGTGTGGCTCACGCAGGGCGTTGCGCCGTTTACCACCGTGATGTTGGAGAAACCCAAGTTGAAGATGCGCAGCGACATGGACCTGGCTATCGGGCCCATGGCGAATTTTCAGATTTAGAGCAAATTACCTTTATTCGTTCTCGCAGGGGGCGGTGTTGGTGGGAGATTCGGCCTGGCGGCCGACGCTAAACTGCGTTTGTTTTTTGATCCACTGCGGAACGCAATTTGGTAAGTTGCTCTAGTCCTGATGGTTCGTTTGTTCGCGACGATCCGCCGTCTTGCGACTTCAGCTACACGCCGCTCCGGCCTATAGTGGCTTCATGATGGGCCCCTTTGCCGATCGGCTGTTTCGCATCACGTTCGCTGTGGCTGGCGCTTACAATCTGGTGTTTGGTCTGTGGGCGGCCGTTTGGCCGTTCGCTTTCTTTCAACTCTTCGAGATTCCGCCACCGCTCTACCCTGGCATCTGGGCCTGCGTGGGAATGATTGTCGGTGTGTACGGACTGTTGTATTGGTATGCCGCTTGGAAACTCGAGGCGGCCTGGCCGATTATCGCCGTGGGCCTGCTGGGCAAGGTGCTCGGGCCGATCGGGATGGTTGCATCGTTCAGCGATGAGTGGCCACGTCGACTCGGAATGTTGTGCGTTTACAACGACCTCATCTGGTGGCTGCCGTTTGGGCTGTTTCTTATCCGTGGCACTGCCGTTGGTAGATGGATGGAGTCGCTAGCGCCGTGGGCATGTGTCGTTGCTCATGCGGCAGCACTCGTCTTGCTTCCCACCGTTTTATTGCCAGGAACCCTTGCCGAATCAGACCCTTCAGCACGCGCTGCTTACATCGCGGGCCATGATATTGCTTGGACAGTCGGCTGGTCGATGTGGATGCTCGCCGCCGCCAGCCTTGTCGGCTTCTTCGCATGGTGGGGCAGTCGTCTCACCGTGGGGCAGACATCCTTGTCTGCCACTAGCACCAGGGCCATTGCCTTGCTCGCCGTCGTCATCTCTGCGGTGGGGATGGTCTGCGATTTCAGCGGCGAGGGCGCACTGATTCTGCTGCTCGCTGGTCGAGCTGCACACTCGGT
Source organism: uncultured Planctomycetaceae bacterium (assembly GCA_964549545.1). GTDB lineage: Bacteria > Planctomycetota > Planctomycetia > Pirellulales > Lacipirellulaceae > JABDGM01. Next base: position 56,061 of record CAZJWY010000006.1, on the reverse strand, counting down.
CGAGACGTCGCTTAATATCGAGCGAGCGTTTACGCTGCTCAGCGCCGGCGCGGCCAATGGCTTGTACACGATCGGCGGCGCCCTGTTGACGCTTATCACGCCTGGGTTGCCTCGTTGGATACGTGTCACGATGTGGATCACGTGGTGTGCCGGCATCGGCATGACATTGGCCGCGATTACGAATTTCATTCCTGGAATGGTCGCGACAACGGCGGTGCTGTTTCCGCTGTTCCTTGTATGGGTCGCGTGGATGGGCGCTCGCTGGAGGGGACCGTGAGACGCGTTATCGTACTTGGTGGGCTGGGGTTCTTCGGTCGCGCGGCAGCGGCCGAGTTGCGAAGCCTGGGCATGGATGTCCAAACGGCGTCGCGTCGCGAGGGGGCCGATCTCCGAATCGATGCAAACGACCTTCATTCGATCCGGGCGGAAGTGCGGTATGGAAACATCGTGCTGGACGCGGCCGGACCGTTTCATTCCCGGACGCCCGCGCTGATCGAGACCGCGATCGACGTCGGCTTCGATGTCGTCGATCTAAACGATGATCTGTGGTATGCCGAAATGGTTCTCGCGCACGAGCAGCGAATCGCCGAAGCTGGCATTCGTGTACTCAGCTCGGCGAGCACGGTTTCCGCCTTCTCCGCCGCGGTTTTGCAAATGATTGGTCAGGAGTCGCCGCGGCGGTTTACGTCGTTCTTGGTTCCCGCAACTCGCCATACAGCCAACTCCGGCACGGCCCGGTCGCTATTGCGCACCGTGGGCCGACCAACTCGAATTATGCGGGAAGGCGAGCTGTGGTGGGTACTTGGATGGCGCGAGAAGCGGACTTTCCAGTTTGCACCTTCGCAAAAACTTGGGCCGATACAGGGACATATCTACGAGAGCGCCGATGCGGTTTGGCTGCCCCGCGTTCAGCCGTCTCTAAAAGACGTTGCCATGTACGTCGACGCGAATATTCCCGGTGCAAACCTGGTTCTTTCGGTGGCGACTCGCTCGCGTGCGTTTTGTGCCATCTTGCAACGCACGATTGGTCTGGGAACGGCGATGGCCCGCCGCTTTGGCTCCGATGTTGGCGGCGTGGCCTACGAAGTCGAAGGCGAAGATGGCCGCACCAGCCGTTTCGCTCTCTTTGCGGATGAGAAGAGTTACCTGGTAGCCGTCGCCCCAGCCGTGCTTGCCGTCCAAAAAATGGCTAATGACCAACTGACAGAGCGAGGCCTCATCCTGCCGGGCCAGTATATCGAGCCGACAAAGATACTCGGCTTTCTGAAAACCGCTGGAGTGAAGTTTGCTATATAGCCGGACCGTCACGCGGTCCGAGTACCGAGGTAGGACACGCAAACGTCATCAACGGACTTGCAACGGATGGACCGCCCGCATCGAGGCGGCTGCTTTTCGTTTCTGCTTTAGTTGGGAGGCCAGCTTTCGTCGCGCGAACCAACCGAGACCGGTCCGCTCGACATGCACCTCCTCCAGCTCCGGCAGCCATTGCACGATGTGCAATGCTTCCCAGGTAATGGGCGTGTTGTTGAGATTCAGCTCCTGTAGCCGTCGAAACACACTGAGCTGACGGACCGAGGCATCGGTGATTGCACAGCCGGCCAAGTCCAGCCGGCGTAGCTCCAACAGCGATTCGTGTTGCCCGACCAGATACTCGATAACCTCTTCGCCACGCGCGGAGTCGTGGAGCGTGATGCTGGTGATCGCCTCGGTCAGCTCGGCAAAGTCGCCAAACGATTTTTGCAACCAGTCGAGCGAGGCCGTTTCGACTTTCGCGCCGAATCCCTTGATACCCTCGATCGTCTGCCGGACGGCAAGGTACTCTTCCATCCGCTTGGCGATCCAGCCGCGCCGGTCGCCACGGAACTTGATGTATTCCTTTGCCTGCATGTAGGCGCTCTGCAATTCATAAAACGGCTTCGGGTCGCCGCCCAGGTCGGGGCGAATTTCCTTGACGCGAGCCAGGTACGCCTTCTCGATGTCCTCGGGCATGTAGGGCGGCAATAGGCCGAGCACGGCCATGAACGCCGGGCGTTCGACTTCGGAATTTGACCGGGCGGAGTCGGTGGACATGGAGAGCCTGCCGTTTGAGGGCGAAGAAATTGGGCAGTCTCCATCTTAGCAACAAAACCGGCGCCAGTTGAGCGCGTCTGCAAGAGGCAAAATTACCCAAGATCGGTCGGCGTATCGATATCGCGAACAACTTTCGGATCATCCACCGGCACACGGCAGCACAGTTCAGGATGATCGAGCCAGAACTGCCCCAGGCCTTGGGGGCAGTCCATTTCGGCGAGCATGGTGCAAATAGGAGAAGGGATCAAAATAGGATGCCCGCCGCGATCCGCGTGCTGCGGAATTACCGTTTGGGCTGGTCGCTTAAGCGACCAGCCCGTCAGCGTGTGGAGTGTGGTTGAAGCGACTTCGGGGTGGTCGCCGGGTTGCAGAACGATGATTGGGTTTGGATCGATGCGGAGAGCTTTGCGCAGACCGGCCCGGATCGATTCATACATGGGGGCATCTGCGCTACTGTCGACGCGATGGAACGACCGATCGCCCAGTGCGGCAACAACAGAGTCTGCCATGTGACCGACGACAACCACCATCTCGTCACAGATCGGACGAATCGCATCGAATGAAGCAGCGACGAGCGGCTTCGAGCCGTCGGCCGTCGGCCAGGCCGTTAGTTGCTTCTTGCCGCCCATCCGCCCACCTCGGCCGGCGGCGAGTATCACGCCGATGCGGCGGCTACGATTTGCGGCGGACATTGGGCTTGGTGATCGCGAGGGCAGCGGGTGAGTCTCGCATCGGCAGTTCGTTGCGCACGATGCCGTCGTATTTGTAAAGAGCACCCGCGATGCAGGGCGCAGTCGGCACGAGACCAATCTCGCCGACGCCACGAGCGCCATGCGGGCACTCGGGGTCCGCCTCCTCGACGAAGATTAACTCCATCTCTGGCATCTGATGCGAACGGAGCACGCCGCAGTCGTTCATCTTCTTAGCGAGGATCACACCATTCTCGGCCTGGAAGTCTTCGGTGAGTGCGTAACCGATTCCCATGTGGAGCGAGCCGTACATTTGCCCCTTGAGCTGGATGGGATTCAGCACGCGGCCCACATCGTGCGCGGCAATCATCTTCACGAGCTTGCCGTCGTCATCCAGAATCGCCAGTTGCGTGGCGAAGCCGTAGCTGATGTGCGTCTTGGGACCGCCCGGCTTGTCGAGGTCGTAGCCCAGCTTCGACGTGTACGTGCAGCTCCACTCGCCGATGAACGTCTGGCCGACGAGGTCCTTCAGTGTTTTGCCATCAGCTAGTGCAGCCTTAAGCTGCTTCCCGGCCTCGGCAATCGAGTTGCCGGCCAGCACGGTCGCGCGGCTCGCCGTCGTCTGGCCGCAATCCAATAAGAACTTGGTATCGGTTGACACCTTTTTGAACACGGCCGCGGGCAGGTCGGTCGCTTCGACGGCGAACTGAATGCACAGCGTAAACAGCCCCTGGCCCATCTCCGTGAAGCCGGTATGGATGTGAATTTCATCCGGACCGGCGATGTAGAACGCCGACTTACCGATATCCGGCATGCCATTGCCGATGCCGCAGTTTTTGATACCGCAGGCGATGCCGGCGTACTTCGCACTCTTGAATGCATCCTTCACGGCTTCGAGAGTTTTGCGAAGGCCGAACGGCTTATCGAGCACCTGGCCCGTCGCAAAAGTTTCCCCCGGCTCAAGGATGTTGCGATCGCGCATATCATACGCATCGATTCCAACCTTTTCGGCCAGCCGATCCAGCAGGTTCTCGATCGCAAACGCCGCCTGATTCGCGCCAAAGCCGCGCATCGCGCCGCACGGCGGATTATTGGTGTAAACGGCCAGCGACTCCATATCGATCGCCGGCACTCGATACGGCCCCGTGCAATGGCCACCGGCACGCTCCAGCACTTTGGCGCCGACCGAGGCATACGCGCCTTTGTCGCCAATGATGCGGGCCTGAACGCCCGTGATGTGCCCCTCGGCGTCGCAGCCGATCTTATACGTAAGCTCGATCGGGTGACGCTTCGGATGAATCCGGAAGCTCTCGGGCCGTGTAAGCGTGACTTTCACAGGGCGACCCATCAGCCAGGCCATCAAGGTTGTCTGGGCCTGGATCGACATATCTTCCTTGCCACCGAACGCGCCGCCGTTACTCACCAGCTCGGTCTGCACGCGATTGCGGTCGATCCCCAGCACGCTTGCGCATTGCCGCTGATCGTCGAACACGCCTTGCCCCTGCGTGTAGATGAACATCCGCCGCTCGCCATTCGGCGTCGCTTTCAGCGGATATCCGGCCGTTCCGTTGTACTTCCACGCCTCGCGCAATTCGTCGAACGACAGCGAGGCATCATCGACCGGTATTGCAATGCACGATTCCGGCTCCAGAAACAAATGCTCGATTCGTTGCGTCTTGTACGAATCCTCGATGATGTGGGCCGAGTTGCGAAACGCTTCGTCGATGTCGCCACGCTTGAGCTTCGACTTGCTCAGCAGATTCGTGCCGCGCTTCGGGTGAATCAACGGCGCGTCGGGCTCGAGCGCGGCCTGCGGCGTGGTGACCGGTTGCAGCACTTCGTATTCGATATCGATCAGCTCGGCCGCCTTGCGCGCGAGTCGCTGGGTGTCGGCCACGACACTGGCAATGATGTCACCGCTACAGCGAGTCTCTTCACCGATCGCGACGTAGACCGGCCAGTCTTTTTCGATGAGGCCCACATACCGGTCGCCGGGCACATCGGCGGCCGTGACGACACGGTGAACGCCCTCCAACGCCAGCGCGCGGGTTGGATCGATCGAAAGAACCTTCGCCCGCGGATGATCAGTGAGGCGGACCGCGCCGTACAGCATGTTGGGCACGACCATGTCGTCGATAAATTTGCGGTCGCCGAGCACGGCATCGTGGCCCGTATAGCGAGGCAGGTTGGTGCCTACTCGGCCCGAGCAATCCTCAACCGAAGGTTCGGGCAACTTTTCGCCACGGCGGAGCTTGGCGTACTGATCAATGCTATCCACGATCTGCGCGTAGCCTGTGCATCGGCAAAGGTGTGGCTTGAGTGCGGTGACGATCTCGTCGCGAGTTGGGGTCGGGGTTTTGTCGCACAAGCCCACGCCGCGCATCGCCATGCCGGGGATGCAAAAGCCACACTGCACACCGCCGCAGCGGACGAACGATTCAGAAATCTGAGCGCGGTGCTCGTCGTCGAGCCCTTCGAGGGTCGTGATCGTTTTGCCTTCGGCCTTCGCGGGCGACAATGCACAGGAAAGCACTGGCTTGCCGTCTATCAGCACGGTGCAGCAGCCGCATTGGGCCTGCGGCGCGCAGCCATTTTTGGGAGAAGTGATGCCGAGAAAATCACGGAGCACATCGAGCAGTGTGAGGCCGTCCTCCTCGGGGAGGTCCAGCTGGACCTGTTCGCCGTTCACCTGGCAAGAAAGCTGACGGATTCCCGTAGCCGGTTCGGTCGTTGCCGCCATGGAGTTGGCCTCGATTGGATGGAGGGACAAGGGAAGCGAGTGAATCGCCGCCTTTGCGTGGTGGCCAACTCATGTCTGAAAGATGCCGCCGACGGGCGACCCAGACTCTCCTTCCACCAACCCCAAGTTTGGCATAGAATCCTGCATCTTTCAAGAGTTTCTCGTAGGTCAGGCTTTAGCCTGACTTATCCCCGAGTTTTGTCAGGCTAAAGCCTTGACCCACGCACATGACGAAAAACGCCTTCCTTGACGCTGCCCGCAAGTATGAAAAACCGATGGTCAAGTTCCTTCGCGACATGATCGCGATCCCCTCCGAGTCGGCCGAGGAAGGGCCGGTGATCGAACGGATCAAGCAGGAAATGGAGGCGACCGGCGCGTTCGACAAGATTTGGGTAGACGGCCTGGGCAATCTATTGGCTCAAGTCGGCAAGCCCGGCAAAGGTAAGAAGCTGGTCGCGATTGATGCTCACGTCGACACCGTCGGCGTCGGCAATCGCGATGAATGGAAGCACGACCCGTACAAAGGCAAAGTCGCCGACGGCAAAGTCTGGGGCCGCGGGGCAGGGGACCAGGAAGGCGCGATTCCCGCGATGGTTTACGCCGCCAAGATCCTCCGCGACCTCAAGGTCGACATGTCGGAGTTCTGTTTGTTACTCACTTGCACCGTGATGGAAGAGGACTGCGATGGGCTGTGCTGGCAGTACATCGTCAACGAAGGCAAGATTCGGCCCGATGTCGTCGTCGTCACCGACTCGACCGACTGCAAGATTCTGCGTGGCCAGCGCGGCCGGATGGAGATCGGCGTCACCTGCCTCGGTAAGTCGTGCCACGGCTCGATGCCCGAGAAGGGCGACAACGCGGTCTACAAAATCGCCAAGGTCGTGCGCGAGATCGAAGAGCTCAATACCCGCCTCAAGGGCGATGAGTTCCTCGGCAAAGGCACGATCACCGTCAGCTACATCGACTGCAAGACGCCAAGCCTCTGTGCCGTGCCGGGACAAGCCTACATTCATCTCGATCGTCGCCTCACGGTCGGCGACACCAAGAAGTCGGCCGTTGCCGAAGTGAAAGACGCTATCAAGCGCGCCGGCGTCGACGCGAAAGTCGAAGTCTTGCGTTATGCCCGTCCAAGCTACACCGGCCTCACCTATGAGACCGAGAAGTATTTTCCGATGTGGTGCGAGGACGAAGATTCGCTGCCGGTGCAAGCCGCCGTAAAGGCCCATCACGAAGTGCTCAACAAACCACCGATCGTGCATCGCTGGACGTTCAGCACGAACGCCGTCTCGATCGACGGCATGTTCGGCATCCCTTGCGTCGGCTTCGGCCCGGCGCCGGAAAATGTGGCTCATACCGTCAATGATTCCGTGCCGATCGAGCACCTGGTGAATTGCGCCGCCTTCTATGCCGGCTTCGGCCCCGCCTATTGTGACCTGGCCGCTGGCCGTGGAAACGGCAAGCCATTGAAAATCAAACGAATCAAATAACCAATTTCAAAGAAATTCTTTACCACGGAGACACGGAGAATACATGATTAAGGATCCGCAGATGGACACAGATAGACGCAGATAAGGGCCCGTACTTTTTTGCTTCGAATTATTATCTGCGTCCATCTGTGTTTATCTGCGGATAAGCTTCTTCTCTGTGCTCTCTGTGTCTGTGTGGTAAATCTTCCCAGTCTGAAAGTGAGTGAACGATGACGAGCTTGAAGGGTAAGGACTACATCGAGACCCAAGATCTGAGTGATGAGGAGATTGGGCTCCTGCTGGATATGGCAACCGACCTCAAGAATAAGTTCCACCGTGGCGAGCCCACGCTCCTCTTGCCCCACCAGACGGCCTTCCTCTTGTTCTTCGACAAGTCGACCCGCACCCGTAACGCCTTCGAAGCCGGCATGACCCAACTCGGCGGTCACGCCCACTTCCTCGATTCCGACGCCACGCAGATCAGCCACGGCGAAACACCCGAGGATACCGGCAAGATTCTCTCGTCGATGGGCCACGGTATCTGCATTCGCCACGATCTGGTGCTCAACGAAGGCAACAAGTACATGCGCGCGATGGCCGAGGCGTCGAACGTGCCGATCATCAACATGCAGTGCGATGTCGATCACCCGACGCAAACACTGGCCGACCTGATGACGATCCGCGAAAAGTTCGGCACGAATCTCAAAGGCCTCAAGATTGCCGTTAGTTGGGCGTTTGCCCCTTCCTACGCCAAGCCGCTCAGCGTGCCGCAAGGTCTCATCACGCTCATGACCCGCTTCGGCATGGACGTATCGCTCGCTCATCCGCCGGGATACAAGCTGATCGATCGCACGGTCGAAGCGGCCAAGTCGAACGCGGCTAAAAGCGGCGGTAAGTTCGAAATCGTCGACGACATGGACGCCGCGTTCAAAGACGCCGACATTGTCTATCCGAAAAGCTGGGGCGTGTACGACCTGATGCTCGCTCGCCAGCAGGCAAAGACGAAAGAAGAGGTCGCCGAGAATCAGAAAGAGTGCCTCGCGATCAACGCCAAGTACAAGAATTGGATTTGCGACGAGAGTCGCATGAAGATCGCCAAAAAGTCGGCCGTCTACATGCACTGCCTCCCCGCCGACCGCGGCTCGGAAGTGACCGACGCCGTCATTGACGGCCCGCAATCGATCGTCTTCCCAGAAGCCGAAAACCGCCTCCACACCGCCAAAGCTATCATGGCCTGCACCATGCGCGAACGCCCGTTCTAATAGTACAAACTCGTTCCCACGCTCCGCGTGGAAACGCGTAAATATATAGACCGGCCGTTTCGGCCGGGTAAAATGCCGCTGCTTGTCAGCACAAGCGACCGACCCGGAACGGGTCGGCTATATGGGATGTCAAAAGCTCAAAAACGCCTTGTCGTTGCCCTCGGCGGAAACGCGATCAGCGCTCCCGGCAAGATCGGCGATATCGACGAGCAGTTCGCCCAGGTCAGCGAAACGGCCGAGGTGCTTTGCGACGCCATTGAGCGTGGTTACCACTTGATCGTGACGCATGGCAACGGCCCGCAGGTGGGCAACATCCTGCGGCGCGTCGAGCTGGCCCGTAGCGAGCTTTATCCCATCCCGCTCGAAGTGTGCGTGGCCGACACGCAAGCCGGCATGGGCTACATGATCGTTCAATGCCTGTCGAACGCGATGAATCGGCGAAATCTCACGTCCAACGTAACGGCCGTTGTGACGACAGTCCTCGTCGATCCCAACGACTCGGCGTTCCAAGATCCGAACAAAGCAATCGGGCCGATGCTTACCGAGTCGCAGGCCGCCGCTCATCGCGACAAGGATGGTTGGCAGATTCGCGACGAAGGGAAGGGCCGCTTCCGCCGCGTGGTGCCGTCGCCGCTGCCGCGAAAAATCATCGAGATGCCGGCAATCGAGAGTTTAATCGCTAGCGGGCAGATCGTCGTCTGCTGCGGCGGCGGTGGAATTCCCGTCGCGGTCGATGCAAATGGCCGTGTGCGCGGCGTGGCCGCCGTCATCGACAAAGATCGCACGACGGGTTTACTCGCTCGCCACCTGCAAGCACCGACACTCGTGATCCTGACCGCCGTCGAGCACGCCTGCACTAACTACGGCAAGCCCGACGAGCAACAACTCGAGCAGATCACGGCCGACGAAGCCGAGACATATATGCAGGCCGGCCAGTTCGGCGCCGGCTCAATGCGACCAAAAATCGAAGCCGGCATCGACTTTGTGCGTCATTCGCCACACGTAGACGCCGTGGCAATCATCGCCCACGTCAATCAATTTGCGGCCGCAATCGACGGCAAGAGTGGAACGAGGATCGTCGGAAAGTAAAAAGCAAGAAGCGAGAAAGAAGACGTGGGGGGAAGCCTTGAATATTCCACTTTTTCCTTTTTACATCTCACTTCTTACTTTACCCACAAGAGATCGCCGCCATCCGCTCGTGCAAACCACGAGCAACTTCGACCGACTTCGCGCGAATTGCCGCTTCGTCACACGTCACAATATGCCCTTTTCGCATGACCCACCAGCCACCGATCATCACATCGCGAACAAATTCCGGCCCCATCGCGAAGAGAAAATGGCCAGCGATACTATCGGCCGTCAGCGGC
>CAZJWY010000006.1:36862-46457 GCA_964549545.1 uncultured Planctomycetaceae bacterium | reverse complement strand
AGCGGCGTTGCCGGGCGATAACTCGTCACCACCAAGTCGGCCGCTGCCCCAGCTTCCAATACTCCAAGTTTCACACCCAAGCATTTAGACGCGACCCGCGCCGACTGAGCGAGCATCTGGAGCGACGCACCAAATGGCACTGCGAGTTGAGCATCATGACTTTTGAATTCGGCAGTTCGCGCCTCGCGCCACATGTCGGCGCCAATCCCGTCGGTCCCCAATTGCGGAAGCCGCGCAAACTTGGCGATGCGTGTGTAGCCCACGCCGTTGTTCATGTTCGAACTCGGATTGTGGGCGAGCGAAATTCCTGCCTGTCCGTTCACCACTTCAATATCGGCATCCGACAGGTGCGTACCATGACCGAAAATCGTACCTGGTACATCAAACAAGCCGACGCGCTGTAACCGTTCGATCAGTCCGCAGCCGAATTGTTCCCGTGTAATTCGTTCATCGACCGGGTCTTCGGCCATGTGGATATGAACGCCAACTTGGTGCTGTCGCGCGAGGTCTGTACAGCCTTGCAGCGACGCTTCCGACATCGTGAAGCTGGCATGCCCGCCAACAAGCCCCGCAAATCGTCCATCCGTTTTTTTTTGGCATTCGCGGAGGTATCTTCCATTTTCAGCGAGACCGGCTTTCGCTTCATCTGCCCGATTGCGATCGGTCACTTCATAACACAGAACACCGCGGCAACCCACCGATGAGATTCCGTTCTCCAGAGCCGACAGGCTGCCATCGATGGCATTCGGCGAGGCATGATGATCGACGAGCGTTGTTGTGCCGCAACGCACTGCGGCAAGCGCACCGATCAGCCCGCTGGCTTCGACGCTTTCCAGCGTGTGCGCCCGATCGAGCCGCCACCAGATGAATTGAAGGATTTCGTGAAAGTTCCGTGGCGAGCGGGGCGGAGCCGGCATACCCGCCGCGAGCGACGAGTACAGGTGTGTATGTCCGTTGACGAGCCCCGGCAACAGCACCGCGCCGTTGCAATCGACCAATTCGTCGCCACCTTCGGCGACAACATTCGCTCCAACGTCGGCTATCTTGCCGTCTGCCACGCGCAAGTTGCCAGGCTCGACCCGTGGTGGATCAAGCTGAACGAGCAACGCATCGCGGAAGAAGGTGGACATGATTAAAGATTAACCACAGAGGACACGGAGAGCACGGAGAAGATACTTAAAGAATCCGCAGATGAACATAGATAAACGCAGATGAGAATCGAAAACTTTTGCCTTGAATTAAATCTGCGTCCATCTGCGTTTATCTGCGGATAAAACAATCCTCTCTGTGTTCTCCGTGTCCTCTGTGGTGAATTTGTCTGATTAAAGCAAGCCAAGCACGCCGGTTTGTTCGTTAAACGCTTCGATTTGTTTGTCCCATTCGTCGGCTTGTGCAAACGTTTGCTCCCAGAACTCGGGGTCCCATAACTCGCGCAGTTCGTCGGAGGTGCGCCCCTGTTGCTCTACCCACGTGAAGTATTTGAAGTTGTGGAGCGCCTTGCGATCGAAATAGGTCAGTTCACGGACATGATCGGTCACGATGCCGTCGAGGTAGCGGGCCTGATCATAGCTGGCTCGTTCGTCGGAATAGGGGCCGTGTTCTTCCGCCAGTTCCTGTAGTCGGCTCTTGTACAAGTCGGCCGAGTCGGTCAGGCAGGTGAAAATCACGTCGCGATCGTTCATGTCGTAGTATTTGGCCGTTTTGATCGATGCCACAAGATTGCAAATGCCGGAGATGCCAACCTGCGGCAATTTCCGAATCAAATCGTCGCCGATGATGTGGTTGAGATGCGTCTGGCCGGCCGGTTCGTTGAACAAGCGGAATAACGACATGCACTGCTCGTCGTCGATCGCCGCGACCATGTCGGTGTTGCGCACATTGTGAACCCAGGGCACGTGCTTGTCGCCGATGCCTTCGATCCGATGGCCGCCGAAGCCAAGCTGATAGAGTGTGGGGCATTGCAACGCTTCGGTGGCAACGACGCGAATTGCCGGATGGACGGTTCGCAGATAATCGCCGGCCGCGATTGTTCCCGCACTGCCGGTAGCCGAGACGTAGCCAGACAATCTCAAATCGCTGCCGAGGCCTCGAAATATCTCGTCGATCGTCTTGCCGGTCACGTGGTAATGCCACGTTGGATTGCCGAATTCCTCGAACTGGTTGAAGATTACGCAGTCGGGCCGCGTTTTGCGAATTTCCCAGCACTTATCGTAGATTTCTTTCACATTCGATTCACAGCCGGGCGTCGGGATCACTTCGGCGCCGATTTCCTTGAGCCACTCGAATCGTTCGCGGCTCATCTCCTCGGGCAAGATCGCGACGGCCGTGCAGCCCACGAGCGCCGAGTCGAACGCGCCGCCGCGGCAGTAGTTGCCGGTGCTGGGCCAGACGGCTTTGTGCTGCGTAGGATCGAACTGGCCGCTGACCAGTCGAGGCACCAGGCAGCCATAAGCCGCGCCGACTTTATGGGCCCCTGTAGGAAAGAACTTGCCGACGATTCCGATAATTCGCGCATCGACGCCGGTCAGAGCCGACGGAAACTCGATCCAATTACCTTGGTTGTACAAGCCGCCACGCTCGACGGGTTCGTTCTTCCAGGTGATGCGGAACAGATTGACCGGGTCGATGTCCCACAGGCCAACGTTCTTGAGCCGTTGCTTGATCTTGTCGGGCACTTTGCTCGGATCGCGCATCTGAACGAATGTCGGCAACAGAATCTTGCGCTCGCGGAAGCGTTCGATCGTTCGGACTAATACTTTTTCGTCAACTTGCATGGTCGTTTCCAAATTTGAAACCAATTCGATTCTCTCGCAGAGGCGCAGAGATCGCGGAGGCCGCCGACCTAACTCTCCGCGTCTTCTGCGCCTCTGCGTGAGACATTTAATGCACTTTCGACAGCCGCAACGCTGGGTTCAACCGGAATCGGTTTGCCGCCGGCTCGGATCGCGTTTTTGGTGTCTTTGAGACCACTTCCTGTGATCATCACCAGCACTCTTTCTTCGGGCTTAATGATCTGGGAGTCGATCGCCGCGACGACTGCCGCGAGCGAGGCGGCTGCCGCCGGTTCGGCGAACACGCCGTTCCGCCCGGCCATTCGCATTGCTGCGAGGATGGCTTCGTCGCTGGCCGTGACGAGTTCGCCGTGGGCCTCGTTGATCGCGTGGATTGCCTTGCGCCAATTGCGCGGCACATGTACGTCGATGCTGTCGGCGATTGTGGTGCCGTTGCTCGGTGGCGGCAACCGGTCGTGCTCCATTGCATATCGCAACGGAGCGACCTCTGCTGCTTGTGCGGCAATCAACCGTGGCAAGCGATCGATCACGCCCAACTCGTGCATCTGCTTCAAACCCTTCCAGATGCCGGCGATCGTGCAGCCGTCACCGACACTTACCGCCACCCAATCGGGGATGACTCCCAACTCGCGACATTGCTCGGCCACTTCCAGACCGGCCGTCTTCTTGCCTTCAACGAGTACGGGGTTAATCGCACAGTTGCGGTTGTACCAGCCAAACTCCTGGCAAGCCGCAGAGCATAAGTCGTAGGCCGCGTCGTAAGAAGCCTTCACTGCAAAGACCATCGCGCCGAACACCTGAAGCTGGGCGATCTTTGGTTCGGGAGCCGTTTGCGGCACGAAGATCTTGGCGGGCAAGCCAGCGAGAGCCGCGTGGCCGGCGAGGCTGCTGGCCGCGTTGCCCGTCGATGCGCACGCGATGGTGCTCGCGCCCAATTGCAGCGCGTGCGCCACGCCGACGGAACTGGCCCGGTCTTTGAACGAAGCGGTCGGATTACGGCCTTCGTCTTTGAACAAGAGCTGCCGTACGCCCAGGTGGAGCGCCAGCCTTTTCGCGTCGATGATGGGCGTATAGCCAACCTGCCAGTCGTGTCGGACGCTGCCTGATTCGAGCGGCAGCAGCTCCTCGTACCGCCAATGATTCAACCGACGCAGTGCGAGTGGCCGATCGTGCCACGCGGCTTTCACCCGATCCAGGTCGTAGCCGATATCGAGGATACCGTCGGCCGGACCGCAGTTGGGGCAAGTCATCCACGTGCCACTGCCGGTTGCGAGGCTCGCACCGGGATAAGTCGATCCACAGTGGATGCAAGTCAGCTTGGTAACGTACGATGTGGTAGCCATGATGCCTTTAAATTACCGTATTTCGCCCATCGGCGCTAGCCAAGCCAGAGGGCCGACGAGAAGTTATAATAACGCGCAGCAAACAGGCTCACGATCCACAAACTTGACTAGTTTCGATGGTCGATCTCTTCTGCACGCCCTTCGTTGATCTCATCCAGCGGATGCGACTGGAGTTTCGCAATCAGCAGGCTATCTTCGATCTGCCTGCTAGAAAGTGGTATTTGCCCGCCGAAAATACCCCGGATCTATCGGTCCGCTTCCACGATCGCGTGGCCGGCAACGCGTCGGGGCCGGCGTCGGGACCGCAGTCGCAGATGGCTCAAAACCTCGTCCTCTCGTGGCTTGGCGGTGGTCGGATCATGGAGTTGAAGACGGTTCAGGTCAACGACGAGCTGACGATCGCCCGGCCGTGCATCCAAGCAGCCAATGTTGGTTACAACATCGAATGGTCGCAGGAGCTGCGCGTGCCGGATTCGCTCGAGCAGTATGTCGCCGGGGCCATGATCATTCATATGTTGCGACATGCTCCCGACGTGTTCGGCAACCCGTTCGGCGACATTTCGCTGGCGGGCACGGTCGGCGAACCGATTTACGATATGTCGATCGGCTACGATCTGGCCGGCATTCAAACTTCGAAGGTCGTGAGTTTTGTTCGTGGTTTGATCGATGCCCGAGAGACGGTCGATCGGCTGCGTGATCAGATTCCGCGTTGGCTTGGGCCGCTGCGCGATCTCGATTACCCGACGAATCTTAGTCGCAGCATCACGCTCTCGACGTTTCACGGCTGTCCCGCCGGCGAGATCGAGCGCATCTGTGAGTTTCTGCTGACGGAACTCGACGTGCATGTCATCATCAAGATGAACCCGCCGATGCTCGGCAAGGATCGATTGGAGCATCTGCTTTACGATGTAATGGGCTACACCGATGTGCGGGTAAACGAGAAAGCGTATACCTCGGGTCTGCAGTTCGACGAGTCGCTCGAAATCTGCGGTCGCCTTACTCGACTTGCGGCTTCGCGAAATCTGACACTGGGGGCCAAGTTCTCCAATACACTGGAAGTCGAGAACCGGGGCAACTTTTTCGTGCCGACAGAAAAGGTCATGTATCTGTCGGGTGCGCCGCTGCACGTGATCACGTTGACACTCGCCAGCGAGTTTCGGCGGGCAGCGGGGGCGAGGTTTCCGATCTCGTTTTCCGCGGGCGTCGATCGCAAGAATTTTGCCAACGTGGTTGCTTGCGGCATCGTGCCCGTTACGACCTGCACCGACCTGCTCAAAACGGGCGGCTATGGGCGGCTTCCGCCTTATTTGCACGACTTGCAAAAGCAGATGGAGAAGTGCGGCGCTCGCACGATCGACGATTTCATTCTCGATTGCCGTGGTCAACGCGCGGCTGCTGGTGGCGATCCAATTCAGGCTGGCTTTCTCAATACGCCGATCATGGTTGCCGAAACCCAGGCCGACCAGCGGTATCATGCCAGCCAGAATCGAGCAACGCCGAAGAAAATCGATTCGCACCTCGTCACGTTCGATTGCATCACTTGCGACAAGTGCATTCCAGTTTGCCCGAACGACGCCAATTTCACCTATCACACCGGTGAGCTTCGCTTAACTTATCACGACGTGGAAATCCGCCCCGGTGGCGAAGTCGTTCCCGTTGGCGAGGAGAAGGTGTTTGAGCTACAGCAGGCTGATCAGATCGCCAACTTCGCCGACTACTGCAACCATTGCGGCAACTGCGATACGTTTTGCCCCGAGTACGATGGCCCGTATCTCAAGAAGCCGAACTTCTATGGCAGCCGTCGGGCATTCGAGGCGGGTGCGCCGCATGACGGTTATTTACTCGAATGTATAACACAGGAAATCCAAGCCTTACGAGGTCGAATTGCCGAGCGAATCTATGAGCTAACGCACCTTGCCGACGGCAGCCATCTCTATCACGATGGCGTGGTGGTTGTGCGCGTTTCTAGCGATGGGGCATTTACCCTAGAGCCTGGCACATCGTTGACTTCAGCGCATCTGCTCGACGTGGGGCGGTTCCATGCTCTGGTGACGTTGCTACGTGGAATTGTGGATCGTACGCGCGTTCATGCGATCAATGCTCCGCTGTTTGCGGCGCAAAGCGACGCTTGAAGCGAAGTGAAAGCCGCCAGATTTGGCGTCAATCGACGGAATCGACTTCACGAAACGCGGTCCAATTGATCTTCAGTTTTCGCATGCGTGCGCGTAGCGTATGAGGGTTGATGGCGAGCAGTCGGGCCGCGCCGTGTGGCCCCTCGACGCGGCCGCGCGATGCACTCAGCGCCGATTCGATGTGAGCCCTCATCGCGTCGTTGAGCGTAGTGATTTTGCTGCGTCGCGGCATGCTGGAAGTCGAATTCACGGTGCTGAGCTTCGGCATGGTCCTGATCGCGACGGGGCCTCCCACGCCGAGTGCGGCAGCTAATTCCAACGAGTGACCATCTCCCAGGATGGCGGCGCGGTCGATGACCGCTCCTAGCTCACGAATGTTGCCAGGCCAATCGTAGCTTTGGAGCAGGGCGATGTCATCGTCGCTGGGTTCAACCGGCGACAAGCCAAAACGGATTGCCGCACGTTGGGCGAAATGCAGAGCGAGTGCGCGGATGTCTTCCGGCCGATCGCGCAGCGGAGGCAGCAAGATCGGAAACACCGCGATGCGATACCACAGATCTTCACGAAACGTTCCCTCGCGAACCATCGCCGCCAGGTCGCGATGGGTCGCAGCCACTACGCGCACATTGACACGAATCGGCTTGGAGCCGCCCACGCGTTCGACGAAGCCGTCTTGCAGCACGCGCAGAAATCGCACTTGCGCGTCGAGGGGCAACTCGCCGATTTCGTCTAAAAAGAGCGTGCCCATATCGGCCCGTTCGAACCAGCCTTGGCGGGCTTCGCTCGCGCCGGTGAATGCGCCACGCTCGTGGCCAAACAGTTGCGAGTCGATCAGTTCTCGCGGGATGGCCCCGCAATTGACCCGCAGGAACGGGCCGCTGTGTCGTTCGCTGCGATTGTGGATCGCCCTCGAAACGAGTTCTTTGCCTGTTCCTGTCTCGCCCAAGATGAGCACAGGCACCTCGGAGCGACTCACGAGGTCGACGCGTTGCATGACATGCGCAAGACCTTCATCCTCGCCGACGATTTTCTCGCCAACCTCGGTGCGGCCAAGCCTACGCAGCAGAGTTTGCCGCTCGGCCTCTGCCGCTTCACGCAGAGAGGCCAGCTCATGTAATCGCGCATCATTGTCTAGCGCGATGCTCATCGGCTCTAGCGTCGTGCTAAAGTGCTTGATGTCTTGTTCGTTGAAGCGGTGGTTCAACACCGCTCGTGCTGCTAACACACCTAACGAACCATGTTCGCCGACCAACGGAGCGAAGAGCCAGTCGTGGCCCGTGTTGGGAATTTGTAGAAGCTCAAGTAGCGACCTTGCTTCCGCGTCGTGGGTGGATGAATGCGTAATCATTTTTTGTCGCATCCAACGATCGAGTCGATTCCACGCACTTTTTTGCAAGTGGGTTTCGCCTGCCGACGGTTCGGGTGTGTCTGCGGGCCAGTGGGCGACGACGCGTACACGAAAGTGCTCGAGTTCGAGTCGCCGTGTGGAGAGCGAATGGATTGGCACGTGATGTGCCAGCAGTTCGGCTGTGGACTCGGTCGACTCTGCGACGTCCAAATGCCGCGAAACACTTTGCCAGAGAGTCAGTTGAAAGGCGGGGTCGGTTTCCATAGGGCATGCATACTAGCATATATGACCATAAGCTGTCAAATGAGATGGCTAAAGTCTATTATATATGGCAGTTTTTGGCTGGCGGGAATAGTCATCGAGCCTTTAGCGCCCAGACTTTGGGAGAAATCCCATAAAAACAGGATTCTAGCATTTCAGAGAATTTGGCATCTCGATTGCTTTAGTAGGGATTTAGCAAGGATGGTCGAAGCCAATGAAACGGCCCGGCCTGCCTGGCCAAATCCCAATCACTCTAACCCAACCCGCAGCAGACGAACGACTCATGCGTTACCGCGAAGGACTTTGCGAAGCCCGATCGCGGCACGTGGTTCAGGGAGGAACGCCGTTCATGGTTCTTTTTCATACGATCTACCGAGGGGCCGTTCTGGTCGTATTGTGTGGCGTCGTCGGGTGCGGGTCGTCTACGCCGAAGCTTGCGGACGGAACCAAGCCGACGATTACGATCACCAATGTGTCGTACGACCCGACGCGCGAGTTTTATGCCGAATTCAACGAGCAGTTCGCCCAGCATTGGCTGAAAGAAAAGCAGCAGCAGGTTGAGGTCACTCCTTCGCATGCTGCGTCTGGCGCGCAAGCTCGCGCGGTGATCGATGGCCTCAAGGCCGATGTCGTGACGCTCGCGATTGCTTACGACATCGATCAGATTGCCGGTGCCAAATTGCTTCCGTCCGATTGGGATAAACGGTTGCCTCACAATAGCAGCCCTTACCATTCGACGGTCGTATTTCTCGTTCGTAAGGGTAATCCTAAGAACATTAAGGATTGGGATGATCTGGCGAAGCCGGGGGTCGAGGTGATCACGCCGAACCCGAAAACATCGGGCGCCGGTCGTCTCGCCTACCTGGCCGGTTGGGGCTATGCCTTGCAAAAGAATAACAACGACGAGACCAAGGCACGCGAATATGTCGCGGCGCTCTACAAGAACGCGCCTGTGCTCGACTCCGGCGCCCGTGGTTCGACCACCACATTCGTCCAGCGCGGCATCGGCGATGTGCTCTTAGCTTGGGAGAACGAAGCACTGCTGGCCATCAAGGAGCTAGGTCCTGATACGGTCGAGATGGTCGTGCCGTCTGTGAGCGTGCTAGCTGAGCCGCCGGTCACGGTGGTGGACAAGAACGCCGAGGCCCACGGCGTGGCCGACGTTGCGAAAGCGTATCTCGAATACCTCTACACGCCTGCCGGCCAGAATCTTGCGGCCAAGCATTATTATCGCCCCAGCGATCCGAGCAAAGCAGACTCGGACCTCGTGAAGCAGTTTCCCGAACTCAAGTTGTTCACCGTGAAAGATGTGTTCGGAAGCTGGCAAGAAGCTCACGATAGGCACTTCAAAGAAGGCGGCGTGTTCGATTCGATTTACAGCCCCAAATAAACCCGTACACACCAACGCGCAGCAAGCTCTAAACGCTTTAGCCAATTCCCCTTAATTTCCATGGTCTTCGCACGAACCAAATCGAGCGCCCTGCCTGGCTTCGGCCTGACGATGGGCTACACGATGCTCTACCTGAGCATCATTGTGCTATTGCCGTTGGGAGCGCTGGTGATCAAGAGCCTAACGTTGGGTTGGGGCGGCTTCTGGCACGCGGCCTGGAACCCGCGCGTCGTCGCTTCCTATAAGTTGACGTTTGGCACTTCACTGGTGGCGGCGCTGATCAACGCGGTGTTCGGGCTCATGGTTGCTTGGACACTCGTTCGTTATTC
>CAZJWY010000006.1:0-36852 GCA_964549545.1 uncultured Planctomycetaceae bacterium | reverse complement strand
CGTTATTCCATACCAGGCAAACGGTTTATCGACGCCCTGGTCGACCTGCCGTTCGCGCTGCCGACGGCCGTTTCGGGCATCGCTCTAACGGCGGTGTATTCCAAGAACGGTTGGATCGGGCAGTATCTTGATCCGCTGGGGATCAAGGCGGCCTTTACGCCGCTCGGCATTATCATTGCGTTGACGTTCATCGGCCTGCCGTTCGTCGTTCGCTCGCTGCAACCGGCGATCGAGGAGATCGACCGCGAATCGGAGGAAGCGGCTGCGAGCCTGGGGGCGACGCGCTGGCAGACATTCTGGCGAGTCATCTTTCCATCGCTGATGCCCGCGCTTTTGACCGGTTTCGCACTCTCTTTTGCCCGCGCATTGGGTGAGTACGGCTCGGTCGTATTCATCTCTGGCAACATGCCGATGCGAACCGAGATCGCCTCGCTATTGATCATCACGAAGCTGGAAGAAAACGATACTGCCGGCGCTACGGCCATCGCCACGATGATGCTGGCCGCTTCGTTTGTGCTGCTCTTCGCCATCAATGCGCTTCAATGGTGGAGTGCGCGAAAATATCGAGGTGCGGTATGAGCACGGTTGTGGTTCCATCGTTGGGAGACGCTCAGCCGAAGCCATCGCTGGTCGAAACAGACCTCGCGAATCGACTGCGTCTGGCCACGGACGAGTCGACTTGGGTCAAAGTCTTATTGATCGGCGCCTCGTTGATATTTTTGATACTGGTGCTGTTCGTGCCTCTGGCCGCTATTTTTGCCGAGGCATTTCGCAAGGGAGTGAGAGTTTATGTCGCCAGTTTTACCGACGCGCACGCGCTCTCCGCGATTCGCCTGACATTGTTGGTCGCACTCATCTGCGTGCCAATGAACCTGGTGTTTGGTCTGGCATCGGCGTGGGCAATTTCCAAATTTCGTTTTCCCGGAAAAAGCGTGTTGCTCACGCTGATCGATCTGCCTTTCGCGGTTTCGCCAGTGATTTCCGGATTGATCTTTGTGTTGCTCTTCGGCTTGCGCGGATGGCTCGGGCCGTGGCTCGATCAGCACAATATACAAATCATTTTCGCCGTGCCGGGCATCATTTTGGCGACGCTGTTCGTAACGTTTCCGTTCGTTGCCCGGGAAGTAATCCCGCTAATGCAAGAGCAGGGGAACGACGAGGAGTTGGCCGCCGTGTCGCTAGGCGCGAGTGGTTGGCAAACGTTCTGGCGAGTGACGTTGCCTAATGTGAAATGGGCTTTGCTGTACGGCGTCATTCTGTGCAACGCTCGGGCGATGGGCGAGTTTGGCGCCGTGAATGTCATCTCGGCACATGTGCGCGGCGCGACCACTACGCTGCCGGTGCATGTCGAGATTCTTTACAACGAATACAAGTACGCCGCGGCGTTTGCCGTCGCTTCGCTGCTCGCTCTTTTAGGACTTGTCACGCTGGCGGCCAAGTCGGTCGTCGAGTGGCGCGTTCGCCGCGAGTATGAGCAAGCCCTTGAGCCCGCGCGGGCAGAGGAATCCGTCCGATGAGTATCGAGCTCTCTCATATCAGCAAATCATTCGGAAGCTATGAAGCTTTGCGCGATGTTAGCCTGGCGATCAACGATGGCGAGCTCGTCGCGCTATTGGGACCGAGCGGTTCGGGCAAGACGACGCTGCTGCGAATCATTGCCGGTCTCGATTCGCCCTCGGCTGATAGTCGCTCGCGGATACGGTTCCATGAAGAGGACGTGGCCACTCGCCCAGCCGCTCAGCGCGGCGTCGGGTTTGTGTTTCAGCATTATGCTCTCTTTCGTCACATGAGCATTTTTGAGAATGTCGCGTTCGGGATGCGCGTGTTGCCGCGGAGGTTGCGGCCGTCCAAAGCCGAGATTGATCGCCGCGTTCACGAATTGCTCGGTCTTGTGCAACTCGAAGGATTGGGGAGACGCTTCCCGTCGCAGCTTTCTGGTGGCCAGCGACAACGAGCAGCTCTAGCTCGGGCGCTGGCGGTTGAGCCCAAGGTGCTGCTTCTTGATGAGCCGTTTGGCGCGCTCGATGCCAAGGTGCGGCAAGGCTTGCGGACGTGGCTTCGCCGCCTGCACGAGGAGATTCATGTCACGAGCATTCTCGTGACGCACGACCAGGAGGAAGCCCTCGAAGTTGCGGACCGGGTCGTCGTGATGAACAAGGGCCAGATCGAGCAGATCGGCACTCCCGAGGAAGTGTTCCACAAGCCGGCTACGCGGTTCGTGATGGAGTTCCTCGGCCAAGTGAACGTTTTTCATGGCCGCGTTCAGGGGGGCAAGGCGATGCTAGGCGAAGTGCAACTTGATGGGCATTATTTCCCCGATCGCAAGGAGGGGGCCGCGATGGTTTACATGCGTCCCCACGAACTCGATATCAAGCTTTACCGCAACGGCGCACCCAGCTTCCCGGCGACCGTGTCGCGAATCAATCCGGCCGGCTCGATCGCCAAAGTGACCACGCGCACGAGCGACGGCCAGGAAGTGCTCGTCGATCTCAGCCTCGACGATTATCAGCGCCTGGGCCTCGCCGAGGGGGCGAGCGTGTTCATTTACCCCAAAAACACACGTGTGTTCTTGCCTGATTATCAAATTTGAGAACTAAAACTGGAAAGGATACCCGACATGATCGGTGGAGGAGTCATTGTGTCAGAACCAATTCCGCAACAACCCAAGTCATCCGCCGTCGAGCAAACCGCGCCTTCCGAGGATACGATTTCCCAGGTTCGCGACGCACTTCGCGGATTGCGATACGGATCGGTGAACATCATCGTGCAAGATGGTGTCGTTATACAGATCGACCGCACGGAAAAACGCCGGCTGCGGAACTCACGCAACCAGTAGGTCAGGCTGCAGCCTGACGATAGCAACGTTCACTTTAGTAGATACTTTAACTTCAACTTCCATTTCGCGGCCGACTGGATGAACCAGAGGCGCAAATCCACTTTGGATTTCCCCATGGTTATCTCATTCTCGAATCCTGCCGCAGGCCAGTCGCATTCGCGATCTCGGCGAAGGCTTGCAAAGCTTCGGATTACTCGCTCCTCTCTTGCGGATATGCGCGCGGGGATTCCCGTGTGCTACGTCTCCGAGCGCTGTTGTTGTCGTAAATCTCGCTAGCCTTGCTGGCGTTGGCCGAATATTACCAACCGGCGCCTAAACGACAACCACCAATTGCGCTTTATACCTTCACTAGGAGACAGTCATGTCCATCGCACAACTACCAAATCAATCAACCTACCAACTACAACCAAGTGATGCAGACTTGCTGCAGCGGCTTCGCATCGCGCTCTCGGTCCACAGGCGGGCCGGTTGGCATCTGGTCAACTTCACTGCTCAAAACGGCGTCGTTCAACTCACAGGCGTCGTGCCTACGTTCTATGACCGCCAGTTGATTGCCGCCTTGGTTCGACACGTTGCCGGTGTGTTCGGCATTAAGGACAACCTCACGGTTGGCGATCCATCGATTCGCCAGCAAGTGATCGACAGTGAGACGACGGTCCTCAAAGGCATCTCAAAATTGAGAGACACTCCACCTTCGGTCCCGTTTCGACATCTTCCTGTTCTCACTGAAACATTGCACGACGTTCTGGCCGGAACAGGCGTGGGCGTTCTGCGTTTAACATGAGCAGTTTATCGAATATGGACAAACGTTTTAGTATGGGCAAATATCCAGCTAATTCGACAACGCGCGAGACTGGCGTCACCGAGGAAGTGGAGGCGAGACTTCGCGAGTCACTTCGAGGACTACGATTTGGATCCGTGAGCGTTGTTGTTCAAGACGGTGTCGTGGTTCAAATCGATAAGATCGAGAAGACGCGGCTGCGAGAAGACCGCAGCACGGAATAAGAACCTGGAAAAGAGAAGGCCGAACAGAGAAGTGCATTACGGCCGCTCGACGAAAGCAAAATCGCTTTCCCGAGCAAATTACTAACACGCTGCCGACTGGGTCTCCGGAGGCGCAATCCCTTTTTTGGATTTCGCAAACCATGACCATTTCTTTTCAAACAACCTGCGTCCATGGCAGTTGTCTCCCTCGCAAAACGTGTTGCTCGACTTGGGCGTCGAACTGGCGCGACCAGCGGCTTCCGCTGGACCTGTCGTCGACTCCCAAGCAACTTCTTGTTGTTTCGAGCATCCATCAGAACGAGCGATCCATCGATTGAATTGTTGTAACAGCGATGCTTGATAGTCGCGCTCGCTTAATCGCGAGCAAGCGGTTCGACGGTGAGTTTTCGTTTAGTTCGATCGTATCCCCTTGCATTGGAGACCTATGCTATGAGCAGTTCACTAATATACGTTCGTTTATCCACGCCGAGCGATTCAGATGATGTCGATCTTGGCGCAAAGCTTGAGGCCGCGCTTAAAAAGCAGCAGCAAGCAGGTTGGGGCGATATCTATGTTGCCATTCGAAGGGGGACCGTGACGCTTAACGGCGAGGTCTCCACTAATCGGGATCGGCAATATGTTGTTGCCGTGACGCGCCACGTAGTTGGCGTGGAACGAATTAACGACATGTTGAAGGTTGTCGGCAAGGATGCCCGCAAACCAAAAGCCGAAGCGGAGGATAACGCCTCTATTTCGGAAAACGGAAAAGCGCGATTCCATTCAGAGAATCGCACCGATCACTTTAAAAACGTTCCCGTATTGAGTGAATCGTTGGACGACTTGGCAGCAGCGCTTGCCAAGAGCGGAGCAATTAAATCCTGAACCTTAACGTTAATGTTTCTCTCGTATTTTATTTGAAGGAGTACTCCATGAAGAATTTATATTTGTACCAGAAGTCTGTGCGACTGCGCGGCTTTACACTTGTTGAGTTGCTAGTTGTTATTGCCATCATCGGCGTTTTAGTGGCGCTTCTGCTGCCGGCCGTTCAATCGGCGCGCGAAGCATCGCGACGATCGCAATGCCAGAACAATTTGAAGCAGATCGGGCTGGGGATTCACAATTTCCACGATGTCAAGAAGAAGATTCCGAGCGGCGGTCGGCCTTCGGCATCTGGCACGGTGCGACAAGGCGTGTTTATTTATCTGCTGCCTTACATCGAGCGGAGTGATTTGTGGGATCTCTACGATGTGGACGCCAACTGGGGCGCTGCCAAGAACACGCCCGTAACAAGCAAGCGTGTTGCCATTTACGAGTGCCCCTCGTCGGCCGTAAATCATACACTTCTTGACCACAACCCAGACGGCGTCGGGCCTGGTTCTCCCTGGGTGGGCATTGTCGCCAATGGCGACTACGCCGGTTCGCTTGGCGTCGACCCGCGCTTGCCATCCACCGTTGCTAGCACTTACCCGACTTACTACAACATCTCCGGAATTGATCCGGTGCTCACAATTCAAGGTAGTACGGCGTTCACATCGACGGCCGATAAACCGACCAATGGTTTCATGCCGAAAAATGCCACGATTACGTTTGGTGACGTGACCGACGGTCTGACCAACACGATCGCTGTTTTCGAATCGGGGGGCCGGCCGTTCGTTTATCGTCGCGGCGCTCGCGTTGGCGAAGACCCATCCGTACATCGCGTCAACGCTGGCGGTTGGTGCCGGCCGGCCTCGGACATCCTGTTCGTCGGCTCGAATAAGACGGGCACCACTTTTCCCGGCGTTTCGTTCGCTCGTACAAACGGCTACGACGTTGGCGGAGAGTCGTACAGTGCTTCGGGCTACCCGTTACCCTACGGGACCGAGGGGACTAGCCAACCGTATTCGTTCCATAAGGGTGGTGTCAACGTCACGCTCGGTGACGGTTCCGTACGGTTCATCGATGAAGGAATCCATATCGGCGTTATTGCCGCGCTAGTCACACGCGCTAGCGCTGGCGGTGAAGACACGAACGATGATGGAACCATCGATCGCTACAAAGAGCCAGTTCTAGACCAGAACTTCTAAGTGTTGACTTGGAATGTAGTTCGAATGTGCGCCGGCGACGCTGGCAATCCTGCACCAAGTCGCCGGCCCATTCTTTCCCCCCATTACTTTTAGATAAGGCGTCCCTCATGGCATCAAAATATTCTCAGATCAACTGCTGCAACGATTGTGTTTCCTCGATCAAGCGATCTCTTACGCTGGCCATTCTACCGACGATGTTGTTGCTTGCCGGTTGCTCGGAAAAGCAGGTCGAGGTTTTTCCGGTAACGGGAAAGGTCAATTTCAACGGGCAGGTGCCGGTCGGCGCCACGGTCGTGCTTCATCCCGTTGATGATGCGAATCAAAACGATTTCGCTCCGACCGGAACGGTTGAAAAGGACGGTACTTTTAAAATCACATCTTACGAACCAGGCGACGGGGCTCCCGCCGGCGAATACGTGGCAACTATCGAGTGGTACAAGTA
Source organism: uncultured Planctomycetaceae bacterium (assembly GCA_964549545.1). Lineage (GTDB taxonomy): Bacteria > Planctomycetota > Planctomycetia > Pirellulales > Lacipirellulaceae > JABDGM01. Next base: position 30,524 of record CAZJWY010000006.1, on the reverse strand, counting down.
CGACGCGCGGCTCAATGGGGTTGGGCCAAATGTGTTACCGAAAAAGTATTCCAACTGGAAAACATCCCCTATCAAGGTGTCTGTCGCAAAAGGCCCGTCTGATCTTGCACCCATCACAATCAATTGAGAGCCCGCTCTGGCGCAAATAAATGGCGACTCAAGACGGCCAATTGTGGCGAACTCTAAATTCAACACAAAGGTACCAGGAACAAACCATGTTGATCTATCAAATTTCATCGAAACTTCAACGGCCGATTAAGTCTACACAGGCCTTTACGCTCGTCGAACTGCTCGTCGTGATTTCGATCATTGGTGTTCTGGTCGGCCTCTTGATGCCTGCTGTTCAGTCTGCCCGTGAGTCGTCGCGCCGATCGCACTGCCTTAACAACTTAAAACAGTTGGCTCTGGCGGCGCATGAATTTCATGTCGCCTTTGGTAAGTTTCCGTCCGGCGTTACTATTTCCAAAGATGACGGCGACGGAACCGGCGTAGCAGGCTTCGGGTGGAGCGCCCATTTGCTCCCGCAACTGCAGCAAAAGGCACTCTACGGCTTCTTGGCATTGCCCATGGGAGAGTTGCACAGTCTTCTGACAACACCCACGGGCCGCGAACTGGCACAACTCGAGTTGCCGGTGTTCCGCTGCCCATCGGATACCGGTTACTTTCTCAATGCCGATCGCCCATTCAGCGGCTCCAAATACGCCGATCTAACCGCCGGCAAGTCCAATTATGTGGGGAACCACGGAACTCGTTTCGTGACGTACGACGAGAAACTTGCCGACAAAACATTGGACTCGTTTGGCATGTTTGGAGTTAATTGCCAGTATTCTGAAGCGCAGGTTGCCGACGGCACCAGTTACACCATACTCATCGGCGAGCGCCGAACGGAGCAGGATTGGGCAGGAGTATGGATCGGAACTCGTAACTACAATAACAGTGGTGATTCCGGGCTACGTCAGATATTTGGAACTTCAGACTCGAAAATTAACTCGAAACTGGCTACGAATTCCCGAAGCAGCTTCAGTAGCGAACACCCCGGTGGCGCATTGTTCGCATTCGCTGATGGACATGTTGCCTTTATCGAGGAGGAAATCGATTTCAGTCAATCGGGTGCGACGTCCAAAGTTTTGGCCGAAAAACAGCAGATGGGCCTGTATCAGCGTTTACTCAGACGCAACGATGGGCAGCTTAATGTGCGCGTTGCTGTGCACTGACGAGTTAATGGATTTATCGTGCGTCGGCAGTGATGCCAACGCAAATTAAAGTTTGCGCATTTTGGATACGCCGCGGCGGGCAGACGGGACTTGGATTCTCTTCCCCCGTCGCGGCGGCTCCTGATCACGGCTTGGTCGTCGGTGAGTGAAGCAGAAGTATCTGTCGGCTATTCACCGCGAGTTTTTCAGACAGAAACTGCCGAATGCCCTGCAGGGCCACCTCGTCGGTTTTTAATGCCCGCCAGTTGTAGGCACACACATATCGGCAACGATCTATCGTGAGCGCGTTTCGTAGCGCCGCTTGCCAGTCGTCTGCCGTTCGTGCGCCGATCGGCAGCCACTCGACCACGCCCCAATAAGGCGCATTCGATCGCGCAGCCGCTGCCATCGCAGTTTTGTCGCCCAACGGATCGCGGCCGTGACGATAAAAGCTCCAGCCAGGGCACGAGTTCTCATTGACGGCCGACTCATAGAGTTTTTCGCCTTCTGCCCACCCGCCGCTGTGAGTAAAGACGCGCTCTCGCGACAATCCACCCCGCCGGGCGATGGCTGATAGATCGTCCAAATGCCGACGCACGACCTCGGCCAATTGCGTTTCAGTTAGTTCACCATGGTGACCGAGACCAGCCGTGGAAACCGCCGCATAACCGATCGGTTGATAACCTCGGCCGGGAAGCTGTCTCGGTTTGGCTTTTTCGTTAGGGTCATGATCAGGATTTTGGTCTAGGAGAGCATTGCCATTGGGGTAGTAGTGGCTGCCCATGCCGATCGCACTTTCCCAACCGACTTTCACGCCGACCAGGAGCGACTGCTTGTTCTTCGACAACCTTGCGTGCCATTGAACGATTTCTTTTACCAGCGGCTCCATCGCCGCGTGGCACTCCGCCCGATAGCGCGGGCTCATCAGGTTTGGCGGCGGTGACACTCGCAACTGCTTGCCCCAGTTGCGCCACGCGATCTTCAACGCGTGCTCAGGGCCCCAGCCAGACCATTCGACGTTGGTTGCATTCGCCGGATCGTAACCAGGTCGGCTCTTATCCCACCAATTCCATAGATCAGGTCGAGCTGTCCACCATTGCTCACCGTCGAGTTGGATGATCACGGGAACTTCATATTCTTCACAAAGATTTAACACTCGCCGCAATTGGGCGCTGGTTTTGTCTGGCGGATGCCGAAAGTACGAAATAATGGTGCCGATTCCGACACGCGGCGCATCTGCTGCCGGCGAATCTTGCAATCGTTGGATGGCTTGCAACATCTCGGGCTGAACCTCTGACGTAGACACGTTCAACAACAAATAGCGGTGCCGGTCGTCGTCGATCGAATGTTCCGCGTTCGCTGTCGAGCCGGTCGAAGCCAATACCAAAAACGCGACAAAAATTTCGCGAACAGATACCATCGATTTGTCGTCCTAATGTAAATTTGCCGCATCAGGCGAGCGGCATGCCGATTGCTCTTTTAAACGCAAAGCCATTTTGAATAATCCCAGTCGGAAATACAAACTACGAAAGGATCTGCCATGCGATTCGCAACCTTTGATGAGATCGAATACCTGGGAAAAATCGCTGGCGACAGCAGCGCAGATCCATACTTGATCCGAGAAATGGCACAACGTCTCGACGCCCTCCGGCGTTTCGATCAGAGTTTTTGCGATGCTGATTACCGCCCTCACGCCGGCAATTCCGATTGGCAGCTTGGTTCTCCCATCCTGCCCAGGTAATTCCTCAAGGCGAGTCACTCGGTTTGATCCCACAAGCAGACAGCGACCCGAGTCTCTTCGTTTCCTGAGATGCTTATAGCCGCTTTGCGAAGGAGAAGCTAATCATGAATTGGGACATCATCGAAGGTGGCTGGAAGCAATTTCGCGGCAAGGTGAAAGAGCAGTGGGGTAAACTCACTGAGAATGACTTGGATCTCATCGAAGGGAAGCGGGACCAGCTGGTGGGCGCGATTCAAAAGCGATACGGGATTGACCGGGAAGAGGCCGTGCGACAGCTCAGCAAATTTGAATTGATGGACTAAAAATTTGGGTTCTAGGCAGGGGCCTGCGACGGTGGTAACGCTTTCAGCTTCTCTGGCTCGCTCGACGCGATATTAATAGAGTTTCTCCTGTTCTCTTACGCGGCTTCCACGTAGCGCCGGCAAGACTTATCAGGTCTTTAATAGCTCAGATTGGTTCACCGGCGGCCGCGTCAATGCGTCTTAAACGGTAAACCTTGCCGCACCATGCTGAAATGCCGCGAAATACTCGCTGTTGTTTCAATTTGAGTCCTTCGGCACGGGTCTTGCTTTATCTCATCTTGTCGTTTTTCAAGCCGCAATCAGTTCCACAACTTTACACGATGTGGCCTCCGATTCGGTATTTAGAAGAAGGGATGGTGCAAGATGTTAAGTTGGGCTCTAACGTTTTTGGTGATCGCCCTGGTCGCCGCGGTCCTAGGCTTTGGTGGAATCGCCGGCACGGCAAGCTATATCGCACAGATATTGTTTTTCGTGTTTCTCGTGCTGTTCCTCATTAGCTTGATTGCTCCGCGGTTTCGTCCGCCGGTCGCTTAGCGACTGATGCGGGCTTCGATCACGTCGATCCCAGAGAAGGCTCGGCAGGGCAAACGCTCTGCCGAGCTTTTTGTTGCGCTACCACAGCGAGCCGGGGCGTCCTCGCCCCCGCCCCCCAGAAGACCGACCAGCTCGGCTCACTGATAGAGAGCAGTTATCAAAAGCGAGATGTGGGGACGGTCGACGCCAAGGCACTTGAGTTATGGATGCTCGCTCATAGCGCACAAAAAACGGTTCGACTGCTTGGTGCTACCCAGGCAATCGAACCATATAGTCGATGGGATATTAATATGCGCTAATGGACGTGGGTGGAAAAGATATGGGGCGCCGTGGCTTGCACCGGCATCAGGAATCCGCCTCCCGTCCCGGCCGAAGGAAACGAAATGATGGGCATCCCCCATGCCTTCAATTTGCGCTGGAGCGTTCGTACCGAGATGCCAAGCGTTCGAGCGGCATGCGTACGATTACCGTGGTGCTGCACCAGGGCCTGTTCCACCGCAGCGCGTTCCAGGTCTTCCAGCGAGGTACCGGGCGGGATATCGATGCGCGATCGACCTGCCCCTTGCGAATCTCTTCCGTTGGAGGACGAAGATGCAGTAGAGCCCCCCTCACTATGAGTGTGAGCAAGTTCCATTGCGCTTGAACGGAGATCATCCTCGTCGATTGGCTTGACCAAGCAGTCGGCAACGCCGCTCTTCATGGCATCGATCGCAGCGCCTGCATTCTCACTACAAATCAAAGTGATAAAGGGGGTATGGGGTTGTCGCGACTTCCATTGGCGAATTAGCTCCATTCCTTGAATTTGAGGCGACTCCATGTCGCAAATCACTAGACTCACATCCTGGTTGGAATAGCCTAGAGCGTCCGCCGTCGTTTGTGCGGAAACGACATGGAACTCATTACCCACGGCCTGCAGAATTGTTTCGCAGTCGGTGGCCGTACCTCCCGCAACGAGTATCAAAGATTTGTTGGAATACATGGCTTCTCTTCCGGTTAATGGTTACTCTTGCCCCCCTGAGCGAAGCGGAAAAAACTTACGCAAACCGCATACCACGAATAAACTTCGTAGTGACCGAACAAAACGCGTTGCTATTCAAGTAGTTAGAACCCAGGAAGAACTGTCGAATGCTTAAGTTATTGGCTTGGTAATAGACAACCTGACGGACCGCAGACCACTTCCAGAAAACCAAGCAGTGTTTTCGCCCTGCATTCCATATGAAATTGCGATCGATTAAGGACTAATCAATGCTGGTCGCTGCACGGCCAGCATGACGCATCTTCCTTCACCCTGTTGGGGTATAAGCAGTGCCAAGACCACATTTTGTAGCCGAATACATGAGGTACTTCAGACGAATTGAAATGTGGCACGAAGCTTGCAGAGTAGTTGCAGTCACGACCCTGACCAGAGGCTGGTCATTCACAACATAACAAGCGTAGGCCCATACACGGGGCGGTGTTCCCGCCAAGATCTGCAATCCGGCAAGAGAAATCTTCAATCTTCTCGCAGATGTCGCAACGTTCTGCAGCCGATGCCGCCGCCCCGTGTATCTTTTTTTCGGCTGGCCTCCAACTCTTCGCTTTATTTCGTGCCCGCTGAATTGGCGAACACTGGCTCCGTTTGCATTGAAGGGCTTTTTTCGATGAAAAACGGGCTTATCGCCGTGTTTGAGCGGCTTGAAGCTACTCTTTGGAAAATTACTTCCGATGGGGGTTGATTTTGTCCCCCTCTGCGTTCAAACTCATTCCTTTGCATCCGCTCGCCGGGCTTTCGCGGCTTTGCCTTTTCATCGGATGATTAGTAGCCAGCATGGCTCTCTTGGACGGACCCACGCACGTGTAGCGCCGGTCACGTTGTGGTTGCGAGTTTACTTCCGCATGTCCTTTGTGTTGTCCCCATTTCCAAGTGGTTTAGGGAGCGTTCAATGAAGTTGTTTGCATTGTTTCGAAGCCAAGTATTGGTCTCGGTCACAGCAATCCTGGTTTTCACGGGCGGCTTGGCCTATGCCGCCGTCGAATCCCAGACGACCACCAAGGTCGACCTGAACAAGGCCACGGCCGCGGAGCTCGAAAAACTTCCTGGCATTGGCCCCGCGTTATCCAAGAAGATTATTTCCGCTCGGCCTTACAAGACGGTCAATGATCTATCAAAGGCGGGAATCTCGACAACGGAGATTCGCAAGATCGATCCGCTCGTTACCATCGGCCCGGCAACTGGTCTGACTTTGACCAAGGATGCCAAGCCGCTTAGTCGCACGGCTAAGTCCACGCTCGTCGATCTGAACAAAGCCACCGCGAAGCAACTCGAAGAGCTGCCGGGTGTCGAGTCGGCTTACGCCAAGAAGATCATGGCGGCGCGGCCGTTCAAGTCGATCGACGACCTCGCCAAGGTTGGCATTCCCGCGGCAACCGTCGCCAAAATCAAGTCGCTTGTCACGGTCGAGGGAGAAAAGCAGGTCCATACCGTCGCCAAGCCGCTCGATACCGATGCCAAGTCGCGCCTTATCGATCTGAATACAGCCAAGGAAACCACTCTGGAGGAAGTTCCCGGCATCGGAGCGACATACGCCAAGAAAATCGTTGCTGGCCGCCCCTATAAATCGCTTGACGATCTCGTTCGAGCGGGCATTCCTCCAACGACGATCGATAAGATCCATACTCTCGTAACGGTAGGCCGCCCATTCGAGGCGCCGCCGAAAAAAGGCATGGTCTGGGTCAATCCGACCTCGAAGAAGTTTCACCGTGAAGGAAGTAGTTGGTACGGCAAAACGAAGTCCGGAAAGTACATGACGGAAGACGAAGCTATCAAAGCCGGTTACCAAGCCGTCGGCGAGAAGAAAAATTGATTGCAATAGATCTGCTTGAACGAATCCTCGAGCGGGTCAGACCAACTTGCCAGGACAAGCATGCTCTGACCCGCTCGTTTTCTTAATAGATCGTAGCCGTTTGCAATCGAAGAAAGGCAGCGAAGCCGAGCAAAATCATCAGCCCTTTTGCGTCTGTATGGGTGGAACTGGCAACTCTCCTCGCCTGCCAGGGTCTTCGGTAGCGTTGTTAAACGTAGAGGCCGCTACCACATTTTGACCTTGTGAGTGATAATGCTGTGGTAATTTTACGACCCTCAGCGATTGCGAGCTTTGCCATGCGTATCGAAGGACGAGAAGAGAGCGACAATGTAGAGGATCGCCGCGGCGCGTCGCCGGGTGGAATCGCCATTACGGGCGGCGCCGGCATGCTTCTCTTGATGCTCATCGTCTGGTTGCTCGGTGGAAATCCACTCGCTCTGTTGCAGCAAATGCCGCAGCAGCCGGGCCAGGTTGGCCAACCCATGCCGGGCGGCGGCCCGCCTCCAGGCCAAGAGGAACTTACCCATTTCGTGAAAGTCGTGCTCCGCGATAGCGAGGTCGTCTGGGACGACATCTTCCGGCAACATGGGCAGCGGTACCGCTATCCCAAGCTGGTTTTGTTTACCGGTGCGGTGGACTCGGCCTGTGGATTCGCCAATGCGGCCGTGGGACCGTTCTACTGCCCGGCCGATGAACGAGTCTATCTCGACTTAGGCTTCTACCGCGAGATGAAAGAGCGTTTTGGCGCCTCGGGCGATTTTGCCCAAGCCTACGTGATTGCCCACGAAATTGGCCACCACGTGCAAAAGATCCTTGGCATCTCCGACCAGGTCGAGGCCGCTCGCCGTCGCATGAGCGAGCGAGAGGCCAACCAGCTTTCGGTTCGCCTCGAATTGCAAGCCGATTTCTTTGCCGGGGTTTGGGCCCATCATGCCCAGCAACACTTCAGATTTCTCGAACCGGGCGACATTGAAGATGCCCTTAACTGCGCCCATGCGATTGGTGACGACAATCTCCAGAAGCAAACTCAGGGGATGGTCGTTCCTGATTCCTTTACCCACGGCACATCGGAGCAACGCATGCGCTGGTTCAAAAAGGGCTTCACCACCGGCGACATGAACCAAGGCGACACGTTTGGCGCCAAAAACCTCTAGCACCCTACGCCGCATAGGAAGCCGGCGACCGGTGTGAGCTACATCACGGTTATGTAATCGTTAGACGCCGAGCATCGACGATGAGACCCGCGGGGCTCGCTGTTGTCCTGCCTCCAGTATGTCCGGATGATGGGGCACGCGGGGGCGCGGTTCGATCTCGACTATTTCCTCGACCTCACGTGTTTTGGCGTACTCCGTGTCTGCCGCGTAGAATCGCATCCGCCGTCGCCTTTCGATTTCGCTCCAGCCGCGGCGGATTTCTTCACATTTTTGTTCAATTTCTTTCGGGCTCGGTGTGTAATCCGGTTGCTTCCAGTAGTTGTGCATTGGCTTGCCTCAAGCTCTCTGTTTCTAGAATGAAGAACTGCGCTCAGGATACGTGGTCGCATGCAAACGCTCTAGTGGCGGTGTGGCGAATTAACGCAAGCTTAACGTTAAGATTTGCGGTAACGTCGACGCGCGAGGGTGAAGTGCAAACCAGCCATGCCCAGCGTGAAGGTGACAATTGCCGTCGACTCCGGCACGGTGTTCGCTAGTGTCTCAAACCCACTATTCGTGCCAGCGCCGCTGATGCCGAAATTCAACCGCCAGGCGTTGTAGTCCAGTGAGTCGGTGATGCCAGGGCTGACCGTCTCGTTGTAAGGCAGTGGAATTCCACTCGCAAAGCTCTTACGCCAGACTACATAGTCGCCAGCGTCGACCACGCCGTTGTTGTCATAATCGCCTGCCAGTGCGCCCGCTATCACTTGCCCCGTCAGTGTTAGCGTGAGTGTCTTATTCAGGGCACCGGCTATATCTTCGTCGGAGAGTTGCAGCGTATACGTTGCAGAGAACACACCAACGGCACTCGTATTCAGCATCGCGGCAAACGCTTGCCCCGTACCGCCGGCGAGCGAAAGCGATCCGGCCGATGCAGCCAGGTTTGTGGTTAACACGCTGGTGTCGCCTGCTTCCATGAAGCTGTCGAAGTCCAGGTTCGCAGTGTAACCTGCTGCCGTATTGAGGTTGAAAACGTCGAAGCTGAACGTAGGAAAGCTACTTCCCAATACAATTGCACCAAAGTCGTGGCTAAGCGATGTCGCCAGCGACGGCGCCGAAAACGACGGCTTGGCATGATCCAAAACACTCAGGCTCACGTTAAACACATCATTAGCATCATTTGCGCCACGCCCCGCGCCACCCATCGTGGTCACGTCTAGATTGTCGACGGTAACAGTGCCACTGCGCAAGCCGGCAGATGTCGTGGTCGTGTTTAGCCCCACGCTTATCGATTTCGAATCTGTTTGATTCGTGCGAAAAGCATTATAGCGCCCCGAGATTGAGCTTATGGCCGCACCAGTCGTTGTCACCTCAAAGTAGGTGCCATTTTGCCCGGTCTTGTTCAAGGTGAAGTTTTGTGCGGCCGGCACCGTGCCGTTCACGAACACACGCCCCAAGTCGACATTGCGCACAGAGCCGCCGTTCGCGTCCGCTGTCGTGCCCCCGATCGCGATTTGGCTATCGTTCGTTTGGTTTATATAGACCGACCAGGCATACTCGGGCCGATCGATGAACGCATTACGATTTCCTTGAAAACCGTAGATCAATTGATTACGGCGCCTTTCGAAAGTATCTGGCGGGTCTGCAAAGTGCCAAACAATCAACGAGGCCAGGTCGCCCATCTCGTAGTTGGACGTGTTGCCTTGTCCATTCACGACCTTTAGCCCCTCGTCCTTCCACCGCGTTCCGCCGTAGAAGATGATGCGCGCCGTGTCGCCACGGTCTGCATTTCCTGGGTAGTAATAGCCGCTTTGGTGTCCATTCGACCCCGAGCCGTTCGTCGGGCCAAACGCAACGTTTCCGCGCGAGCTATTCGTCGACGCGTCGAGCGGCTTCAAAATGTGTAGATCCGAGCCGATGTTGCGTGTGCTGTTGCTCGGTGAGCCATCCGGCCGGCGCGACGAGGGCCATACATGTTCTCGTGTGCCGAACTGGTTCGAATTTGGGTTCCAAGTCTCCGAGACCGACATGCGGTTGTAAAACAACAGCACATTGGCCGGATTGTTGGGGTCTTCGTCGGTATCGTCAAGCAGGAATCGTGCGTCGCCATATGTTGGCAATGAATGGCCAGCCGTCATAATATTGTCGAGCTGTTGCATGAGTGTCGTGCCTGTGCCGACTGCCGCGCTGTAGTAGGTTGACGGCGGGTCGTAAGCGTCCGCCCAGACGCGAACTCCTAGCAACAGGGTATGAGCAATCAGGATGAAATTGAACGCTCGAAAGAAATCTCTATACCGTCTCAAGTTCTGCTCCGAATCCCCGAGAAAATGAAAGAAAGCCGCCGCGACGGTTAGGGCGTCGCGGCGGCACGCTGAATTACTTATCGACCACACGGTCAGTCCAGTGACCGACGGTAAAGCAACGTCAACGGGAGACTGTGTCACATTCTCCAATCGAGTCGAGGTTGCCGTTCTTACCAACAAGTGTGAACACGGCATATGCCATCGAAAAAATTTCGGTTAACGTTTGGTCAACGCAACCTTGATCGACTGCAGGAGCAGTGTGCTTCGGTAAGATGGGTCGCGGGGGCGGACTTCCCGCGACCCATCGGTGGCGACCGGCTGCCCCGCTGGTCACAATGATGTGGTTCATACCGCGAGGCTCACGCGCATTGGCTCCGGCGCTGCTGCCGTGCCGGAACTCCTGCCATCGTGAGACCGACCAGAATCGTCAGGAACTGAACGACAGCCGCGGGTTCCGGCACCGTAGTACCGCTCGACAGGCCGCTGCCGGAACCGATGGCTTCCGGATTGCCGTAGTTGGCTCGCCAGAGGTCGTAGTGCGCTGTACTGATCGGCGTGCCCAGACCATTGTCATTCGCGAGCGGGTTATTCGTGTCGAAGTTCTTTGCCCACGTGACGTAATCTCCCGCGTCCACGACCCCGTCCTCGTTGAAATCGCCAGTAAGGCCGCCAGGATTGACACCTACTTCGTTTACAGCGCCGTCAAATGTGAAGCTGTTGAAGCTGAAAGTTCCGGTCGCGGCGCCGTTACCAAATGCGTATACGCGAATTTCGATCGCCGACGTTACATCTTGAAGGGAGGAGAGATCGATAGTAGGGATTGCCACTTCGCTGCCGTTGCCAGTGATTGAGCCGCTGGCGATCGCCGCGCCGAAGGAATCGAGCGACGACATAACGACAAAGCTGTTCGGACCAGTGCCCGATCGTTGCCATGCACCGGTGAGGTTGTTGAAGTCGATTTCGTATCCCGGGTTGGGCGTTAGCGTGAATGTAAAGTAGTCGTCCGGATCAAAGGTCGCAGCCCAATTTTGCATGTTATAGCGACTTCCGCCGGTGGCGGTGTTTGGGGTGACACCGGGGCCGTGTCCGATGCCCGACACTGTAATATTCGGGTGAAACGTCTGCCCGTCGGTGAACGGGTTGGCCGTCTGGACGGCGGTATTTATCGGATTGCTGAAAATGTTTTCAGCAAAGACATTTGACGTCGAAGCGGCAAACGCCGCCAAGGCGATTAAACTCACAACTCGCTTCATGTTGCTCTTCCTTTTGGTTTTGCTCACAGCAGTTTCTCTTGCAATTCTTGACCCGCAGCCACATTTGGCGCCGCTAACTCGTCCTCCTTACAGAGTTATATTGCCGCGCTAAATTGATGGTGCGAGCGACAATCTATCGACGCCGTGTTAAGACACGCGCAACAACTGAAGAATTGCAAATTAAGAGCAAGTGAAGGCCTCTTTCGCTCGATGAATGAATTGTTAAACTTCTGCGACGCGAATGGGCGCTGGAAAGTTCATCGGTATAATCGTGCGGTCGTTCTGCTCCGATAGCGCTGCGGGAAATACAAATGGACTTCCGTTGCTGGTCACGTCGCGAATCGCGCGCCTTCACCCTCGTTGAACTACTTGTGGTGATCGCGATCATCGGTATCTTGGTGGCGCTGTTGTTGCCCGCCGTGCAAGCGGCGCGAGAAGCAGCTCGCCGATCACAGTGTCTGAGCAGCCTCAAGCAGCTAGGCTTGGCCGCGCACAATTATCACGCGACCAACAATGCGTTTCCGGTTGGCGCGACCATGAAAGTGGGACTTACCTATACGGAATCCACCTTCTTCATTCGCCTGCTGCCCTACTTAGAAGAACAGTCACTCTACGACCGATGGGACTTTAAGTCGCCAGCGACCAATGTTACGGCGAGTGAGTCGACCTCTCGTGCGGCAACCAGGATTTCGGTGCTCATTTGCCCATCCGACAGGTTCGAGGCAAATCCGTTCACTCTTGCCGGGCCAGAATCGGCTAGTCCAGGGCAGACGTCGCCGGGTGCTGTCGCCGGCATGTACTCAGGCACCAGCTACGCCGGCAACTACGGTGAAGGCTCGTATTACACCAAGTTTTCGCAGTTCACCATCGTTCCCAATGGCACGCTCTTCCTCACCGGTGAAGACACGCAGCTTCGAGCAGCCGTCCTTCACGCCAGCGTCAAGAACCATTACAGCCTCTCGCCGGCCAGCGCGAAAAGCATCACCGATGGCACCAGCAAAACACTCTTGATGGGCGAAAAGTACCACTACGACCAATTTTTCGATACCTGGACATCGGGCAACAGCGGCATGCGGATGCATCAGGTCTCCGCCTGGGCATGGGTGGGGGGCATGAAAGGGCCGGCCCACCTCTTTTGCTCATCCGCCGTCGGCATCAACGAAAACACGCGCACGTACACGAACTCGCCGAACGACGTTGCCGCCCAAGATCGTCGCTACAACGGCTGGGGCAGCGGCCACCCCGGCATTAGTTGCTTCGTCTTCGCCGACGGCTCCACCCGCGCGATCAGCGAAACCATCAATCGAACAGTCCTCACCGCGATCACAACCCGGGCCAGTGCCGAAAGCACGGAGAGTCCCGATTGAGCACAACGACCATCTATCTGTGCTTGCTGAACTATCTACCATGCGTATTCGCTCTACAATTCTGCTATCGCTGATTACTTTAGCTCTCGGCTGTTCGCGCCCTGAGTACGAAATCGCCGAAGTCCAAGGCGAACTTGTAATCAAGAGTCAGCCTGGATCGAAGGTGCATATCGAATTCATTCCAGACACGGGTGTTACCGGTCCAACTTCAGCGGCCGACACCGACGAGCAAGGTAGGTTTACACTCCGCGTGATGTCTCGTGATGGCTCATCGCCAATCGGTGCCGTTGTAGGCAACCATCGTGTTACGCTTTCGGATCGACGTCTTTCAGAGTCGCCAGACGGCCGCGGCATTCCAACCCGCTTTGGGCAAGAATACACACTCTCTGGCTCGACTCCGCTTAAGCAAGTAATCAAACCGGGCGCGCAAACAATCCAGCTCAAGATTCCATAGATGCGTGGTTATAGCGATGAACGCTTAAGCACCCACGCGCAGGTAGTGCCTTCCGTCGGGAAAAAATTCGCTGGCCAGGCTGTGGGGGGTAAATCCTGACCAGCGAATCAGTAAAGTCACCATCCTTGTCAGTCGGCGCCTTTACTTCTTTACTTCAAATGGATTGTCGCTTATTTCTGCGGCGTCGGCGAATCAATTGACGGTTGTACATATACCAGCACTGCGATTCCCATTCCACTTCTTCTGTTGGATTTCGTCCAAACCGTCAACTGTCTATTGCAATTCAAGCATTGACTACTTCCCCACCATTCGGATGAAGTATCTGGCCAGTCATATATTGCGAATCCGAAGACGCCAAAAATACATAACATGGAGCGACCTCATCCGGTTGCCCGGCACGTTTCATCGGAACGTCGGCGCCGAAGGTTGCCACCTCCTTTGCATCGAAGGTTGACGGAATCAGCGGCGTCCAGATCGGTCCCGGCGCGACGCCGTTCACACGAATTCCTTTGTCTGCTAATGCCAGTGCAAGTGAGCGGGTAAAGCCCACGATCGCCGCCTTGGTCGAAGCATAATCAATTAGATGATCGCTGCCCCGATAAGCTGTCACCGAACTGGTGTTGACGATTACTCCACCGCGCCCAAAATGCTTCAACACCTCGCGAGCCATATAAAAGTACGCAAAGATATTGGTGCGAAACGTTCGCTCGAGCTGCTCAGGCGTAATATCCAACAGAGACTCCTGTGGATGTTGCTCTGCGGCGTTGTTCACGAGAATATCGAGCTTTCCAAACTCTTCCACCGTTTTAGAGACAGCGTCGGTGCAAAAACCTGGATCTCCAACGTCTCCCGCCAGCGTGATACATCTGCGCCCGATCGCCTCGATCTCTTCCTTTGCTGAACGTGCATCGTCATGCTCGTTGAGATACACGATCGAGACATCTGCGCCTTCCTTTGCAAATGCAATCGCCACCGCCCGGCCGATGCCGCTGTCGCCACCTGTGATAAGTGCCGACATTTCTTTTAGTTTTCCCGCAGCCTGATATCGCTTGCCGCTCGACTCCGGCCGCGGAATCATTAACGATTCAACTCCCGGTTGCTCGAACTGTTTTTGCGGGGGGCGTTGTATGGTGTCTGACGATGTCTTGCTCATCACGGCGGACCTCAGATACGAACTATCGTGTACTGGCACGGGCGTCGAATGGTGGAAACGACGCACACCCGAGATGCACCTGACATGCCAACGGCATGGCTTATTTTCATCCATGCCTATTTCATTCGGCATTTGCGAGATTACTGACACGCCAGGGCATAGCCGGCGGCAAGGGGCAGACCAAGCCGACTAATTCGCAGTCAAGCTGATCTTCACAACTTCGAATTGACCTGGTTAAGTCCTAAAAATTCAGAACTTGCGCCCAGCTTTCCTATTCCGCTTGCTTTCTAGCCCTCCTGCATCGGAAGCGGGAGAGCACCCGCCTCTGCGAGGATCTTGGCCGCTTTTGCCAGCTTAGCTGTATTTTCCGCGCTTTGGTCCTCGGCAGCGACTAGTATTTGACCTTCTAGGACAGCTTGTTGATAAAAGTTGGCCAGTTCTTTCTCAACGCCTCGGGTCATCATGGCTCCCACCAATCCACCGGCGACGCCGCCGAACCACATCGTGATCGGTCCTGCTGCCCACAAGCTCAAGCCCCCGGTGGCCATGGCCGAGGCCACAATGGTCAGCCCGCCCAACAAGGCGCCGATGGTGCCGCCCGCGATGGCCGCTTTAGGCGTCGCGGTGCCTGCAGGTTGCTGGTGTTCGAACTCGCTGAAGTACTTCTCTTTGGTTTCGTCGGAACAAATCACAGTGATATGTTCCCTGGTGAAACCGGCCGCTAGAAGCGCCGCTACTGCTTGGCGAGCATTTTCGACAGTATCAAAAACGCCTACTTCCAAGGGCAGGTTTTGCAGGTTTGGGCTGGTTAAAGCTGTCATAGTGTCACCTATGGGGTTGTGAATGAAGGAGAAGCTGCTAAAGCTAATGGCACGTCGCATGCCAGTTTGGCGGTTCGAGTATCAAACCGCCATCCAGTGCGACAAAGCCGGCATTTTAGGAGCCATTTGCTGGATTCCTTGCAAATATTACTGCTTGCTTGGCCGTTCCGCGGCCACTTTGCCTCCGCTATTTTCTCTATAATCAGGCCAAAAACGGGGGTGATCAATCACGGCATGCGACTTGCTCTTATGGGCGGCCATCAGCTTCCAGGCTGCCAACAACGCGGTTCGGATGACCGCCGGTCTGGGGAAGCTGTGAGAACGAGGAGAAGAACAAATGGTTAGCATTCCCAAGCAATTGAAAGCCCTGGAAATCGAAAAGCGGGCCGCTCGTATTCGTAGTCAATGGTCGGTCTCCGAACGTGTTCGCCGCACTGGCCTGCCGCCGGATGTGCCAGCAAGGCTGCGCGATTTCATCCTGGGTAGTCCTCAGCCGCAATGGTGCGTCGTTCGTTCGAAGCAGGGCGCCGGCAAATAAACGACTGTAGTAGTTGCTAACGCCACCCAGTGCCGTGTTTCGGTAGCCGAATCGCAACTCGCGTCGTAGCGACTCGTCGATCCAACTATCATGTTGTTCGGTGTTCGAGTTTACTTAGATTCGCTTACAGTGAGTTGATCATGGCTGTAGAAAGCGTCAAGACGGAACCAATTCTGGACGTTGCAGGCACTCTTGCGCGTTTCGGAGGTGATAAAGAGTTATTTGTGGAAATGTCTGGCATATTTCTGGAAGATGCCCCCCACGTTCTCGCTCAACTTGATCGCGCCGTCGCCGCGCGGGAAGCTGGTGACATACGCATCCGCTCCCATGCCCTCAAGGGGCTCTTGCTCGGGTGTGGCGGCGTTCGGGCCGCTCATGCCGCCCAGGTCTTGGAAAACGATGGCGAGTCAGCCGATCTTCATCAGGTCGACGCGCATCTGGCTACGCTAAAGAGCGAGTTCGAACAACTTGTTCACGCTCTTCGGCAATGCCACGTGTAGCGACCCCGCCTCTCTTGCTCGTGCTCCATACGAACCGCTTCTCACACTTCGAGCGGTTCGCCTTCGACTTGAACGAGCGTATCGATCGATACCTTGAGCGCTCGCACCTTGCTCCGCAGGCAGCCACGTGTGATTCCGAGCATCCGAGCCGCCTTTGATTGGTTGCCCTCGCATACTCGCAGCACGCGCGTTACCACATAGCGCTCCATGAACTCCAATGCCTCGGCGTACAAGTCGGTGGAATCGGCTTCGAGCCGTTCGTCCACAAACTGCCGTAGATCGGTTCCCTCTTCGCCCAGGCTTGGGCCGCTTGCCGCTGTTTGTGGGAATCGCACTCGATCGGGAATAAAGTCGGGAATAATCACATTTCCGGCTGATCGCAGCAGCGTCTGTTTCAGCACGTTCTGCAACTCGCGAACATTTCCCGGCCACGAGTAGCTGAGGAACACGTCCATCGCCTCGGGCGAAATGCCATGAACGTCCTTGCCCAGCTCTTTGCTGAAGATCGCCAGGTAGTTTTCCAGCAGCGGTTGCAGATCTTCAGACCGTTCGCGTAACGGCGCGAGCTGAATCGTAAAGCCGCTGAGGCGATAGTACAGGTCGGAGCGGAACTCGCCCTCCTCGACCATCTTCTCCAGATCACGATTCGTAGCGGCGATCACACGCACATCGGTCGTGATCGTATGATTGCCACCCACGCGCTCGAACTGCTGCGATTGCAGCACGCGAAGCACCTTGCTCTGCACGAGCGGCGACATATCGCCGATCTCATCCAAAAACAGCGTGCCGCCCGAGCACTGCTCGAATTTGCCAATGCGGCGCTGATCAGCTCCGGTAAAGGCGCCCTTTTCGTGTCCGAAGAGCTCGCTCTCCAGCAGTGCATCCGGAATCGCGGCGCAGTTCACCGCCAGAAACTGGCCCGCCACACGCGGGCTATGTTGATACAGCGCGCGGGCGACCAACTCTTTACCGGTGCCGCTCTCGCCGCGGATCAGCACTGTCACGTCTTGCGGTGCGACGCGGCCGATCCCTTTATACACATCTTGCATCTGCGCGCTATTGCCAACCAGCGTATCGCCACGGTTGACCACGCGGTTGCCGTTGATATCGGTATTCCGCGAGCCGGGCATCGTGACCGGAGTACTCATCAGCCGGCGAATCTCGATCGCCTGTCGTACGAGGTCGCGAATTCGCGCCAGATCGAGCGGCTTCAGCAAATAATCGAACGCACCGAGCGTCATCGCCTTGATCGCCGTATCGCTGCTCGAGAGCGACGTGATGAAGATCACCGGCAGCTTCGGGTCGATCGTGCGGATTCGCTCGAATAGCTCGAGCCCCGACGATTCCGGCAGCAAAATATCCAAAAGAACGACATCCGATTGCGCCTCGCCCAGGAGCTCCAAGCCTTCCTCGGCCGTGGCGGCCGGGACAACTTGAACATCCGTATCTTCGAATGCTTTGGCGATGAGATGGCGTACGGAACGATCGTCGTCGATGACAAGGATTCGAGACATCGGACCTGTGCTCCTAATATGTGAGTACATTGCCCTGCAAAGGCAATTCTATCATTTTCAGCCAGCCGCTGCGCCCACGTACAGGCGGTATCCTTCCAACTTCGGCTTTCGATGAGCGTCAAACCTTACGCAATCGTTGCTTTTACACCCTGCGATGACTCGGTTGGGCCAGCCTCGTCGACCAATTTCCTGTTCTTCCCACGCCGATTTCAGCAATACGACGGCCTTCGTCATTTGGTTTGCGTGAGCAGCTCTTTCAAAGTTCCCATGTCCGCTGGCTTGACTAGATGATGGTCGAATGCCGCCTTGCGTGCATGGCGATTGACTTCATGCTGGCTGTAGCCCGTCATCGCTACCAGCATCGGTGTGTCGTCTCCCATTTCGTTACGCAAGCAACGTGCCACTTCGTATCCGTCCATGCCGGGCAACCCGATATCAAGCAGCACGACATCCGGATTGTATTCCCGCGCCACCAGGAGCGCTTCGTGCCCGTCGGCAGCCGAGCGCACTTCATGCCCCAGCTTTTCCAATAGCGCGACCGTCACCCGCAACAGCGCCGGTTGATCTTCGACGACCAGCACCCGTCGCGGCTGCGAAGTTTTTTCATGGAAGGGAGCAGGCGGCGTCGCGATGCGCTTGGTTTCTTGTGTTTCGCCCGGAATCGCAACGACGAACTCCGTCCCACGGCCAAATCCCTTGCTCGCAACGGAGACTCGTCCGCCGTGCAACTCGGTTAGGCCGCGGACAATCGTCAGGCCAATCCCCAATCCACCTTCCGCCCGGTGCAGAGAGCGATTCGCTTGAGCGAACAGATCGAACACATTCGGCAACAAATCGGGCCCGATGCCGATGCCCGTGTCGCGCACTCGAAACACCACGTCCGATCCCTCGCGCTTGGCGCTGAACCAGATTTCCCCGCCCGAGTCGGTATACTTGGCCGCGTTGACCAACAGGTTTGAGAGGATTTGTTCCAACCGATAGGGATCGGCCTCGAGCAGGGTCTCTTCGTCTGGCGTATCCAAGTGGAGTGTGTGTTCACGCGACGAGAACAGAGCATCGTGCGACTCGGCGACCCGCGTAATGATTTCGCCCGCGTCGATTTGCGATTTTTGCAACTGCACGCGGCCGCTCGTGATCCGCGAAACATCGAGCAAGTCGTCGACCAGCCGCTTCATGAGCGCCGCTTGCTGCCGGATAATGTCCAGCGATTCGGCAAACGTCGCTTCGCTCGGATCGAGCAGCTTGGTCAGTTCCCCGGCATTGGTAATTGCCGCCAGCGGGTTGCGGAGCTCATGGCCGAGCATGGCCAGGAACTCGTCTTTGCGTCGCTCGCCATCGCGCTTGTCTTGAAATAACTGGGCGTTTTTGAGCGCGGTCGCGGCCAGGCCCGCCAGATTTTCAATCAGGGCGAGGTTGGCGGGCTCGAATTGCTCGCTTTCCGCACAGCAAACGATCGCACCCAGCGGCGTGTCCCGCGCAACCAGCGGAACCACCACCGCGCTCGCCCATTTCTGCTTCGAGTCCAAGGCGGGAGCGTTCTGAACGATCACGGGATTGATTGGCTGTGCGTGGCCGCTCTCGACCGCCTCTCCTACAACTTGAGACAATCGCGGATCGACGCGCTCAATTCGCGAGTGCGAGCTCGACGTCTTCTTTTTGTTGCCTTCATTATCCGATGCGTGCGAGAACCACATGTCCCGGTTCTCGTCGTAGAGAACGACCTGGCAGCCATCGGCCAGATTGGGCACCATCGTGCGACGCAAGCTGCTGAGCGTCGTGTCGAACTCAAGCGAGCGTGACAGCTCCCGGCTCGCATCGGCCAAAAGCTTATAGCGCTCCTCCGCCCTTTCGGCCACTTGGCAGGCCGCCTCTTGCCGAATTTTTTCCGCCTGCCGATGGAAGTCGACAAATACGCGGACCTTCGTCCGCACTAAGTCCGGATCGATCGGAGTCGAGACGTAATCCACGGCTCCCAGCGCGCATCCTTTGGCAAGTTGGGCATCGTCGGGCGACTCCGTCATGAAAATAATCGGCGTGTGCTCCGACCGCCGTCGCTTACGAATGAACGCCGCTGTCTCGAAACCACTGATCTCAGGCATGTCCGCGTCGAGCAAAATAACGGCGAAGTCGTCTTTCAGAAGGCACCGCAGCGCCTCGCGCCCCGAGTTGGCCTTGACGATATGTTGGCCCAGCTCGTCCAGCGAGGCCTCGATTGCCGCTGCCCGTTCGGGCAGGTCGTCGACGATCAAGATGTTGACAGGCTCGCTGGTCTTCATGCGAAAGGCCTTCGCCGAGGTTTTGCCAGAGGAAGGCGCCCGGCTCGTCTTGCTTGGGTTTAAGCTATTCAAATGTTTCACCCCGTCGCGGGGCCCAGGGGGCTGCTGCGGAACCCGGGTTGCTTTGCAACCATTATCCGCCAAAGGGGGTCTGTTTGGTATAATGTTTCGACCTGCTCCATTGAGCGGAAACAAGGCCGAGACCACTATCCAGAATCCGTACGTATTGGCTAACAATCATTGGATTTAGGGCAGAGCAGTTTTGTCCAAGGACACAGGGGTTTGCGCCCTTGTCGGTTGGAACGTTAGCCCTTATTGCTCGTTCATTTAAAGGCAGGAATGAACTGTAAGGTGAGCAGCCATCCAACCAAGACCCGCATTCTTTTCATTCTTTGCCCGGATGTGGGAATGCCACTTCGGAAAACGCTCCGCAAAGCACAAAAGAACGCCCGGTATGCGTCCTCGCATACCAAGATTCACAAATGGAGCGGGTAAAAAAGAAGCGAGTACTTTCGCCAGCGCCATCTAGCTATAGCACTTATCGGACCAATAAGACATCTGATAGCTATGTCTCAATTGCCGCGGTATGGCTGGTCCTATTGCGACCAAAAGCCAAATCAAACCCCCTAAATCAGCATCCGTCTGGTAGCAAACCAACCACTTTGGCCGATCAACGACCATCTGTGCTCTCTCCAGATCGATGAGCCTAAGGCATATCATTTGCTCGCTATTCTGAAGGTATTTCCTTAGGTTTCGTCTAATTCTATTGAAGACTGCGCGGCGATTGGCCTTTTGTTTTCTGGCCGACAGCCGACAGCCGACAGCCGACAGCCGACAGCTTTATCGAGTCCAATTACCGCGCGTTCTCAATAAGTCTTGGTTTCCGTAACGCCTGTCCCACCGTTATTTACCTCGTGGAGGTTCATGGGAAAGGAGTTTTTCCAATGGCTAAAATAAGCGCCCATTCCAATCGTGAAGCGAACCATTCGCCGGATGCTTTGAAGGTCGCATTGGACAATTTCGAAGCAAGCCTTCTTACTCCCATGATTTCTGGAGAATTGGTTGTCTGGCTGGAAGCCGTCCGGCAGTTGTGGGAAGAAGTGTCTGCGCAAGTTCATTTTCAGGTCAAACATCTTCATCCACGCCAGTATGAGGAGATGGCCGAGCAGGACTCCGAGTTATTGCCGCGCATCGAGCAACTGCGTGCTGAAGATGCATCCGTTGAGGAGCACCGCGCTCAACTCTCCCAATCGATCGGGCGGTCAGCTCAGCACGTCCCAAAGATGGAGCCTGATGAAGAGAAAGCTTTGGAGCATATCCGGTTCATCGTCGAACTGGGCACCGCTTTTCTCACCCGTGTCCGCAAGCAGCAAATCGCCGTGCAGACCTGGTATGTCGAGGCCTTCAACCGCGACCATGGAGCGGTGGATTAATTCTCTCGGCGTTTTAACGCCGGCCAACTCGGATATATAGCCGACCCGTCTCGGGTCGGTTGCTCGCCGCCGAATCCATCGCCCTAAGTCCCATGGGAGATGACAACCGGCCAGAACAGCCGGGCTATATATTCAGCCTGTCGAAGCAGTTTCAAAACCGACTTTCTGCTTTTTGCGTCTTTTCGTGCTTTTCGTGGCCATCTCTTCCCCAATGCTGTAAGCCAAATCCCGCATCTTCATTTGTTCGAAGCCATCGCAGATAATAGGCCCCATGCCAACTCACCGATTTGTCACGAATCACGTTCGTTCCTTGCTCATTGCCGTAGCGGCTACTCTCTCCCTTGTTGTGTCGCTTCGCGCCGCCCCGCCGCGCGCCCTACCACCAAGCGTCCTGCCGAACGACTCTCGGCTCAAGCCGCTCAAAGACCTCAACGGTTACTTCCCGTTCGTCCCGCCGAAGTCGATCGACGACTGGAACGCCCGTGCCGAGCGCATTCGCCAGCAAATTCTCGTCGCAGAAGGTCTCTGGCCGATGCCCACGAAGACGCCGCTCAACGCCGTCATTCATGGCAAAATCGACCAGCCCGACTACACGATCGAGAAAGTCTACTTCGAAAGCGTCCCTGGCTTCTTCGTCACCGGCAATTTGTACCGACCCAAGAAAATCACTGACAAAGCCCCCGGCGTCCTTTTCGCCCACGGCCATTGGAAAGACGCTCGCCTTTCCGAAGCCAGCGACGAAGCGGTGCAAAAGGAGATCGAAACCGGCCAGGAAAAATTCGCCCGCGGCGGCCGCAGCATCTTTCAGTCGATGTGTGTCCAACTCGCCCGCATGGGCTGCATCGTCTGGCAGTGGGACATGCTCAGTGACTCCGACTCCATCCAATTGTCAGCCGACGTGGTTCATCATTTCGCCAAGCAGCGCCCCGACATGAACACGACCGAGAACTGGGGCCTCTACAGCCCCCAGGCCGAAGCCCATCTGCAAAGCGTCATGGGCCTGCAAACCTGGAACGCGGTTCGTTCTCTCGATTTCCTGTTGAGCCTTTCCGATGTCGACCCCGGGCGCATCGCCATGACCGGCGCCAGCGGCGGCGGCACACAAACCATGATCCTCTCGGCGATCGACCCCCGCGTAAAACTCTCCTTTCCGGCCGTCATGGTCAGCACCGCCATGCAAGGCGGCTGCACCTGCGAAAACGCCTCGCTCCTTCGCATCGACACCGGCAACGTCGAGTTCGCCGCCCTCTTCGCCCCCAAGCCCCTCGGCATGACCACCGCCAACGATTGGACGAACCAGATGTCGACCAAGGGCTTCCCCGAGTTGCAAGAGCTGTACGCGCTTCTCGGCCAGCCCGACAATGTGACGCTCGCCCGCGGCGAACAGTTCCCACACAACTACAATGCCGTCGCCCGCGCCGCGTTCTTCGATTGGCTGAACAAACACTTCAAGCTCGGCCCTCCCGAGATCGAAGCCGAGAAAGACTACGAGTTGCTCCATTGCAGTCAGCTAACCGTCTGGGACAAAGACCATCCCGCGCCGAAAGCCGCCGACCCCGACTTCGAGCGTGCGCTCCTCCGTTGGTTTACCGAGGATGCCGACAAACAAATCCGCGAGGCGGCCTCTTCACCCAACGCATTCCGAAAGCTAGCCCTACCAGCCGTCGAAGCCCTCCTCGGCCGCACCTACGAAACCGCCGGCGACACCGAATGGGCCACCACGAGCAAAGCCGACCGTGGCGACTACCTCGAAATGACTGGCCTCGTTCGCAACAAAACTTACAACGAAGAGCTTCCCGTCGTCTGGCTTTATCCCAAAAAGTGGAACGGGCGCGTCGTCCTTTGGCTAGACGACGACGGAAAATCTGCACTCTTCGACGAAACCTGCTTGCTAAACCCCGCCGTTGCAGACCTCGTGAAATCCGGCGCTACGATTGTCGGCGCGGACCTCCTGAACCAAGGCGAGTTCTTCATAGACGGCCAGCCGCCGAAACAAACCCGCACCGTCGAGAATAACCGCGAAGCCCCCGCCTACACCTTCGGCTACAACCACTCCCTCTTCGCTCACCGCACGCACGACATTCTCACGCTCATCAAACACATTCGCACCGCCGATGTAGATAAAACACCGAGCCCCAAGTCCGTAGCCGTGGCGGGCCTTGCTTCAGCAGGCCCCGTCGCAGCCGCCGCACTCGCCGTCGCTGGCGACGCGGTCGACGCCGCCGCCATCGACACCGGCAACTTCCGCTTCGGCAAACTACTCAACTACCGCGATCCGCAGTTCCTCCCCGGTGGAGCCAAGTATCTCGACATCCCCGGCCTGCTGGCCCTCGCCACTCCTTCCCGCCTCGGGGTCGTGGGTGACAAGGAGGCTGTCGAATTCGTTGCAGACTTTTACAAGAAATCAGGGCAGTCGAATCAGCTACATATATTTCAGGACGATTCCCCAAACAAAGAAACAGCAATCTCGAAATGGCTGATGGAGTAGGTCAGGCTGTGCCTGGCAAACCAGCTGCCACCCACCCTTGTTAACCCTTTTCGATGCAATAGCCACAAAAAACACGAAAAGACACGAAAACTTTTGGTGGCTTTTTGGGTTTTTCGTGGCTACTCAATTTGGTACGCGTACAGTTATTCTTCGATAAGCTCACGCAGGGGCGCAGAGGACGCGGGGGAACTGTAGGAACACCAATCTCCACTTGTCATCGCTAATATAATCTCTCATTAGCGAAGATTAGCGCAGATTAGTGTTCCAAAGTTCCTCTCTCTCCGCGCCCCCCGCGCCTCTGCGTGAGACCTTTCCAACTCCCGTCGACAACTGCGAATCCCCGCAGCTTCACCATTTCAGAAAAGTTCTTAAGTCCTATGTCTTTCTCACTCATCAAGGCAGTCTCCATTTGCCTGTTGCTTATGGCTACCGCGCATGCGCAAAACCTTACGTCAAACATCCCCTACATTGAACCGGCCGCAGACCGCCAAGTACTCGACGTCTACGCGCCGGCCAGCGCCAAGGACCTTCCCGTCATCTTCTGGATCCACGGCGGCGGTTGGGTAACTGGCGACAAGGTGGACGTTCAAGAGAAGCCTCGCGCATTCACCGAACGTGGTTTCATCTTCGTGTCGACCAACTATCGACTCCTGCCTCAAGTCGAAATGGGGCTGCTCACCGAAGACGTCGCCAAAGCCCTCGGCTGGGTCCACAAAAACATCGCCCGCTACGGCGGCGACCCCAACCGCATCTTCGTCATGGGCCACTCCGCCGGAGCCCAACTTGCCGCGCTCCTTTGCACAGATGAGCGTTACGCAAAAGCCGAAGGCGTTCCCTTCAGCGCGCTCAAAGGCTGCGTCCCCGTCGACGGCGACACGTTCGACATCCCCGCCATGATCGAAACGACGGAGGTTCGCCAGAAACTGCACGGCCTTCCACTTCCGAAATACGGCCACCGCCTCAAGTTCGGCAACGATCCGAAAAAACACGCCGACTTCTCCGCCGTCACCCACATCGCCACAGACAAAGGCATCCCCCCTTTCCTGATCCTCTACGTCGCCGAACGACACGACAACGAAGCCCAAGCCAAGCGTCTCGCCGCCGTGCTCAAAAAGGCCGACGTTCCGGTCAAGCTCTTCGGAGCAAAAGCCACTCACCACAAAAAGCTCAACGCCGACCTCGGCCTGCCCGACGACCCCGCGACCAAGGAACTATTCGATTTCTTGAATCCATTGCTTGAGCAATCGAAACACGGACGCCCTTCTTTTAAGGACTCCAACAAAACCCCCTCTCCCCTTGGGAGAGGGCCGGGGTGAGGGTGCCTTGGAATAGGCTCCGGAGAGAACCTTAACCTCTAATCCTCTACCTCCGGCTAAGACAGCGCCGCTACGTGGGCCATACGGTAAAATCCAAGCCGAATTCAGATCGCCAGATATTGTAATCCGTTTGGTCGACGTCGCCATCGCCGTCGGCGTCGCCCTGCTTGAATAGGGCGCCGCTTGTCTTCCCGCTCCATTTTTGCCATAAGACCCAATCGCTCGCGTCAATCATGTTGTTGCGTCCGAAGTCGCCGCTCAGCACCGTGAAATAGAATACAAAGTCACCCCCCGCGGTCCCATTACCCGATGGAAACGTGCTGGTCCCCGTCGCGGTGAGCGACGTCGGATTGGTCCACTCGCCATCGAGCGCGCCAATGAGTCCCGTGATCCCGTCATCCACATGGAGCACGATCTGATCCGCCACAAAGACCCCAGACGTCAACTGCCAGGTCGCGGTCTTGCCGTCGGCGCTCATCGTCAGCGAGCCCGAATAGAACGAGCTGGTAATCGCGCTTTGCACTGTCACGTCGCCGCTGCTGGCCGTCACCGCTTCGCTGAATCGAATTTGGATCGTATCCGCGCCGCCGACCGGAACCGTGCGAATCTGCTCGCCGCTGCCGACCACCCCGGCAAAGTCATAAGGAGCATGCGTGGAACTCGACCCACTCACAACGACCTGGATCACCTTCGCCAGCCCGATCTCGTAAGCACCGATATCGACGGCCGACCCATACTTGCGAAGGAAACCTTCGCCACGCTGGTCATAGGTGGGCAAACCTGTTGCGCTGGGGTCGCCCGCATCGATCGCCGGGCTCCCGGCCAGCAGTGCGTGCGTTTCCGTAGGGCCGCCATTCCAAGCCAACGGCGCAAGCAGCGGGTCGATCGGCCCTAGAACAGTGACATTGCCAATCAGATTTCCTGCTATATCGTCGATGATTGCTCCCGTCCCATCACCGATCAGGCTCCACATTGCCGCTAACGGGCTAGGTCCAAATAACGCATGGCTGACATCATCTGGTGTCGACTCGATGCCGCGGAAGTTTCCAGCAATAATAGTATGATCGATCGTTACGTTGGTGAGCGAGTACCCGATATCGATGCCACCTCCGGTCCCCGTATCGTTGTCATCCGAGTCCGCTCGATTGTTGGTGATTGTACTGTGTCGGATAAACACATTTCCGCCCGCGGAACTATATGGCTCGGAAATTTTGATCCCTCCGCCAGAGCCCTCAGCTACATTGCCGGAAATGGTGCTATTCAAAATCGTTGTGGTTGTCCCCGCGGCCACTTGAATGAAAATACCCCCGGCGCCACCGTTCAGGTCGCCGCCATCGGCGTTGGCAGTAGTACTATTACCCGAGATCGTCGAGTTCTCGATAGTCGTTTGTGCGCCACCGTAAGCCTGAATCCACACCCCCGCCGCGTAATTGAATCCCATCGGTCCGTTGATGAAGCTCGCCGTGTTTCCCGAGATCGTGCTGTTTATCAACTCAACATCGCTGCCATTATTCAAAATGTATAATCCCCCAACGTCATCGCCGGCGTGGTTCTCCGTGATCTTGACCTTATCGATCCAGACAACCGAATTGTTCGATGCCACGATGCCGAGTCCAGCTATGTTGGCCTCCTCTCCCAGCGATTCGTTATTCGAGAAAATACTATTCGTGAGTGTTACCATGGAGTTGTCGACGTTAAGATAGGCTCCTCCGCCGGCAAAGTACCAACCCGATCCCGTGTTGATATCAAAGATCGATCCCTCAATGGTAATCAATCCGTCGGTCACGCTGGCATGAAGCCCGCCGCCCGTTGGCCCTCCCGCGATATGATTGTCGAGGATTTCAGTGGCGTTGAGGGTCAAACTCTGAACGGCGGAAAAGATGCCGCCGCCGGAACCGGTAGTGGTGTGATTGCCCGTGATGCGGCTCGATTGAATGTCGAGACTCCCACCGTCCGATGAGGCATGAATGCCACCTCCGCCGGTTTCGGCACCATTACCTTCAATAACGCATTTCTCCAAAATCGACAGGTTGGTATTCTCACCGAACTGATAAATGCCGCCACCACGACCCATAGTAGCGGAATTCCCGGCGATCCGCGTGTTGGTAATGGTCACCAGTGTCGGGTCATTCGCGCCATTGCCGGTTGTTTCGAGCGCGGCTCCGCCCCCCTCGCCATCTGCTTCGTTCTGTTCGAGCGTGCTATCTTCAATCACAAGTTCGGCGCCGAACAGCCGCGCGAAAATACCACCGCCGACCACTATTGGGAGTCCCGGCCCGCTTTCGAACGTCCTGTTGTGCGAGATCGTGGTAGCGCGGATCGTAAAGGTATCGGCAGTCGGCGAGCCCATGCTGCCGGACGCGATGTACACGCCAGCTCCCGTAAACGCGTGGTTATTCGTGATGACGCTGCCTTCGTCGATCGTGAGTACGTCTCGCTGAGTCGACGGATCGCCGCCCGATACGGCAATGTAAATTGCCCCTCCATAGGTCGCCTGGTTATCGTGAAAGTTGCATCCCTCAATTACCAGCCGACCTTCCGACCGAATAGCGCCGCCCTGCAGCGAAGGAGCATTGAAGGAAAAGGTGGGATCGCCGCCGGTCAATGTCAGGCCAATCAACGTGACCAGTGGTGGACCGCTGCCACCAGATGTATCAGTAATATTGAAAATGCGAATGCCGTCGCTTAACGTCTCGGGTGTGGTATCGTTGGCGTCAATCGTCAGGCCGTTCGTCAGCATGCTCGCGTCGATCGTCAGCGACTCAGTGATTTCAAATTCGCCTTGCGTGAGCGTGATCGTTCCGCCGTTGAGGCCGTCGCCAGAGACGGTGCTGAACTTTATCTCATTAGCACCGCCTGTATGTTCCGCAGCATCAATCGCTTCACGGAGTGATATTTTGTTATCGGCCCCGGGATTCGCGATTAACGCGATAATGCTGCTGGTATCACCATCCGTAACATCTGAAAGAGCAGAAACCGTAACAGTTGAAAGCACACGGCGATCCTCTAATGCTTCAAAACGCAAACAGCGTGTACGTTGAAAGCCATTTCGATTTGCTCTAGACATTGTTTAGTCCTCCTGTGACGTCGAAATATTTGAAGCGCCTGAATGGCATCGTGTGGAATCAGTACAGAACTCGCCGCTTCCGCAAAAAACATACCCCATAACCACCAACTAGAATGGCTACCAATGATGATGGTTCGGGTATATTGTCGTTACTCAACTCGAAAAACATACCACCACTCATAAACATGCTCCATGGTCCGGTCGTGATGTCGCCGAACGTCGAAGCCGCTTGCTGATCAAGTACACCCTCCGCGCGTGCCCACACCCAAAAAAAAGTGGGTTCGGAATTGTTTACTATTGATATCCAGTAAGCAGTCAACGGATTTACGCTAAAGCCCGTGCCTAAATCGAGAAAGTATTCGATTGGAGTGATATTACCGCTTAGCGAACTTCCGTCAGTGGGAGTTCGCTGCACTGCGGTTCCTACATGAAAATCTCCGCCGGCTAATGGAGCCCCCGGCGCTCCCGCCGAGTCCGCGAAAAACATCACACGGAAGTTGTCAGTTGGAAGCGCATCCAGGGGCGGGGAACTCGGCGGTGGATTTCTCACTCCGTATCCACCGATGAAGCGGAGCGAACGTATCGTCACTGGTTCAGCGCCGCTAACCAAGAAATTATCAGCAATCTTCTGATCAGTCGGGTTGCCAGCATCGTTCGAACTGAACGCCCCGATTGGTGGCGTTGGCGTAGCTTGACTATAGATGATGGCCGCATGAGCTACCTCAAAGTCCACGCACCATCCAACCAGGATGGCAGAGATAAGCATGTAGTTCATTCTCATTAGTCGCCTCGCTTCCACCGCTCGATGGCGGACGAATTCCAGCCATATGGGGGCCCCGCCGTCAGCATAACATATCTAAGCAGCCAACGCAAAAATCGCCCTGAGTCCGCCGCTGACGTCCGAGTGATTTCCGGTAATCTTTGACTGTTGGATGTCGACATTCGCGCCACCCTCGCTCGCCACGTCGCCCCCGGTAAGCGTCAACCCGATGAGCGTTACTTCCGGCGGCGCGGTGCCACTTGTCAGGTCCGTGATATTGAAGATGCGGCTGGTGTACCCTGCCGCGAGGCCATTGCCGCCGGCGTCGATCGCGATACCGTTCGAGAGCATGCTCGCATCGATCGTAAGGGACTCGGTGATTGACAACTCATCTTGCGTTAGCAGGATCGTCCCGCCGTTCAAGCTCGAGTCGAATTCAATCGTGTCGGGACCGGGAGATTGATTTGCAGCATCCAATGCTTCCCGCAACGTGATCAAACCATCACCGCCAATCGTATTGTCTAAAGCCGAATTCACTGTTAACACCGCAAGCAACCGACGATCTTCCAATTGATCGAAACACAAGTTTCTTCTATATACGCGATGCCGACGGCCAGAAGACTTTCTTGCGGATTTAAACGTGGCGAACAGCTTGTTCAATACGGTGGAAATGCTAACCATTTTGTCCTCCGTTCGTTTTGACAACCGGCAGCGGGAGTTGATTGTTGATGATACTATCTTCGCCGCATGGCAAGTGCTGCGATTACCAGGGTTGTAAGTCCTAAAGCAAATGTAGAGGGTTCGGGAACAGCGCTTCCTATAATGAGAAAGTGGAAATTGTTGAACTCAATCACATCGGACAGGTTGGATAAATTAAACCACCCGGATCCTGGTTGCCAGCCGATGTAGACGGGATCAGCGAGATCCGCGCCGTTATTGAGCCCTACTCCGCTCCCAGACGCGCCGAAAAGCCCGCTGCCAAAAACAAGCGCGTACCAGCCGGGATTCAGCAGTCTCTCCAACGTTCCAAGAACCTCATTCGAAGGCTCTGGGAACGCCAGGAAGCTCGTGCCAATAACATCGGATGTTGATAGATTTCCCGAATCTGGAAAATCATTTTGGTCTGTCAGCGCCACTATAGCGCCGAAAAAAGATTGGTTTGCGTCCGTATTTTTGACGAAATGGCCGCCGATTTGCGTCGTGATTACCGGCTGATCAAGATAAAAACGCACACCGACAAAAACAGAAGCATTGACGTTGCTACCACTAGTAACGTCGTTTCGCGCAATCCCAGTCGGTCCCAGCGTGCCGCTTTCAAAGATCGTAGCAGCCGCTACGTTATTCGCCGTTAGTGCGCAAACCAATGCCCCTAGAATCCCACGCACCCATCTGTGCGTACGTGATTGCACGGCAGAACCCTGAGCTTGCAGTGGGAGCGCAAACAATCCCTCGCCGCAAAGACTCGCGGCACAAGAAGCAAAAAATCGATTCACAACACACCTCCAATCCTAAAAGCCGGAAGCGGAATCGATTGC
>CAZJWY010000005.1:0-64027 GCA_964549545.1 uncultured Planctomycetaceae bacterium | reverse complement strand
ACCGGCCGGTTTTAACAATGCACGCGAGTGGCCGGTTTTGAAATGCACGGTGACACTGGTCAGTAAAGACGACTTGGCCGCCCAAACTTCCGAAGTCTTGCGGCGCGAGCACCGGCGTCGTAATCGCGAATGGGAAGAAGGGGAAAGACTCTTCAAACGGCGTACCGATCGGCCCTTGATACTCGAATCTCACAAAGTCGTCGACGTTGCCCGACGAGTCGACGGTAACGATGCGTACGAGGATATCTCTTTGGGGCGTCGCATTCAGGTCGGCGAAGTCGCGTTCCATGAAAGCGGTGAGGTATCGACCGCCGATGTCGCCGAAGGATTCAGGAAGAAATAATCCGCCGCGCGGGCCTGAGCTATTCGGTAGCGCCGTTCCCAGATTCGCGAACTCCGTAAAGGCGCCGTCATCGGCCGACATAAGCCAGATGTGATAGGTGCCGTCCAGCGCCGTACCTGTATCGGGAACGACGTAATCGCCTTGAATGCTCCCGAATCCTGCGGGGACTTGTGAAATGGTCTGAGGTGTCTGCATGCCTTCCGAAAACACATCAAGGTTTGCGTAACAGATTTGAATGTCGATGCATCGCCATGCCACAAGGCTAAGAAGTGCGATTACGACCGGATATCTCAGTAGGTTAGAAGTCATCGGGAGTATCTCTGCTGAAGTTGGAAATGGAAAATGGCAAACCCAAATGAAATCGGCGGACTCTGCATCCGACCAACGAGCCGGGTGCGGAGTTCGCCGATTTGATGAAGCCAGTAGCGTAATTCCGAAAATACTTGGAAATATCGATGGCCGCGCATCGGACGATGTGCGGTCGCCGTCGGCCATGCGCGCAACGAGCTACGAATTGCAGCTTTCGTGCCCGTATTGGATGGCATAGCAACCTACGCGCAGCCAACCAGCAAAGCTAATATAGGTGCGGGTTGCGCGACTGCAATGAACGGAAAATGCACGCAGTCCATGTTGAATTGGCTCCCAAATTCCGAGACCTACCGGTAGACATCATGGTGTGCCTCGTTAGAACGCGTGAACTTCCTCCAAATCCTGTACTAGGCGTCAGGAGAGTCATAGCTGCCATCCAAATCGACGAGTCGACCGCGTCGGGTCACTTGCATTGTGATTCAACACAAGTGACGCATGCGCAAGCCTTTGACTTTACGTCGAAACCCCGTACTGCATCGGCCAATTTCTCTCTCGACTCCAAACACTGCAAGGAGCAGCGATGCGCTCATCAGCAAACTGGACGGTTCGGGTACTGACCTCAGTTCGATGGCTCCGGCGGCAGCGATGTCGTTCCGGAGTGTCTCGAAATCTTGGATGGGTGTGGGCGTGATGTTGGGCGTGTCTAATATCAATAAGGGGGCGGCAATAAAAACGCTTACCGGCCCGTCGAAAGTCGAGGCCGTCTGGAAGACAACCGTTGCGACCCGGTCGTTCACGCCTGTGACGACATTCACACCGACAAGGTCAAAGTCCGTCAGCGTGATTCGGTGCTGTGATGGCGAATCGACGTTGACTGCATCAAAGAAATTGTCGGTGGAAGGGAAGACGTAATTCGTCACTGAAGGAGCTGCAGTGGCTACGTCGAAAAAGAAATCGGAACCGGCAGTGCCTGTTGTGCTTTCCAATACGACGTCGATGTTGTACGAGCCGAGATTCGTGATAGCCGGCAGGCGGACATTGAACGTAACCGGCTGACCGGGTATGTAGGAGCTTGGCAGCCCCTCGATCAGTTGCGTACTAGCACCGAGAGTAGTCTGCGTCAGCAGACCCGACAAAATGACGGCGGAAAAAAAATGGTGGAGCATGGAGTCCTCAAAAAGTACGAAGCAACCATAAACGAAGCTATAACTCGACCAGGACCGGACTAGCCGGCGATCAGATTTGTTCGTTGCTTCATTAGCGTGTGTACTTAAACGGGTATGGTGCTCCGGCGAGCAAGCGGGAATTTGAACTTATTCGGCAAGTCCAAGGGGTGGCTGCACTCAGCGGCAAGCGTTTCTGTGAGTTAGTATCCCATTGTGAATAGCGACTACTGTATGCGCTCGGTCCAGGAGCTTTTGAGGCCCGCAAACGCCCCGTCGAAAAAGCCCAGGTCGGCAAACGCGTCGTCGACGCCAATCCGTGCGGCATCACGTTGGTCGCGGCAAAGTCTGTTCGCAAACAATGGATCCTGCCGGTCTGCTCCAATTGAGCGGTTCAATGCCATGCTCGTCAGCAGCTCATGCGATACCAATTCATTGTTCAGAATTCGTTCGTTCCGCAGCACGGCTGGTCTGAATCGGTTGTGGCGATCAAATTGCACCGCGTCATACGCATGCACATTAGCCAGCCGGCTAAATAGCTCGTCTCGTGCTGTCTTGACGAGCTGCCCAGCAAGCTTTAAATGGTTGGTGGCTACATTGCTCGGCTCATTAGCGCGCTTGGATTGGTCACCGGCCGTTGTAATCGCCAGGCTTACCTCGGGTATCGATGTTGTCTCGACCGACGTGGTGACCGCAAGCGGCGCTTGCGGGATTTCGATGGATTGGGGTGCAGCCGTGGAACGTCCGAAGTTGGTTTTCCAGATCAAGTAATCGGCGTCGTCTACGTCAAGATCGCCGTCTGCATCGCCGGCTACTGGGCTTTGAGTGTCGTTGACGCCCAGGTTTACTCGCCAAACCGTGTAGTCGGCGGCGTCGACGCGACCGTCGCCATTGAAGTCACCGGGCAGTGCAATAGCCGCCGGCATCACTGGTGCCGCCGGCAACTCGATGGCAGCGCCGTCGGCTCGGGCGACGATTGTGCGATCGCGGACCGTGACTCTGCCATCGCGGTCAAGGTCGGCATTCGCGTTCCAGGTAGCTGACGTTGGGGTTGATCCGAGCGCCGCGTTTACAACGTCCATGTCGGCAGAGTCGACGACCATGTTGCCGTCGGCATCGCCAGCCAAGCGATGGAATGTCAGTTCGTAGTGGTCTCCGCCGGTTCCGTCGCCGTTGCCATCCAGCGGGTTGCCGGCCAAGTCGGTAACCAAGCTTGCGTCGATGACAAATCTGTAGTACCCGTCGGCGAGCGACACATTCGTTCCCGCAAACTCATCGAGCGACCAGATCAGCCGGGAGATTCCCAACGTGTCGTCATATTCGTACTTGAACTGTCCGGCAGTCAGGGCGATCTGTTGATCTGCGTCGTTTGTTGCGTCGACGCCTAGGTTGGTAAGGGTGACTGCGCTGGTGATGCTGCCATCGGCGATCAAGTCGCCGAGATTCACCCATTCGGTGAAGTCTATCTGCAGATGGTCGACGTAGGAACGCTGTGTGAGGCCATGCTGCACGACGCTCGCGACGACGGCCGGGAGTGTACCGTCAACCGGTGATAGCGTCGTAGTAACGGCGTCGGGGGAGCCTGGGGCCGCTTCGACATTCCCAGCGTTATCCCGCGCGATGCTGTAGAACGCGTACTGCGTCGCCGGTTCGCCGATGAACTGAGCCGCGGTGAGTGTCGTCTCGGCGAGCCAGACTCGGAATGGATCACCATTCTGCGAGACGTAGATCGTGTAACTAGCCAGGCCGGAACCATCCGTATTGTCGTCGCCTGCCCAGGAAACGGGAAAAACGAAGTCATCTGCTTGCCTCGGAAGCGCCATCACACTGCTAGTCGGGATTCCGGCATCAATCGTGTTGAATATGGGCGGCGTGTCAATCGGCTCATTGAAACCGAACACAATTCGGGCTTCGGCATCAATGATGTCCCCGGTCTGGGTATTCGCCTTTGGACGAATCGAATACGTCACATATCCTTGGCCTTCAATACCACCGACGTTCGGCGGCAAAAACCCCACCAACGGATTCGTCGGAATGTCGCCAGTCGCAGGATCAATTGACGTAAGCGTCCAAAAAGCTTCACCGGTCACTACGTTGATGCCCGCCAAGACATCGATAAAAACGCCGAATTCCTCAGTGAAGTCTAGACGGTCCTGATAGGACGCCTCCCCCATTGCCTCATCGATGACAAATGCCCCGAACCCGAGTATCCCCAAACGGAATGAGCGATGGTCTAGGTCGCCATCCAGTTGCTGAGTAATCATCAATTCCTGAACCGGCGCGTTCGCAAGGACCGCGTCGTTTTCGAAGCGAATGGTGTAATTCAGAACGGCGGATCGAGCCACAAAACGCTCATCGCCAAAGCCTGGAGGGCCAAGAATGTCATTTGGATCTACCTCTCCTACTTTTTTCGTCGTGCCGGTGCTCCCGCCGGTACCGCCATCTGACCCTTCTTCGCCACCTGTATTGCCTTCCTCACCGCCATCATCTCCCATATTCTCTTCATCATCTTCGCCTTCCTTGTCCTCGTCGAATTCGCCCTTCTCGCCTCCAAAAATGATCGACACAGATGCACTGGCCGTCTCGTAATGCCTATCGTCCATGATCGTGTACGAAAAAGTAACCGGGACAGTCCCAGCAAATCCCAATGCTTCGAGTTCCTCTGCGGTAGGCGCCTGTACCTGGACTACGTCGCCCAGCAATATCGCGCTTCCGACGATAGCCGTATACGACACGTTGACCACGGCGACATCGTCCCCATCCGGATCGTAGTCATTTTCAAGCAATTCCCCAACCGGGATGTTGGACACGGCGCCGATTTGAACACGAATTGGCCCGTCGCCCCGAGCAACCGGCTTTGTGTCATGGAAGTAATCGCGATACTCGACCAATAAATCTAACGCCTCTTGTCCTTCTCGAAGCTTTTCGGCTAACCCTTCGAGTTGCTGCTCGTAGAGCTCAAGCTGATCGAAAAACAGCGTGCTTAATTCCGCTTGCTCGTGTCGTTTTTGAATTCCATCATTAGCTGCTTGTGTAAGTGCATCAGCAAGGTTGAAGAGGAATTGGAGCAGCTTGCCAATCGGCGTCGATCCCACGATCGTACCAACGGTAAAATCCTTAATCGTAGATTCAATCTTGTCATCTATCCACTCCTGTAGCTTACCCCTATCTCCTTCTTCTATTGCTTCTGAAATCCTTCTAATATCCTCTAGCGTAATTTCAATGGGACCGATCTTATCAACCTTCGATAGGTCTAAAATGACTGACCTTACGGCGCCTACAAGGAGATCCTTCCGATCATTCTGTAGAAGTTGAATCTGTTCCTGTATTGATTCAAGTGCCCGTCGTTGACTATCGAGCGACGTGCTTAGGGCATCCAATTCATCCACCATCGACAAGATGACATCAATCTGGTGTGCGAGCGTTGTCCGTTCGATCTCGTCGAGCAGTTCACTATTCAGATCGATCGTAAAAATCACCTCCGCTGCCTCCTGCAGGAAGGGTTGTATATCTACCGGCCTCTCGATGACTGTGGTCAAGGCCTCGTTAATCAATGACTGGTCTGACGTGTTTGGCAACTCGTCCGAGGAAGCTGCCTCGACCGATAATGAGACGCCTGCCGCTGCAAGACCATCGGCAGGACTTGATCCTAAGGAGACCTCAAAGTCGATCGTACTGTCTGACTGAAGATCGATGATCGACTGCGAACCACTCTCGCCAAACCTGACTAAGACCAGATAGCTCCCTGCCGTAATGTCGGGCGCAAAAAAATGGCCGTATTGGTCCGTGTCGATTTCAATTAGCTGGCTTGATCCGTCAAGGCGATAAAGAAGAACGTTGGCGCCGACGAGTGGATCGCCGTCGGCTTCACTTACGGCCCTGCCTACCAACGAGTGGGACTCGGCGCGCGAGACGCTCAGCACAAGGTCGATATCCGCGCTCACGACAACGCGCATGTCAGTTCGCTTGTAGGCTTCGCCCCTCAATCTCAGAAGGTATTCTCCGTCGCGCACTCCGATTAGGGCAAAGCTCCCGTCGGGCGATGTGACGATGCTCGTGATCGGCAGCTCCTCGTCGCCGCTCACGTCCACCAATTCTATGGAGACCGGTGAGAGCGGCACATCGCCGTTCTCATCGAGTACCAGGCCGGCAATTCTTCTTTCGCGGGAAAGCGATAAGACCCCGACGTCGATATCACTGTCGTCAACGTCAACGCTAAGTGCTGCCGGCACTCGTCCGTCGGCGTTGACTGCAATGACATACCTTCCAGCAACCATTGCCGGAAAGAGGAAGTGGCCTGTGTCGTCCGTCCGTGTTTCAATAATAGTTCGAATGGCCGGATCCGCGGCAAGTGCCGTTAGCAAGATCTGCGCGTCAACAATCGGCCCTCCTCCACCGTCCTGCAGCGTTCCGAACACCTGGAAAGAGCCAGCGACGAAGTCGACTGTAAAATCCACTTGATCGATTCCAACCAGCTTGCTGTCAAACAGGACCGTATCATGAATGACCGATACGATCACTTGGCTATTCTCAGGTACTTCCAGACTATAAAATCCGTCGTCGCTCAATATGGTCGACGCTATTGCGGCTCCATCGACCGTAGTCGCGAAAATCTGAGCTCCCAATGCCGGCATCAATCCGTCTTGCATGACTATCGTCCCGCTGATGACAACTCGGTTGTCAGAAGCGCTCAACAAGCTCAACGGTATCTCGAGAGTTGTCCCTTCGGGCGGTACCCGAACAGCTAGTTGCTGCGAAGCATATTCCGGAGCGGATATACGCAACAAATAAGCTCCGGCGGCGATCTCCCTGATACGAAATCGCCCGTCAACGTCTGTCATTGATTCGATCGCGCTGGTCCCAAGTAGTTGAAGCTCAACTCTGGCTGCAGCGATAGGCAAACCATTGGTATCACTGACGACGCCACTCAGTCCCGCTGGCTCACGCAGTGCGAGATTGACCGTCGGCATCGAATCGACTTCGGGGTTTACGGCTAGTCGTACAACCGACGCGCCAAGAT
This sequence comes from uncultured Planctomycetaceae bacterium, assembly GCA_964549545.1. GTDB lineage: Bacteria > Planctomycetota > Planctomycetia > Pirellulales > Lacipirellulaceae > JABDGM01. Next base: position 57,192 of record CAZJWY010000005.1, on the reverse strand, counting down.
TGTCGGAAATAGCGACCAGCGTGTAGTCGCCTTTGCGCAGCCGCGAGAACACGAACGTGCCGTCAGACTCCGTGTGCATAGAGTCGATCGGTGCGCTCGATGAATCGTTGTACAGAATCAAGGTCACATCGCCGACGGGCGTGCCATTGGATAGCGTAACCGTCCCGAACAATGTGGCCGCATCTTCGAGCGAGACGGCTATATTTTGCGATTGTGCCGATGTAATCTCTACAGCCAAGGGCACAGAAGTCGCGAACAACGAGCTTTCCACGCTTACCATCCAGGTGCCAATGCTGAGGCCTGCGAGCATGGCAATCCCGTTGGAGTCGGTTGTCGCCGTAATCGCACGAGGGACGCCGCTCTGCCAAGCTACAACCACTGCGTCCGATACGCTTCCGCCGTCGCTGGCCTGCGTTACGACCACCATTAGGGAATGACCTTGAGGCAGTTCGATCGGGCTCAGAGCGGCATTTTGACCTGCGGACAGATTTACGGGTTCCGACGCGACGCTCAAGAACCCGTTGGCCGATACCTCAACAACGTAGGTGCCCTCTGGCAACCGGTTGATCGTCCATGCGCCCGACTCGTTTGTTACTGTGGAGTGCTGCGTGCCATTGCTGGCGCGGGCGACTACAAGTGCACCGGCCAGCGCTGAGAGTCCCGAATCACGCGCTCCTAGCGCAACTCCGGAAAGTGAACTGGCGGGAATCAACTCGAGATTGTTAGCTTGTTTGGGAACATCGGGAATCAGGATGAAAGTACTTTGATCGACGAGATATTCGCCGGTTATTGTCGCCGAATAAATTCCTGCTGGAAGTCCAACGAACTCAAACTCGCCGGACGCGTCGGTTCGCGCGAGATAAAGCCTTCCCGTCTCGACACTGCTAAGCTGTATCTCGATATCAGGTATCGGAACTCCAGTTTGGTCCCGTGCCACCCCGAAGAACGAGATGCCTAGTTCTGGCGTGAGCACGACATCATCAACGGACGCGCTATCCGAAAGGGTGACGTTCACACTGGCGGCCATACGATGTGCCGATCCAATAGCAACGACTTTGTATTCACCAGGCTCCAGACCATGAAACAGGAAACTGCCGTCTCTAAGAGTGGTTGTATATCGGGTCTCACCGGTAGCCGTATTGCGCGCCAGGACCGACACCTCGCCAATGCTAACGCTAAAACTATCGGAATGGATCGTGCCGCGAATGCTGTTTGTCACATTCGCGAGTGCATGCTCCAGCTCCAACTGCATCAGGTCAAGAAGACTGGACGCGCTACCGCGGATCGGCGTCATGATTCGAGCTCGTTCGGCAACAAGTTGGCCTACGTCGAACCAGGTTGGACGCGACGCCGCAAGTAGTTCAAAAGCTGCATCGAAACTCCCCGAAGGCGCAGCGACTCTTTCGGAGAGCAAACCTTTGTAATTATCCCAGGGAAACAACTCAGCCGACGTCTCAATGCCCAGCCGATTCGCGTGAATTATTATGTCTTCAAGACCTGGATCCACTAATCCAAAGAATTGAATAGAAAAAGACGTCCCAGGCGGAATGACACCAGGAGTGTTGGCGTCATTTGTGCTGCCAACGAGCCAGACCGCACTGCCCTCCAGCAGCGAAACAGGAAATCCGACGAACGGTGGCTCTATCGAGGCAACTACCCGCGGTATTGCCGCATTGCGAGAAAACGGTGCATTACTGCTCACGACTACAAGCGGCACAGGTGCATCATTAATTCCGGAGTTCCCTAAATGTACAAAGAAGGAGAATGGGAGGGCAGGATCATGCTGCGGTCGACGAACGGCAGGAGGAGTATCGACGAACGGAACGACTACGCCGCCACCGCCGGGTATAACCTCAATGCCGTCTGCGACTGTGAAGACCTCTCCAGTCGTCGGTTTTTCGAACACGACATCATAAATCCCGGGGATGACTTGTTTGAGATCGAATGTCGCATAGAGCTTTGTCTCGCTTGTCCGATAGTAGTTGCTCGCGGGCAATTCGAAGCCGTTGCCGTCAGTCAGTGTCGTTGTGACTGTGCGGTCGAACTTGACACCGTCGACTTCGATGGTTCGGTTGCCAGCTGTGCCGCCGACGCCGAATGACTCGTTAAAGACAGTGAACAATACAAAATTGGCATCAAGTGTGTAATTGCCGAGAAGTATGGTGGAGTTCTGCAGCGTGTCGCCGACGGCGAGAATGTAGTAAGTGCCGGCCTGTGCGGATGGCACGACGACGCGCTGGTCGCTGCCAAAAGGCTCGGAATAGCTGAAGTCGAATTCAGCTCGCGACGGTAGGTCGCCAAAGCGGACATAGAGCTCGTTCGACGAACTAACGTTATCGACGTTAAGGTTAACCACCAGCGCGTCGCCGACTCGTTCTGCCGGCACCTCGACACGGTAGTAGAGTTGCTGTCCGAAGTTGAGTGGTCCATTCGCCGCGGTCCCGACGACAAGTTCAGGAACGCTGATTTGGAACCGTTCGAGCGACGCTCGGAAATTGTTCACTTCGTCACTCTCTGGCACGGCGTTCCGGATATCGCTTCGGACAATGATGTGGTGCTCGCCGGGCAAGACGCCGGGCAGTGGGGCTGTTACCATTCCTTGATAGAAGTCGCCTGGCTCCACGTCTCCAAGCACGGCTGTGTGGTGGAAGCGACCCAATAGCGGATCGTCGAAGTCCCATCGGTCGTTCGCGGAAATGTATACGGAGTCGAACCAATTGCCCGATGCTGTGCCGGTCGCTTGGTCAGAGTTATGGACCGTGTACGTGACTGTCACTTGCTGGCCGGGATGCATGTCGGCCGGGATTGTGATTGTGCCGACAATTAGGTCGGCGGGCGGCAGGAGGTTGACCTGCATCGCAATGGGGTCGTGCCGGATGTTGCTGGCGCCCTCGCCGTCTCGCTCATTAACGGCGTTGCCACCGTCGGCGCGGACAAAGACGTAAAACGGACCGGACCGGCCTGGCGGGATATTGAAGGAGTGAGTGGTCGTGTAGGGTTGGCCCGCGGTCAGGTTTCGTGATTGCCTAGCGAAGCCGAGGTAGAGGTCAGCCGTCGGGTCAAAGATCTGGTCCAAGGACAAGTACACATAATCATCCCAGGACCGAGGGCCGGAATCGGCGCCGTCGTTGCGAACAGTCCAGGTGACATCGAACGATTGGCCGCTGATGGCAGTCAATGGCGCATCGACGCTCGTGACTACAAAATCGGGTACTGGATTCAGGGTGATTGTGGTGAGCGATGTCGAGACTCCGTCGTTGTTGTTCTCCAGCGGATCTTCCAAAACGCGATCGTCGCGGTCTGTGCGGACCAGCACGTAAAACTCCCCTGACAACTCAGCAGGTAGTGTGAAGCTGCGGGTTGTCGTGTACTGGTCCGTGTCATCGTCCGTCGTGAAACGCTCAAGCTTTCCAGAGTGAGTGACGCGGCCGATGCGAACGTCGCCCTCATCGATGGTCATATTGTTGGAGGAAAGATAGACGTCGTCCTCCCACCAATTGACATTTGTTGCTCCACTGCCGACGTTTTGGACGGTCCAAGTTACTGAGAGTTGGCCAGTTGTTACGGCATTCGTGTCTGCCAAGACGCTCGTGACTCGCAAGTCAGGTGTTTCACGCGTGATACTGAGCGGAATCCCTTCGGAAATGTTGTTGGCTTCTTCAGCAGCCTCAAAAACCTCGTTGTTATAGTCGGTCACCACATACAGCTTGAAATCACCCACAAGGTCGAACGGGATTGCGACGAGCTCGCTACGGCTGTACTGGCCGTCTTTTGCCAGGAGCGTGCCGGCTGGAAAGGTTTTCTGAAAGGATGCGAGCAAGCGGTCGTGATTTGGGTCGAAGGTTTCCGAGTTAGACAGGTAAACGCGATCCGTCCAACGGGCGCGAATGGTGTCTCCCAAGCCCTGATTGACGACGGTCCAATTGACCAACAGCGCAGCGCCCGCCTCGGCAGCCGGTCCAGCGCTCAGCTCGGTCACAAACAAATCCGCCGGCCGGGAAACAACCGTGGTTTTGGTTAGAGAATGTCCAAAGTTGGGTGCAGGAGTGATTGGTGCATCTGGAACATCGTCCCATTCGAAGACCTCATTCTCCGTGTCGACGTCGACGAAAACGTAAAAGTCGCCGGTGAGTCCGTCCGGCAGAGTAAATGTCTCACTTCGAGGGCCCGAATTAGTACTTCCTGGCAACGCGGTCGGGTTTATGCTGAATCGGCGCGTTCCCAGCAGCAGGTCGTTGGCAGGGTCGAAATGGTCATCGTCAGATAGGTAGAATGCGTTGGTCCAACTGGAGACACTAGGCGGACTTGAGCCATCGTTCACTACCTTGAAATCGACCGTAATACTCTTTCCCGCGACTGCGCTTGGAGTTGCAGAGATGTCAATGACTCCCAAATCAGCGGGCGGATTCAACAGGATCTGAAGCGGCGCTGAGCTATCATTGTTCCCTTCAAAGCCTCGCTCCGCGACACGATTGTCAGCGTCCGTTCTTACGAGAATATACGAAGGCTGGCCCACTGCTGGGCTCCAGAAATCGACTGGAATTGTCGCATCGATGAATGCCGAGTAGCTTTCGCCACGCTGGAGGTTGCCGGTATGCCCGACGCGGCCGAGAAGGATATCGACTTGAGTATCGAGATTCGCATCGTGCGATAAATATACTTCGTCGTTCCACGAATGTGCCTGTGTCGGACCAATGTTTTCCCTATCGGCATTCATGACGTGCCAATCGATCCGCAGCGACCTGCCGGAGATAGTGGTATCAAACTCAGGTTGGACACTTGTTACCAGGAGGTCGGGAGCGTCAGGCAGCTTTAGCTCGATTTCGCCAATGTAATTTTCGTTGTTACTTTCGTTTCCAAACTCGAATACATGATTCCGATGGTCTGCCTTAACGATGAAGAAGTATTCTCCCTCAGCGACGTTCTCTGGAATCATGAATTCGAGCTTCCCCGGATAGCCGTCGTCGCCGTTGAGATAACTCTCATTCGGCGATTCGCCCAAAAACCAATCAAGGCCGACACCAAGCGCCGAATGCGTTGACAGCCAAACGCCGTCATACCACACAGGGGCGTCGGTTGAGCCATTCCCAGTGTTACGGACGTCCCACGTGACGGTCGCGGGTCCTCCCGCAAAGACTGGCGATGTACCATGAACGTTCATCACTTCAAGATTAGGAAACGGCTTGAGTCTGATTTCGATCGCTGCGTCGTCGACGGTCGTGTTATTCAACTCGCCGGCGTGCTCATAGACCGCGTCGGTGACGTCAGTGCGGATGATGACGTAACGGTCCTCATCAAGTCCCACGGGCAAGGTAATCTGCTGAGTCCGGACAATGAATCCTCCTTTTGCCGGAATGGTGCCAATGAAATCGAAATTGCCGTAGTGTTCGTCGTTCCCCGATATGTTGTCGGATGAGAGAAAGAGCTGGTCGCGAAACGTGCCAATGAAGTCGAGGTGGCCCAGATTCGTGATGGTCCAACTTATTTCAATTGTCTGGCCAGACAGGGCTTCGACCGGCGCACGAATGTCAGTGACAAACAAATCTGGTAATGGTGGCACGCTGAGCGACACTGGCGCGGTCTCGATATTGTTTTCCTTGTCAAGTTCGGGAAGTTGATTGAGCGCATCGGTCTTTACCAGGATCTGGTACTCGCCCGTTGCGAGGTCAATGTCCAGCGGGGGAGTTACGAATGCCTGGGCGATGTAAGGCTCGTTAAGGCCGAGGATTACCTCTGGCGATACGTCGTATGTCGCCAATAGGATGTCGTCCCCGTTGAGCGGCGACAAATAAACATGATCGACCCACCCGCCCGTCGCCTCCGCTGCTAGTAGATTTTGAACGCGCCAACTAACCTCAAACTGCTCGCCAAACATTCCGGACGTTGGCTCAACCATCACTGTCTCAACGTTCAGATCAGGCAGAGAAGGCGCCTCGGTCTCCAACCGCCATAACTCGCGTCCGTGTTGTCCATCGTCGGCCGTAAAATAGAGCGTGTCGTTGAGGCTTGTGAGTGATTGTGGATTCGAACTGGAAGTGCCCGATCGAATATCCTCGACCAAAATAGTCCCATCTGTGGTTCCATCGGTCTTCCATAGTTCGCGACCCGCCGAGTTAGTGCTTGCGGTGAAGAAAAGCGTGCCGTCTACGGTTGTTAATAGTTGAGGCTCCGAACCGGCGGTGCCGGCCAAAATATCTGCGACTAGAGTAGTGCCTGCTGCGGTGCCATCGCTCTTCCAAAGTTCGATTCCGTTCGCATTTGAGCCGTTCGTGGCGGTAAAAAAGAGTATGCCGTTTACGTCCGTCAGGTTGTCTGGAGCCGAACTAACGTTTTGCGGCCCGGCGCCTGTAATCGTTTCCTTAACCAAAAACGTACCCTCGTCCGTCCCATTGCTCGTCCAGAGTTCGAACCCAGTCGCGGATGTGTACGCTGCAAAAAACAGGGTGCCATTAACGTTGGTCAAATTGAATGGAGACGTAGTACTATTGCCCGTGTTAAGATCCTTGACCAAAATGGCACCCGTACTCGCGTCACTCTTCCAAAGGTCGAAGCCGGTTAATCCATTGTTCGCGCGAAAAAACACGGTGCCATTGACGTTTGTCAGATAAGTGGGAAACGAGCTGGCGCTCCCGACCGCGATATCCGCAACCAGCATTGTCCCAGCGTCGGTTCCGTCGCTTCTCCAAAGTTCACGGCCATTCATCCCGTCGGCGGCGGTAAAGTACAGCATGCCATTCACGTTGGTGAGGTCGGCCGGGGACGAGCTGGCACTGCCATCCGCGATGTCCGCGACCAGCATTGTCCCAGCCTCGGTTCCATCACTCTTCCAAAGTTCGCGGCCATTTACACCATCGTCGGCCGTGAAGAAGAGCGTGCCATTGACGTTCGTCAGATTGGCAGGTGAGGAACTAAAGTCTGAAATATCTTTTACCAATATGGTTCCGCCAGCGGTTCCATCACTCTTCCAGAGTTCTTCGCCTATCACCGGTCCAAACGCGGGGGCAACGCTAAAGAATAGGGTGCCGTTGACGTTTGTTAAGTTGTGCGGGCCACCGCCACCAAGATTCGTAGGCCCAAAGTCAATGAGCAGAGCCGTTTCGTTGTTGGAGCCGCCACTCTTCCATAACTGAGTAAAGCCAATGCCATCAGTGGCGACAAAAAAAAGCTGATCGCCAACGTCAGTCAGTTGACCAAACAAAGAGGTAGGGAAAGCACTTTCCGTGCGGGACCAAATGTCTGTCAATACGGCAGTCCCGGCCGCGGTTCCGTCACTTTTCCAGAGTTCATACCCGCTGACGGAATAGTTGCCTCCAAAAGTGTTTCCTGCAAAAAGAAGCGTGCCGTTAAAGTTAAATAGGTTGAGTGGGCCATAAGGAGAAATTCCACTGGCAGTGAATACAGCGACGTTCGAGGTTTCCAAAGTGGTGGTATCCGTTCTCCACAGTTCGCTGTTGACCGTAAAGAAGAGGCTGCCATTGACATTCGTTACGTCGTCGGGCGCGAGAAAAACGCTGGCTTGGAAGTCTGTGACCATGAAAGTTCCTGGTCCGGTTCCGTTGCTCCTCCAGAGTTCTCGGCCATTCATGCCATCATCGGCCGTAAAGTAGAGCGTGCCCTCCACGTTGGTAAGGTTGTCAGGGGAGGAACTGCCGCTGCCCTCAAAGATGTCGCTCACCCGCGTGGTTCCCTCAACGGTTCCGTTGCTCCTCCAAAGTTCTCGGCCATTCATGCCATCATCGGCCGTAAAGTAGAGCGTGCCCTCCACGTTGGTAAGGTTGTCAGGGGAGGAACTGCCGCTGCCCTCAAAGATGTCGCTCACCCGCGTGGTTCCCTCAACGGTTCCGTTGCTCCTCCAAAGTTCTCGGCCATTCATGCCATCATCGGCCGTAAAGTAGAGAATCCCGTTCACGTCCGTGAGGTTGGCCGGGGACGTTGCGACGGAACTGCTGCTGCCGCCACGGATGTCCCTCACGAGCCCAGTTCCTAAGTCGGTCCCATTGCTTTTCCAGAGTTCGATTCCACTGTCGGGGTGGTAGGCGGTAAAGAAAAGTGTGTCGTTCACTTTGGTCAGGTTGGCGGGGGAGGAACTGCTAGTGCCGGCGCGGATATCCGAGACCATGAACGTACCGGGTTCTGTGCCGTTGGTCCGCCAGAGCTCTCTGCCGTTGATGCCATTATCTGCCGCAAAGTAAACGATATTGCCGACCATCTCGAAATCTTCAGGGTAAGAGCCCTCTGAAGTAATATCTATGTCCTGTACCAACTGCGGAACGCCTGACAACAGATGGCGCTTTTCCAATACTTCAAAGCCCAATTGCGAACGATGATTCGCTCGGTACCGCCCGACAATTCTCCGGTGAGTCGCTCTCTTTTCCTTCCGCATATTTCGCGCCCGTCGTTTCATATTTCCTCCGAAACGGAGTGGCCAGAGTTACTCACCAATACCTTCACAATGTTCGGGTTCGGCCACGGCATTTCCGTTAACGGCCGGTCGAGGAAGCGGGACTTAGGTGTAAAGCAGTGGAAGACATTCTCGCCAAGACCGTGGCTTGCTCGACTGGCAGCGAACTCAATGCATGCTTGAAGACAGGGTATGGTCGCAGATTTTGGTTGTGTTCAGACGAAGGCGAAAGCAATGGCGGCCCGGCACCGCGACCTCAGCAATCTAGGCCGTTTCTTAGGACCACATGAACGACTGGGTGACCTACGCGCAGCCCGCCGGCAGGTGCAGTATAATGACGGCTCAGGGGTCTGCGATGAACGAAGGATGCACGCAGTCCGAACTGACTGTCTAAATGCCCATGAGGAGTCGGGTCGATGGCCTCGAATAACCGAACAACCGTTAGGTCCATGCCGTGCAGCGGGGAACAGTTGCGCTATTTCCGCGAGAAACGCGGTTGGACCCAGGACGACCTTGCAGATCGGGCTGGCTACAGCAAGAGATTGGTGGCTAAGGCCGAGACAGGCGGGTCGCTGAACCCGGACACGCTGGAAGTGTTAGCCGCGACTCTTTCGGTGAACGGCGAATGCGTCCATCTTGAAGACCTGCTCGCGTCTCCCAAAGCTTTGGCGCAACGCTACGTTGAAACGTTTCGTCAATACGAACACGAATTAGCGACCAGGTGCAAAGACTTCCTAGCCGACGACATGGTGTGCATCGTCGGGGGCGACGACCGTTCCGTTCCTTTGTCAGGAACGTACGAGGGACCTGACGGGTTTGACTCTTACTGCCGTAAGTTCTTCGAAATCTTTGAGAGACGCGATAAAAACTTGTATCACCCAAAGATTATTGCTGAGGGAAACCACGTGATGTTGGCGGGGCGAGAAGCGATTCGGCTGAAGGGTCTTCCCAAAGAACCTGAGGAATCTCCCGGGTGGCTGGTCCAAGACATGCAATTCGCTCGCGGGAAACTCGTTCGTTTGGAATTGTTGTTTGATACGACAGGTTTCGGCGAAGCTTTAACGCGGTGGCGAAACCTTCAGAATGCACAGGAAGCATAGCGACGGGATTTTGAAGCAGCAGGAGTGCTTGCGTGGAGTTGGCTGAAGTAATCTGGTGATCTGCTCGGAGCTTACTGAATCAATTCAGGAGTCTCCGTCACCGTATCCAGCAACTCGTCTTTCGGCCGATAAGAAAGCACGATGGGGAGCAGCAGCACGGCTGACCGCTTTAACTGTGTCGAGAAGTGTGCTCAGTACCGTTAAGCCATAAAAGACGCTCGTACAAGGTTCGCTTTACTGCGATTGTCACCTGACAACTTCGCTTCCCTGAATCGTTGACAGAGCACGATAGTTCGCTTGGTCAATGTCGTCCGCAATGAAGTGAACCGACCCGTCCACGTAGAGAAACTGGCTTCCGTTCGCATGTGCCGAGCGAAAATTGCTGGTGGAATGCGGACCGCCTTGAAAACTTGCTCGACAGTCGGCGAGTCCCGCCATTGCAATTGACGTATCTGTGACGGGTAATTTGTTGAGTGGTTCAACCGTGCAAGCGTAAGCACTGGCCATAACGAACCCGGCTGATGTCAAAAAATCTGGGTTCGGCTGTCCGCTAATCCAGACCTGCGTCGCGTACCGTTCGCCCATGGGACCTACATACGGTTCGCTGCATGCTGTACCGCGACAAACACGTGGCGAAGAATCCGCTTCTCCCATCGCAATTGTATGACTAGTGCCATCCGTCACCTCTCGCAGGCGACTCTTGCGATTCAGTTCAAAGAGCCCAAGCAAATCGTCGTCAACATCTCCTGAGATGCACCAAGCGTCGGTTACTCCTTTCGAATAGACATAATGGTTCACGGCTGCCGTATCGCCCACGGGCAAGTTAAGTCCCGATGGTCCCAATACCGGCTCGACAATGAGACGCTCCGCTCCGGAAGACGGACAAATGAACATGGCAACGATAGTTTGAGCACAGACCGGTGATTGCTCTGACCAAGGTTTGGAATGGTTGTACATTCCGTTGAGCGAACTCTCCTCCAAGTAGGGAAGAAGCGCTACGTGTCCGGCCGATTTAAATTCGGGTCCTGCGGCCGTGAGGTTTGCGGTAAGTGAAGGAAAGTGATTGTGGCTGGAATGATGGTTTTGAAGTGCCAAGCCAAACTGCTTCAAGTTGTTGGCACACTGCGTTCTTCGCGCAGCTTCCCGCGCCGCCTGCACAGCCGGAAGAAGGAAGGCAACGAGAAGTCCAATGATGGCGATGACTACCAGCAGCTCGATGAGCGTGAGTGCAGCTCGAAAGTTTTTCGCCATTGGCCCGCTCGCGTCGACGGTCCTGCCGCCTTAAGTGCAGTGCCAGTATAACAAAGCGGTAAGCACTTTTCCGCACGGGCTATTGAACGCGGAACACGAAAGAGTAGGGAGGCCGGTGGTGCATGGGTTGGCCTCAAGAAACCTTAGAAGGCGCCGGAAGAACCGTTTTGCCCGTTCTGCCCGTTTTGCTCGTAGAGAAACGAGTGGACTTGATCCGCGACTTTGATAAGCAGCGGCAAGTCTTCGCGGGTAAAACTCTGGGAACCTTTCCACTGGTCCTCTTCGTCCTTGTAGAGCGCGGTGAACGCGACCTTGCGGGGAGCGCTCTCGCCGTTCTCAAAGACAGCGGCTTTGATCCGACCGATCCGAATCTGATGGACTGGCTTGTTGTTGTCGGCCATCGTAATTGTCCTTTCAGTTCTGAAACATTTGAGGGAAGTAAACTCGAACCTAAGCAGCTAAGCTGAGAAGCAATGCTGCCTTCTGGTCCAAAACGAGACGGTCGCCGGCGTTTTGATAACCTCCGGCGATCCGCGTCAATGCATCCACGATCGCAAACACCGAATACGATGCCTGCGGACCGGCGACGGCAAGGGCTTGCTCCACAATACGGGAACTAAAGCCATGCTTGCCGAGGGCCGTGTGGACCTCTTCTGGGTCTTTCCCAAGCGTTGTGCTCATGGCGAGTTTCATGCCCTTGACAAAGGCGTCGCGACGTTCGTCGCGTTTCTCTACCAAGCGGCAAACTACGTCGCGAATATCCAAGAGCGCATCTTGAATATTCCCCATGTGACGTCGCTTGAGCTCGACTACTTCAATTGCGTCCCAGACAATGTGGTTCTGACATACATGCTGAAACCAAAACGTCTGAACGCCGACCGATCTTCGCCCGACCTCTGAGTTCCACACAAAGAACCCAGGGGCGAAACTCTCGCCGCCGATTTCAACCCAGGCGTTTGGATCGATGCCAAAGGCGAACATGTCCTGTTCACCGGCATAGAGTCCAGTCGCACCGCCGATTCCTTTCGGTGGCGGAGTGAAATCGGGTGCTACGTCGCGAACAGCCTCCAAGACTTCCGCGTCGTAGAGCCGTGAGTACGCCGTGCTGTGAACCGCAAGCGCGGTCTCATTCGCGGCGTACACTTGAAGCGGCTTACGAGATCGCGGCAACGCGTCGCGAAAGACGAGCGCTGCCGTTTCTGTCGTAAGCTTGTTGACGGTCTCTTTCTGCACTTCGCAGAGCTTGCAAAGCTGCGTAAAGCTCCAGTCGCTAAGCTCAAGGCGGGTGTCTTCCGCCTGGTCCAATCGCATCAAGAGCCGACCATCCTTGTCCTCAAGGTAGATGTCGTGCGACGGATGCCAATGCTCAATTGCGCCGAACTTTCGTTCGCGGCAATGAGCGATCAGACTGTCGAACGAATCAAACCGCTCGTCGGGAGCGCGGCTAAACAGCTCTCGACTCGCTCTGGTCAAATTCACCATTCGTTGTTCTCCTCTCTACGAGAAAAAGAGTAGGGGTAACCTTTACTTGAGACTTCATGCACCACCGGTCCCGCTGGCGTCGAAAGCGCGACTGCGGGACCGGAAGGAGCGTTCAACTACCCGTGGCGAATTGTGAGAGAGCAGAAGAACTAGGCCGCCGTCCGTTCGGGCGGCAGTTCGTTTTCGACGTTTGGTCCGGCATCGGCCGTCGTATCATTGCAGCGTCCATTGCTGGCGGGTTCCGCCATCGCCGCCTCCAAGAATTTTGCCGGGTCGTTCTGTTCCATGAAGTGAAACGCCCTGCTCATCAGTAACCCCAAGGCAACTGCGTGTTGCTGTCCAAACTGCTGCACATATTCCCAGTTTGAGTTGCGGGTCCGACGGAACGCTCTAACGAAAGAGAAGCTCCAAAAATAATCCCCGTCCCGTTTCTTGCGCGGCGAAATTGCGATACCGAGTGTTCCTTCCCAGATGCGTTTGCAGGTTGCATGAGCCATGTTGTGTTTCCTCGAAAAAGTGGCGGAAGAAATGTGCCGGTCTACCGTCGCATCCTTCCATGCCAAAGACGTTCGCGTGTTATTGATCGGTGGAAACTTCGCGTAACATATTTTTTACAATTTCTGTCACACCCTTCACGCAACGCAGCATAAGAGAGCATCGCTCATGCAACATCTTGCATGCGCAACTTCTTGGATAAGAGGTAGCGCCTGGTAAACGTGGACTTACCACCCACGCTAAAGGGAGAAGAGTCGCTTCTTCTCACGCTACCTTCCCGTAGAGCCGGATACGCCGAGAGGGTGCGCCGTGGAACGCACTTGGAGAATTCCCAACGCAGTTGGGCAAAGTTCGAAGGAGGATACTTTGAGGTGAGCCGACTTACCTGAAGCCGAAAGGCAGAGGGGACAAGAGCATGTCGGAAAAGCGGGAGGTCACGGAAGGCGTGTACGGAGACAGACCCGCAACACCTGAGCGATATGGTTAAAGCTTGATTGCTTGAATCCCAATACCCAGGGGTGCTACGCACACCCGCCGGTAGCACGTCTGAACGCCGGCGATGTCGACAACCTCGGAAGCCATCTCTCGTCCGAGGCAACCTTCGGTCGACAACCGATGGAGAGTGACTCCATTAAAGGGTATGAGTGGGAAACCTAAGTCGCTCTCGGACGTTCTCCGAGTGACGGAACATGGGATCGCCTACGGGGCGCGAGCCCTATGGTGACGGAGCCTCCGTAGTAGTCAGAGGTCGGGAAAGCCGAACCACATGGCGAAGGGAGGCAGGTGATTGGATGTAAAGAATTGTTAGGTACGCGAAATGCGAAATGCCGAGACAGTGCTAAACATCATTCGAGAAAGAGGACAACGTGGATTGCCGTTGGAACGGGTCTACCGACTGCTGTTCCTGCCGGACCTGTACCTTCGTGCCTATGCAAAGCTTTATGCGAACAAGGGCGCGATGACACGGGGAGCCACGGGCGAAACTGTTGACGGAATGTCGACGGCGAAAATCGGTTTCATCATCGAGGCGATTCGTCATGAACGCTATCGATGGACTCCGGTGCGCCGTACATACATTCCGCGGAAAAACGGCAAGAAGCGTCCGTTGGGTATTCCAAAATGGTCGGACAAACTTCTACAAGAAGTAATCCGCTCCATCCTGGAAGCCTACTACGAGCCGCAGTTCAGCCAATGCTCACACGGATTTCGCCCAAAACGCGGATGCCATACGGCACTGCGAGAGATTGTGAATCGAGGACAGGGAACTAAATGGTTCATTGAGGGTGACATCTCTGCATGCTTCGACAAAATCGACCACTCGATTGTGTTGCAGATTATGCGTGAGAAAATCCACGATAACCGGTTCCTTCGGCTCATCGAAGGTCTCTTGCAAGCGGGGTACCTGGAGGACTGGAAATTTCACGCCACGTATAGCGGCGTGCCACAAGGCGGAGTAATCAGCCCCATCCTGTCGAACCTGGTACTCGACCGGCTGGATAAGTTCGTCCAAAACGAACTGATTCCAAACAACACACGTGGTCAACGCAGAAAAACGTATCGACCGTAACCGCTGAGATGCTGTGAAATGCAGCATACGCAACAACGAAAGTGGTGACGGGTTTGCCCGTCCAAGAATGTCGCAACTGCGGCGGCTGGATTGTCAGCCGCCGCAGTTTTCTTCCTTGGGTGGAAGATGCGAGCGTGCATCATGCGAAAGACCTGGCAGTCTTTGGCCTGATGTCGTTGTAGCGAGCCTGCCTTTTGAGAAGCAGTGCTTGGGGCGACTTCCAAGAGAAGTGGCTCACGCCTAGGTTGCTTCCAAAGGTTAGGCGGCTTTTTGGATGGTTTGTGCCGCGAGGGTTTCCTCGAACAAATCATCCGCTTTCATATGCACATGCTGTCGTCGGTCCTACCACCACCAAGGCGACCAAGGCCACATCCGGATGTGGTCGCTGCTGAGCCGGTCCTTCCAATCGTTATCTGGCTTAACCATTACGACCCAAGTAGTATCTGCGGCTTCGGCTGCCAGAGCTACCACGCTCAAATCAACTAGCGTCGAGTTGTCTTCTTCTGAGAATTGTCCGTATTGGCTGATGCGACTAAGCCACGAATTCTCTGCAAGGGTTGTTGGCTGAACATCTTCTTCGTTAATTTCGGCTGCGAGAGAGCGAATATGCTCTCGTAGCGTCTGCCGGATGGCTGCTTCTGTCATTTGACTAATGACGCCTTCCCAGGTTTCACCATCCGCTTCCTCAGGATCAGGGTTCAGAACTACCTTACCGGCCGGCCCTATGTACATCCACTTCCGGTGCGTTTTTATTCGTGAGGGTGGAATGAACGCGCTGTTGGCGAGAACCTGGCGACGCGCGTCGTAATGATCGAAATCGGCACGCGACCAAAATGCGGGCGATGCATATCGGACTACAGCTCTCGCTTTCACTCGCCGCTGTAGTTCCAGCAATGCCAATTGTTGGTGCGCCGTGATGCCGACCTGGAAGTACGGCCCGCCCATACGCGTATGATGCTTTGCTCGCGTGCTGTCCTGGAAGACGGGACGTTTGAATTGCATGAACAAGCTGCAAAATCGTCCCGGAATCTCATCGTGAAATTGGCGTGGCAATGCCGGCCAAAGCGCGGGAGACAGCGCTATCCGTCGAGGGATTTGTACACTCAGGATTCGCCAGATTGCATGGCACTTCACGGGGTCCGCGGCCGCATCGATTCCAATGTAGGCCTCGATTGATTGTGTCGGAACAAAGGGGCTTGCTAGTCCGCGCGCAAGCTCGATATGGGCTGCGGCCTCGTATTGTCGCTCTGCAAATTGCGGTTTCTTCATGACGGACCAACCTAGTCACGAGGTCGGACTGTCCGCCGATTCTCGGGGCACGACGCAATTTCTAAAGATGCCATCTTTTTCGCCGGTTTGCCACCCCAGAAGAGCGCAAGCCATTCACAGCCTTTGCAACGAGTATGGCTAAATCACTTTAGACTTCTTCTGGAGTTGGTATCCATAAGAAAAATTCCAAACACTCGCGATCACAATTTTTGCACTGCAAGAACTTTGCCAATCGCACTGTCTCCCTGCGGGAGCCGCTACTTCTTTCACATAGGCTACTTCTAAATATGAAGGTACTTGGCGCGGCGAAAAACAATCTGAAGCAACGGAACGGCGGTCGCAGAATTATTCAGTACAATGCAACACGCCTGACGAACGCCGCATAATAAACGAAATGTGCGCCAGGCAAGAACAAGCAGAGAGGAGCCGGTTGACAACACACCGAGCAAAATACAAATGCGAAGCAACCTCACTGGAAGGCTTCATTCAGCAGTTGGCTGTGGCTTATGTTGCCCGCGGCTACTATTTCTACGTTACTGGTTCCGTTGGCGTCTTGAACGACCGGAGGGTCAATTCCATAGACGTGGCGCCAGGCGAGGAAGATGTAGATTGCGGCAGGCAGTGGCCAAATAGTAACGTCCGTATCGTGCTGTAGGCCCGCGCATAACGGGATAAAGAGGCTGAGGGCTACGACGATGGCGTATGTTGCGACTATTAAGTTGATCTGAAACTGCTGGACTGGATTGTGCGGGATCGGTCTGTATTTCCTGACGCAGCGAGAGTAGTAAATTGCTGCTATGAGTGTGACAAGAAATACGAGCGGTGCTGGTGGCGGACCATATCCGAGGTGGTAATCGCCATATGCCAGGAACAGAGACATCCAGACCACATGCAGGAGTAAGTAGCCAATTCCGATAAACATGACATGAGTAAGCACAGTTCGCTGAAAGAATTTGCTAACCATGACTGATGACTTTCTTTTGAACATGCTGGGGGGAACTGAATTCAAGCTGCGGGGAAAGTGGAGTAGGGGCTTTGACGGAATGTGATTTCTCTACTGCTGCTCGAACGCGTTCGCCGGCAACGGCCTCGCTGACATATAGACGGCATTGCTCGCGATGAAGTGAGCGATAGACGTGGGACAGCTCCGCGTCGTCGAATCGGTCGGACAGACGAACATGCGCCGTTTTCGGCAGTGTGACAGGCATATCCTTTGAGGAAAGCGCGTAGGCAAGGCTTGCGCGCACAAGGTGTGTTGGTACGGTTATGGTTTCGTTTGAGTCGAAGCATTTGACTTGAATGGATGCTCCATTGACGTCGGCCAGCGTCGCGATAGTTCCTGCTGCGATGCGGTATGTCTTAAGACCTGATTCAAAGCGAATGTGGTCGCCAACAAGGATTGTCGTTTCCCCCGTTTCAATTGAACGTGTCGGGTCGAGAAGCCCTGACTCTTTCCGGATCTGCTGGGCCAGGCGGTTTAGCATTTGGCGATCGGGCTCACCTTGGGCGAACATTTTGTGTTGCTCGGGTCGAGTGACTCCGCCCGCTTTTTGCCAATTTGCGACGATCTTGTCGTGAAGCTTTTGCGTCCCACTAGCCATTTCGAGCTCGCCCAATTGAGCGAAGCTTTGAAGGAGCCGTTCCGATTCTTCTCGCGTAAGGCATTGATGAAATGTTGCCGGAACGTGGTTTTTTATGACGTCGTGGGCCAAGTCTTTCCCAGCATCCTTTGCCATCAGGTTGCTTAAGACCGAGCGAAGGTCGGACTGCGGCTTAATCGGTTCGGTCGACGCAACCGATGCTTTGCGGCGTTCAACTGTCTTAAGCAAATCTTTCTCGGCGAGGCTTTCGGGAACGTACAGATTGAGGTTATGTCGATGACGCGACATCTGGACGTAAGCCATTTGCAGAGTGAGCATGGGGCCCGTCATTGCGACATAGACGTTGTCTGCCGTTCCCCCCTGGAGCTTATGGGTGGTAAACGCGTAGCCGCGGCGGACGGGAACGCTTCGCAAGGGAATAATTCGCGGAGTTGTTTCTCCATCGAAGAGAACGCTGATCTTTATGGAGAGCGGGGTGCGGGAGATTCCAAGGAGCGTGCCGGTATCGCCGTTTTCAACCCCGTACTTTCGCGACATCTTGGTGACGGTTACGCGGTCACCGATGCAAAATATTTCTGTTGCGGCAGGCTCGAAACGGGTGCCTTTTCGACGAATTGAGATTCGCTGCGTTGAGTCGATTGCTCCGGCGTGCAACCGCAGTGCTTGGGCGAGGTCATTAAGCTCATCAATTTCACGGTTAAGTGCGGCGCAGATGATGTTATTTTGCGGTTCAGCGATGCCGCCCTGCTTCCTCCAATCGGATATGAGTTCGGCAAAAAGATCCGAACGGGTCTCGGCTACGGTGACTTGGTTTTTCTCGACGTAGTTTGCTAGCGCTTGTTTGGCTTGTCCTCTGGACATCGCTTTGACGGCCTCGCGGTCGCCTAAGTCGGATTGCCTTACGACATTTTGCAGGTGAACCGGCGGAACTGCTCCAGCGATTGAACCGAAGGGCCCCCCTGCATCGATGCTCGGCAATTGATGCGTATCGCCGACAAGTAGAAGTTTGCCGCCGCCCTTGTACGTCCGCTGGATGTAGGTCGAGAAGCGAATCATCCCGTCCTTTTCGGACACGTTCTCGAAGACGCTGATTTGGAGTCTTCCGAGAGTCTTCCGGTAGAAGGGTCCATTGGCTTTTTTCGTTTTCGTTGGCATCGTTCAATCCTCCTTAGGTTTTGGTTTGTTTTTTCGCGTCCCCTGCGGGACGGTGACCAAAAGCGACAGGCAAGGGGGACTAGTCAAGGTAGAGGGCTTTTTTTGGGGACCCCGTGTGATTCGCAAGACAAAACGGGCGGCGACGCCGCTCGTTAAAAGTCGCGAAGCAAAGCGGGGCCGAGAAAAAGTGCCGAAGGCACCCGCTAGGGACCTCCGCCTTGACGAGGCCACCGCCTGTCGCAACGTCACCGTACGCTCGCAGGGGAGCGAAAAACATGGGACCAAAACCGAGGGGAAAACAACGGCAACATCGAACGAAAATCAGCCATGGACCATCGAGCGAAGAGGCGAATGTGAGACAACGGAACTCAGCGGAAGCGAGCGTCCGGATTGGACTGAAGAGTCGCTCCAATCGACTCATCGGCGGATTGAGCAACGCGGTGTGAGCGTCCGGCCAAAAGACGTCTGGCTTGGCAGTGAGCGGGACCTGCATCGATGAGGAGGAGAGGGGAACTCCGCACGGCGTTGAGAGAACAGCAGGTCGGCCGCCGAGCGGACCTGCGAACGAATGAGCGGATACCGCGAAGAGAAGCGTCGAAGGACCATGTTCACAAAGGGCAGCCGTAGATGGCGATGGAAAAGAGCAGCTGAATATTGTGGGCAAAGGCTGCACGTCTATTTAGCGAGAGTTGTCGCCCTTCTTCCTAAAAACAAAACAGATGTCGTGTACTCGCGGAATAAAAGAGAAGCTGTAACGTTTGAAGCTTGATGTGGCCCCGTGGCTGAGCCGCACGATTTCGGGGCATGCGAGTTCTAGCCCAATGGCGTGGGCGGCAGCCCACGTGTGAAACGGAAGCCCAAAATAGCGCCCGCGGCGTGTGATGTCCCCGATAAGAATCGCCAAATGGCCGCGCTCCGTGAGAACCCCCGCGCAATTCTGAAGCACGGACTTTAGTTGCTCGCAAAAGAACTCCAGGTTAGTGCAGCAGGAGAGACAGCGGGGGTCATCGTTGTACTTAATCAGGTCAAAATAAGGAGGATGCAGCCAAACCATGTCGAACGCTCCGAGTCCGTCAAAGCTCCTCGGGTTCGTGGCGTCGAATCCAGTCGTTAGGTCGAATCCCTGGTAGTCAATTCCAAGCGACTTTGCGACATCGCCGGCCGTGCCGCTCCCCTGCATCGGGTCAAGTAAGTTCCGCGGTTGAAAGTATTGCAACAGATCGCGAATCAAAAGACCCGAGCAATTGCCGCGAAATTTTGCGTTCCCAAATTCGCCGCGGCCTGCCGCTGCATGCACGCTGCAGAGCTGGGGTACCGGGCTAGTCGATTCGGGAATGGCTAACGATACGTCAATAGTTGTCATGGAAAGTCCTCCTTCAGAAAGGGTTTTTCGTTCACTCACATCGTGGGGTGAACAAAAACCCGCTGGGTGTGAGGACATGACGGGAGCAGCTGCCGTGCAGTCAAAAAGCTCAGATACGGAGTAGCTGCAGAGCAAGGGTAGGCTGCTGATTTGCTTGCGCAAGAATAGAGGATGCAGCCTGTTGAAGAATGTTGAGCCGCACAAGCCGAGAGCTTTCATCCGCGATGTAGTAGAAACAGAATTCTACGGTGTCGCACGCCAATCAATCCGGTCACGATTGCCTATAGTGCGTGTGTCAATCGAGGTCGGGTGCCGAAATGAACTCACGGAAAAACTGAGAACGGCGCGGGCGCAAACAATGTCGGTAGAGGTCCGCCGTGTACTTGGGACTCGTGTTCCGTGAGGGAGCCCGAATATGCTGCTCATTCCCCATCAATGATTGGCGGAGGTGGCGTATTATCCAGTCGCCCAGCTTCTTTTGGAATCTCTTTAAGAGCTTTGGTCAATTCGGCCCGCCAGTAGCTTGGGTGGTCTCGACGTTGCACATTGCAAGCCGATAAGTGATCTGCAGCGGTATCGAGGCAACCGTTAGCATCACGCCTATGGCGTTCGATTTTATACGGCAAGTAGTTCACGGAGTGCCGTATGCCTCTCAAAGCCTGAAAAGCGTCGTCGAGCGTCTGAACTTGCGATGCTTCGTCCACTTCTTCATGGAAATAAGACCATCGGATGCGCTCATCGATTGTCATGTCCGTAGTTTGAATTTCTTCTCGGGAGGCGGCGCCGTAAACGACCGAAAATACATACAAACCGGCGCAGATCACAGCTATTGGAATGAGGAGCAGGGAAAGCGGGAAGCCACTCTTGCGGGCGAAAAATACTTCGCTGGGGTGCGGTGAACGCCGGATGAACAGAAAATCAATTCTAGTCATAGCTGTTCGCCTTTAGGTTAAAGGGCGGAACTACTGGGCGATGGCTTGCCACTTGAGCACACGGCGGGCCAAAGGAGTCGACTAAATCAAAGAGCAAAAAGAGTAATCAGAAACGTCTTCTTTTGTCGAGCTGAGGCCGATCGACCCAAGAATTCTGCGGGACGGGCGGGGGCGAATTTGTGTCTCAGTTTAGGAATCTTTCCCTCTATGAGACCCGGTTCGCGCTTTCGCCACGACGTGATGCAGCCGCTTCAGCTCACGACGACGGGGGAGTTCGGGTTGAACCTGTCATTTCGGCCGCGGGAACGTTCAGGGATGCGCGAGTAGTTATCGATTGCGCTGTTTTCGTTGGCGAGCGCCCTGGGAGCAACGGCGCAGCATCCTGTCGACCTCAAGGTAGCGTCCCAATGTCTGTATATGGCGAAATATGTGGTTGTACCTATCGTCGGGCGGCGATTGTTCGTAGTCGGCGCGCTCTGATTCCCAAAGATACGCGAGCACTTTTTCCAATGCATGTGCTGCGTCACCAGGAAGATACGACGTTGCCTTGTTGTGCTTTCTTGTAGTCATGGAATAGTCCTCCTTAATGCTCTGATGGCAGATACAGCGTCCAATATTGGCCGTCGAATCCGGCCCATATGTCGACATGCCTGAGAGGAATGTCCGTGAACGGAATCAGTTGCGAAATGAAGGGGTCTTCATCCGAGTCAGCGCGAGCAGAAAGGAGTGCCGATTGATCAGCGCGGACTTCCAGCCGCCAAAACTGCATGTCTCTAAGACGTGGATCGCGATTGGCGGCCTGGACCATCTCGTCGCTGCCGAAGTAGAAGGCGATGGAATCAAGCAGCCAGTACGCTTGAGCTCGTTCGGCCAAGTATTGGACACCTGGCGTGTAGATCACGCGGCGATTGAACCAGTGATGATAGCGCTCAATGTCGCCAGTAAATTGCTTCAGGTCATGTTCCGTAACTGTCTTTTTTTCCATTTCAGTTTCTCCTTTTTGGTTTTTGCAGGCCGTAAGCCAAAAAGGAGAAACGGCCGGTCCGACCGCCGGCGGAAAAAATATGGCGGGCCATTGCAAGTGGAGTGACGGCGAAGCTGGCACGAACTTGCCGGCTCGCTCTATATGGCCGGTGGTTGGACCGGTGAAATGGAAAATTCTGACGCAGGTCCAGTTTGGTCGCGATTCTATGAACGACTTGAAGGAAGGGAGCTGACGTGGGATCGAGTCAGTCGGCATAGGGGGATAGAATCTGTCCCTTTGTGCAAACGAATAGGTCAGCGACGGCGGGTGTTTGGGCTTTTGCCGAATCACTTTGCTATTTTGGGTTTGACGCGGGGCCAGGGATGGTACATAATACCTCCAGATATAGATAAGTGGAGTTGATTTGTACCATGACCAAAGAGCTTGCTTCAACGGGGCTGGACGCGGCGGCACGGGCCGAGAAAGCCATTCGCGGCCACGGCGGAATGATCCGCATGGCGGATGCGCTGCGGGCAGGTATTCACCGGAACACGCTGCGCGCGATGGTCGAGGCAGGCAATCTCGAAAAGATCTCGCGGGGCCTCTATCGGCTGCAAAATGCACCTGAGCTAGGCCACCCCGATCTTGTCACAGTTGCCCACAAAGTACCCCGGGGCGTGCTGTGTCTGATCTCGGCGCTTTCTTATCATGAGATGACAACGCAGATACCGCACGAGATATACGTCGCCATAGCACGGAATAGCGAGCCGCCGCGCCTCGTCTATCCGCCCCTACGAATATTCCGCTTCAGCGGCGAGGCGTTCACGGCCGGCGTGCAGCAAGTACGGATCGATGGGACAGCCGTGCGCGTATACGATCCCGAGAAGACACTGGCCGATTGTTTCAAGTACCGGAACAAACTAGGCATGGACACGGTCGTGGAAGCCCTCCGTTTCTACCGGGAACGGCGCAAGGTGAAAGTCGATGCTCTGCTGCGCTATGCCAAGGTCTGTCGAGTAGACTCGGTCATGCGGCCCTATCTGGAGGCGGTCCTGTGACGAAAGGGAAACCGAAAGACATTGCCGCTTCCGTACGCGGTCGGCTCCAGAAGAAAGCGCAGGATAGCGGCAGGCCCTTCGAAGAACTGCTGCAATACTACGCCATGGAGCGACTGCTCTACCGTCTCACTAAGTCGCCCCACGCAGGCAAATTCGTGCTGAAAGGGGCATTGATGTTCGTCGCTTGGCGGTCACCGGCATTCCGTCCGACCCGTGACATCGATTTTCTGGCGCGAATGCCAAATGACATGGAATCCGTCGTCGCGGTATTCAAAGATATATGTCAGCAGCCCATTGATGAAGACGGGGTGGTGTTCGACGTCGAGAGCGTGCAAGGAAAGGTGATCAAGGAAGACGCCGACTACGAAGGCGTGCGAGTGACGTTTATCGGCTACCTGCAGCGATCACGACTACCGATGCAGGTTGACATTGGTTTCGGCGACGTGGTTTCGCCAGAACCTACGATGAGCGATTATCCAACGCTGTTGGATTTCGAAGCACCAAGACTTCTCGGCTACCCGCGCGAAACAACAATTGCTGAGAAATTTGAGGCGATGCTCAATCTGGGTGAACTCAACAGTCGGATGAAGGACTTTTACGACATCTGGCTGCTTTCGCGCCAATTCGACTTCGATGGCGCGGCGCTCAGCGAGGCAGTTCGCCTGACCTTCGCCAATCGAGAAACGGCGATCACGGCCACTCCCGTTGCCTGGACATCAGCTTTCGCTAGTAATGCGACGAAGCAAACTCAGTGGGCCGGTTTCATGCGAAAGTCGCGGCTGGTGAACGCCCCGGCAACGCTGCTCGAAGTAATCGAGCATGTGCGCGACTTTTTGCAGCCGCTGGCCCAGACACTTGAGACTGAGAAGCCATTCGATATGCGGTGGAAGGCGCCGGGACCTTGGACATAACGCTGGCGAGTTAGTCCGACAGTAGATTTTTCGCAGAAGTCGCAGCCCTGTGACTCTTAGTTCACAAATTGGGAACTTCCGATTTCGGGTTAAATCAAGTCCTTACCTCACTAGAAGGCGATTGGAAGACTGGTCAGGCCAGAATGAAATGCGCGAAGCGGTGTGACACCACAGTCGAGCATTGAATTGTTCGCGGGGTCATGGCAGTGTCGGAAAATGAGCCGTTGGGAATCACTCGTTGCCGCGTTCGAAATGAATTACATTGAGGGAATGATGCCCTGGGATGCCTCTAAGCTCGAAAAGGCATTCGCGGCCAAGACCCACGGGGAGAAATGCGTCATCCGCTTTCTGCTTAATTTATGGGATCGTCAAGAGAACTGGGAGTGTGGACGATTCGATTTGTTCGAGGCACTTCGCATCTGGGATGCAGACCGACGCAAAGTATTTCTTTCATGGGCCAGTGATCCATTTTGGCCATAGCGTTTCAGTTGAATGAGCTTTAGTTCTTGCTTCGTTTCAGTTTGCTCATGAGGCGCCGCTTGATTACTCGCTTGCCCGCAACATGGCCCCAAGCTGGAAAGGCCGTCAAAAGGGCCGCCTGGTGGAGCGAGACAAGCAGCTTGCGGTGATGGAGGAGACCGGACCGCTTGGCTTCAAGTAGCGCGCGAAGCGGCAATGTTGTGAACTGCTCAAGACGTGCCTAGTCGCTGTTCTACAATGGCATTGTCCTTTGGTATTAATGGAGGAACGCAGAAAAATCTCTTTCGTTGACGACTCTGTGCTCGCGCAGGAATTGCTGAAATCGTTTAAATAGCGTCTGATTGTCTACGGCAAACGCAATACATTCTCCTAAATCCTCTTGTCTTCGACAAATTGGTATGGGCAGACCTGACCATTCAACGAGGGATTCAATCTTGTGACTATTGCTGGGAATTGGGACGAAGCCGATCCCTGCAAGTCCCGCCGCATAAACCCCATGATGCTGCCCTGTGACATAGACCTTCGCGGTCCGCAAAGTAGCGACGAGGTCCTCGAACGAGATCGATTTTAGACTTATCGAATCCACGTCGAGGGAATCCAGGACTGCTCGACAGGTTGAGAGAGGATGAGTGTCTCCTTTCACAATTTCCGGAAGATTGCGCAAAACCTTCCCGCTGTTAGTCGGGAAGTGGGGGTCAGCAGCTGAATCCAGGAGAATAATTGGCCGCCCTCCTAATCGTTTGGCGTTTTCAGCGCTGGCGGGCTCCCGTACGGAAAAGAAATCCAGCCTTTCTAAGACATCGCGGTATTCGTCCAAGGACTGCTGAAATAACGCATTGACCAAAGCCGTCTTCTTCCCGAGGAGCTGTGCCTTGCGCAGCACGCCGATTAGAAACTGTGAGCGTGTGGAATCATGATGGATACTTCCTTCGCCATTGACAATTACTGCATCGCAATCGTCAAGGGCGTCGTCATAGATTGTCGTTTTCCCAACATAGTGAGTGGCGACAATGTATGTGTTGCGAAGTCTGAAGTGAAGCGACCGTGACACAGACCTACAACCGGCGTGGTTGATGCGAGAGGTGTCGTTAACGAAATATACTTTGGGGATAGCTGTCAAATGATTATGCGTCCAACGCGCTTATGTGATATAGCTATCACGCCTGTACGCAGCTTGTCACCTGCGACCGCGCAGTGCGACGCGGCAGATTAGGTACTTGGGGAACGTGTGTGCGCATTGTCGTTTTGTCGATAACTTTTAGGACTTTTGAGAATATTCGACCGGTCCTCGACCGCTTGCGTTCCAAGGGCAGCGAAATCGAGGTTGTGTGGTGTCCTACCAGCGTGCAATTGCCAGGACAAGGCCCCGCATGTTTCGGATTTCCGCCGACTATAGAACTCGGAGATGGAAGCAGTGGCGAAATCGACTCCTGTGACGCCGCCTGGCTGAAAGTCGCTCACTTCCTTGCCAGTTTCAAACCTCAGCTGATCATCAGCGATGATTGCACGAACTGGCCTAATAGAAACCTCTTTAAGTTAGTCTCTGAGGGCTCTCAGCGCTGTCCGTATGTGTCCTTTCAGCACGGGCTCCACCAACCGTGGCACGCAATTGCAAGTTCGTTCCATTGCGATTATTTCTTTTGTTATGGCACACAGCATGTGTTCAATTTCCCGTACGAGTTATGGCACAGAATTGTACCTGCCGGACTACCAAAGCTTGATAACTTGCGCGGGACACTAGCCCGTGACGAGAAGTACATTCTTTACTTCGCTCAATCCGCCCCAAAGCCAGCCATTGTAGGTGAACTGCTCATGGATGTGTCCGAGACGTTGCGACTTCCTGTAAAGATTCGCCCCCATCCGGCTCATATGCAACTATATAGAGAGCTGAGTTCGCACTTTGAAATATGCGACACTCGCGACGACCCTCTTCCGGTGATCGCAAACTCATCTGTCTTCATGTCAACTCATTCTACGTCTGCTTTGGAAGCCCTAATTCTCAATAAGAATGTGGTGCTTCTGCCTTCATTTGGCTTAGTGGATTTTGGACTCTACCCTTATGTTGCCCAAGACTTTACAGGCAGAAAAGTCGAGGTTGCCTTGGGCAGAATGCGACGCAGCCGAGCGGCCATTGAATTCTATCTTGAGCGAACATGCGGTGGCCGGCGGTTTGACAGTACAGAGAGATGCGTGCATGCCCTGAACGGAATCGTCGCAATGGCGCATGCGAGTCAGAATGAATGGTGGAACAGCGACAATGATCTACGAAGGGCGGTGGAGGAACATCACCCTCTCTGTGCCTTGACAAGTGCTAATAAGTGATGGAATGCGCTGGCTTAGGATGAGAGTATCCTCAGAACTCTTTCTGTACTGCCCTTCTTAAGGATCGACGTCTGCGGCCGATTAGAATTATTCTAATGGCACACCTATTGAAATGCGCAAGTAATTGATCAAGACTTCGCGCGGCATGCAGGGCGTGTTTGCCGTTCCGGAAACATGGCCCATGGAGACGATTGAAGTGTAGAAATGGAGAGACACATGAAGCATTGGATGATACGAGCCGTCACAATTGGGATTCTAAGCCTTACACTAAATGGTTTTGTGCCGGCCACCGCTCGAGCTTACACGTCTGAGTGGTTCACGATAACGCGGATAAGCACAGGGGGTTCTTGTGAGGATCTCGTTGTAATTGAGGGCACCTTCGCTGGCACAGAATGTACGCAGCAAACTCAGATGGTTCTTACTAATACCACTAGTTGCGGTACATACGACGAACCGAATCAAAAGAACTTCGATTTCAATAAAAAACTCTTAATGTCAGCGTTTTTGGCCGGCAAGGAGGTTTTAGTGGCCTACAACGGTTGCCAAAACAACTATGCTTCCATTCTTGCTGTGTACGTCTGTGCGGATGGCACAAGCTGCGGACAGTAGCTCGCGCGTCAAGCGAAAGAGTCTGACTAGATGGGCACGTCCGCAGTGCCCAAGTGTCTCCGGAAACGGAAGACACTTGGCACCAGTGTTATGCATAGCTCCTATGTGTCGTTGAGATGTGATTCGGGCGCAGAATGACGTTACCGGAAGTGCCATATGATGAAAAGGGTGAAATCGAAGGAATTCAACCCTACGCGTTATCAGGCGTACTTGTCGGTGTAATTAAGGAACAACAGAAAATGATTGAGTCGCTGAAGCAAGAATTAGCAGAGGTCAAAAAACAAAACCGGTCGATGTGAGTTGGATTGATTAGGATCATGCTCAACAATCGCACTCGGGCTGCAGTTTCCCGACAAGAAGTTAATGGTTTCCGGAACAATTTGTGACATTTAGGAAAATATCTATGCTACTCAGGCGTAACAAATCAAAAAAGCTCTTGGTAGAAATGTGCAAGATGATCGCATTCCTTTCTGCTGCACTGGTCGCGATACCAGCGTCGGTGGTCGCTCAGTCACAAGAGGCCGTTTTTTACCGCTCAGCCACAGACACTTGGTACATCGTTCGCACCAATAACGGCGGCACATACTCATGGGCGGACGCGAGTGGTACCGTTGCTAGCACGTTCTATGGCGGCAAACTAGCAAGCATCAATGATGCCTCGGAAAATGCCTGGCTTCAGGAAGTTATGCAAGAAGCGTTTCCGAACACTGAAATGTGGATCGGTTTAAGTGATTTTTCTGAGGGCACTTATTTGTGGCAAGACGGCCATTCGTATTCCAGCTCATATAAGAATTGGAAACCACCGGGCGAAGGTGAAACACCTGAGCCAGACGACGGGGCCGGCGGGTCTTCGAGCGAAGATTGTGTATTGTTCCGAGCATTCGATAGTGGTTATTGGAAAACCCACCTGTGTGTTGCAGCACTTCGTGCCATAGTTGAATGTGGATCCACTGCACCTTGCGATCCGGAAGAGGAGGAGAGCTGCCCGTCCGTATGTGCCGCCCTTAATTCAGGTCCGAATCCCACTCCAACACCAACGCCCACTCCGACTTCTACGCCCACTCCGACTCCTACGCCAACTCCGACACCAACGCCAACACCAACGCTAGACACGTCTTGGTTTGATGTTATTTTTGACGACCCAACTCCGACACCAACGCCTTAGTAGGGCACGTGAGTGCAGTCCACTGGAAACCGCACTTCTTGATACAGGTCTTACAATGTGGGCAAGTGCTTCCCGGAGGTGGGGAGACCGAATCATGGCACTGGTCACCGGGGATGGATCCGTGCCGACGCGATGCCAGGGATTCACTTGCGATTCTCCGGCAGTTTGCTCATGAGGCGCCGCTTGATTACTCGCTTGCCCGCAACATGGCCCCAAGCTGGAAAGGCCGTCAAAAGAGCCGCTTGGAGTAGCGAGACAAGCAGCTTGCGGCGATCGAGGAGACCGGACCGCTTGGCTTCAAGTAGCTCGCTTCGCGTCTGATTATGCGTATGCGCTTGCTATTTCTCAACATGCGTACTGTCAACCCTCAATGATTTCGAGATGTTACATCACTAGAAAGGGAATTCTCGTGAGATAAGGGGAGTGCAGATTGAGACGATGCGGCAGATCGGACAAAATCAATTCGTGATAAAGCGACGAATCGCATCAAACACTTCGTCGTCGCCGGCCGGTGTCAATTCTCCCTTTAGCCATTTTCCGCGTTGGTCTCGCACCCATTCCTTGAGCTCATCGTCGGAAGTGAGTGCGGGCGGAGGAAAGGCATCGGATAGTAGCCTCGAAGGCCGACGGAGTCGTACGCCGAAACGAAACCACGCAAGCGTGCCTGGTGAGTTGCATCCGTACTTAATACACATGGGAAGACATCCGAGAGCTATGGGGACCTTCCCGTCAAGAATTTGCTCGGCGATGGATAACAATCCGCCGGCGACTAGTGACAGCCTTGACCATGAATCGGTGGCAATTGCCAATGCCTTGGGTATTGGCTTCCCAGCCGTGCGGTCTTTCGTAATGTCGACTAAATCCTCGTCGGTCACTATGGAAGCTATTTCAGCCGTGCTTAAACCGTTCATCCATGCAGCCAATGGTGTCTCTACGGACTTCCAGGCGTCGAACCATTTCTTAGGAGGCTTCCAGCTCATCAAAGTCTGAAAGAGTATTGGGTCCTGCGTGTCCGCCAAATTCTTGAACTCGCTTGAGACGTGTTTCAAATTCGACACAGGCAGTTGACGTGAGAGCAACCCAGGCGGGATATACGCGACAAGTTGCAACAATTCGTGAAGCCATTGTTGGACTGTCCAGCCTTGACACTCTGTAGGCAATTCGGTCCGAACTCTTGCCCATGCCTGGCTAATTGAAAGGGTGAGGAAAAAGTCTAGCCCGGCACGCTGTGCGGCAATGGTCAACCACGCTGGAGCGTTAGTATCCTCTACAAATTTCGCACTAACCCCAACCAAACGCTTTGCGTCATTCGATGTAACCTGGGGCTTCGCAGCCTTACTTCTAAGGTACGACGCATAGGTACGTTTTAGAACGGCGTGAGGGTCGAGCTGCGTCGCATCCCCGCCTGTTAGAAGGGATAGCACTTGCAGCTCAAGTATGCTCGCGGAATCAGATGTTAGAGTGTGGGCGCATACTGAATCTAGAAAGTCCGCCAGTCCGCTTTCGACCGGAACGGCGTCGTCGCTCTGCTGCAAATAGTCCATTTGTCGGCGAACGTCGAGCACCTTCTGAAAATCGGAAAACACGATGGGAATGTCGGGAATAGCGATGACGAGGCCTTGGTTTGCAAATCCCGCTCGACCGGCACGCCCAGCGGCGTTCAAAAGTTGCGAGAATTTTCGCCTTTCGACAATGTCAGTTTCTTCACCTCGCGGATCTCCAATTCGTGAACCAGCGATAATCACGGCTATGGCAGGTAGATTGAGACCCTGCGCCAAGGTGCCGGTCGCAAACATTATTGGAGCGCCGTGTTGTCGAAACATTAGCTCGGAACCAATCTTCTCCGTTTCAAGCATAAGCGACGTGTGAACGGCGACTCCGCGGTCTAGCATTTCATAAACCAATGAATCGCAACCTAACTCATACTCGGCCAAGACCCTACAAGTTTCCACGATATCTGGAGGGTCTGGCAAGCGCTCAAGTGTCTCCTGAGAAAGCTTGACCTTGTTTCCATTTGAAAACGGATAATGTCGGTTCGCCGGAGTGAATACTAATGTCTGAATTCCGCGTTCTGCAAATTTAGTCGCGAGTGCGGCAGCTGTTACATTCACCCATGAATCGGCTTCGTATGTGTAATGCCATTCTTTTAGCACAGTTTTCCGACGCTTTGCGGAGAGCGTGGCGTTGCAATCGATTTTCGACACAACGTAATCGGGTTCGCTTTCGCTCTGCCATGCTCCATAAAGATTAGCAGCCAACGCACATGGCGATCGAAAGGTAAGTGATTTGCGATTGTCCGTTAGCTTGCTCAAGGCTTTTCGCGCGGCATCGGCGTTGCATTGGAATGCCTCATTCTCGACTCCCAATATTGATCGCAACGTTCGGGTTGGCCGCCATTTGATTGTGACCGCCTTAGCGTTGTCGCCGGTGGCGCTTTCTAACCAGCCAGATAAGTCTTCGGGGTTTTGAATAATGGCTGACATCAACACAAAACGACTGTGAGGTGCTTGCAGCATCAATTGAGTCACGACGAGCTCCGCCACTGGTCCTCTGGTTGAGCCCGGGTCGCCTATCAAATGGCACTCGTCGAATACCACCAGTCGGCAGTTAGCAAAAGCGTCTGGAGAAAGGCGAAGAGCCAAGGCGCACTTTTCGGGAGTCATAACCGCGACAGAGTTGTTTTGCATCTGTTCAACCCTATCGGTGGCAAATATTGAGTATTCTTGGTCTCCGATGAACGCGAGCACATCGGTTCCTAATTCTTTTAAGCCCTCTCGGAGGTCCCTCCGTATCTGTTCCGTCAGTGCGTTGGTCGGTGCAAGGTACAATGCCCACCCTTCTCCAACGGCTTGAGAGACTGCAAGCTCACCAACGAAAGACTTCCCGCTCCCAGTTGGCATGGACACCACTGCGTGGCGACTGCTGCCGACGACGCAATCCCGAACATATTGCAGTGCCGAAGGCCACAATACAGGCCGCCCGGCAGAGGCCGCAGTTCCCATTGCGCGGTTATACAGGTATTTCCGGTATGAGGTCGGATTGAATCCCGGCGGGTTAGGCACCACGTGCAGAAGTGCTCGGTCCTCAAGCGAAGGAAGGCAGAGCTTTAGAAGCGTTGCCAAATGATGAATCCTGCCATATTCATGACCAACTGGCGGCGATTCATCATCAGCAACAGTAAGTGCGGCAATTACACCGTCTAATCGAGTAACTGCTTCAGGTAGACTAGCAGTGTTGCCGCCAAGCCATTCGGTAAAGTCGATGGCGGCCATGCCAATTTCAAAGTACAGCCGAGAAATTGTGTCAATCTCAAGGGGTCGTGCGGAAATGGTATCGCCTGATCGAAAATTGAAATTGATTCCAGTATTCTGAGTCGGAGTAAGCCTCAGGCGACATAGTCCCTCGATCCGCTCGAAGCACCAAGCGGCAGTTCTGTCTTCTAGACTGTTGCCTGCGCCTATCGTTGGCGGCGACATACTTAGAACACTTGAAGCACAGGCGTCGTAACGAGCAAATTGATAGAGGAGTGCGGCTTCGATCCGTGTGTAACGTTCCGACACCCGCAGCGATGGCTGCTCGACATTGTCAGCAAATGATTTTGCAATGGCGATATAGTCAGCCATCAACGAGATTGACTCGGCGGCAACGAATGCCGCGGCTCTTCGCTCCTGCTGGCCGCGTTCTTCGTTAATCACGACATGGAAAAAAAGCGTGTTTGCCAGTCGCCTCAAGAATGGTTGGTTCTCCGCTAGCTCTTCAAGATCCGCCGTCGAGCGGTTTACGCGGTATTCAATAATTGCGAGATACGCTCTCGATAAGGACCGAATCGCGCGTTCGCGTGAGAATCCATCGAACTCTGGAAAGTCAGCGAACAGAGATTTCGCGAAGTCGTCGAACATTCAGGCACTCCTCCGCGAGTACACACGCATAGACTTCGCAATGTAGTCAAATGCTTTGCGTGCTTTCTTAATTGAACACGGCACCAGTAACCTTTTGGTGACAGGAACCTTCAGCGCGCGTAACGACTTACGACCGAGCGTCCAGTCTCGGGCGTGCGCATGGTCGCAACACACGAATGGGAAGTAGGTCCGCTCGTCACGCCAAAAGGCGTCCGCAATTTTGGCCTGATTAGTCGTAGTCAGAGCGCTGCGGAGCTGGCTAACGGCGGCACGAATTTCAATGTCCCGAACGTTTGCATCAATCTCATTAAGTGCAGAGGCAGCGTCCTGAATCGCGCGACTGGGGTCCTTAAAGTACGCTTTGCACTCACCTGCTGAAATACCGAGATTCCGGGCGCGATATATCGCAATCAGATCTAGGCCATGGTCAACCACGTCGTACTTTACGCTTGTCTTTGCTAGTACCTTGCCTGACGGGTGGAAGGTGTTGTCGTCCTTTGACAGGTGGACAAACAGATGACAGATTCCCTCCCATATCCACGGGTCGCGTCGGTTGGTCTTGTAAATGAGCTTCGCGGATTTCTTGCCAATAACCGAGATGACGTCGCGACGCACATCTCGGTCAAACGTATCCTCGTTGAATAACGCCTGTCGAACCCTCAAATTGGCGTCCACACTTTGACAAATCAATGAGACGAGGTAGACAGCGATTGCTTCTCTCACCTCGCGGTCTGCAAATCCGTCAATCAGCAAAATGCTGTGCGATGTTGCCTCTTGATGCGTGACAGTAAGGCGGTCGGCAAGCACGTCCAATGCCGCGCCGACATCACTAACTAAATCTGTAGGGCCTTTATACTTGGCATTCATAAGGGATCGCCCACAGAACGTTTTCGCGTGGTGCGTCGATGGCGAAGACTATTGAACCGGACATCGAAAATCATTTGTCGAAGTCGCGGTCGTGGTGAGTATCAAACAAAAACAGAGCGAGAGTTGTGGCAGAACCAACCGCAAGACGGGCATGCCTGCTGGCGAGCCCGCGGCGCGTGCCGTCCTTTCCGTGACCAGTTCCATAGATGTTACGTAGCTCAGCCATCGACTGAACGACCATTGAAAGATTTCCGAGCAAAGACTTAATGGATTTTGCTCCTTTTTGCTCATCTGGAATGCCGTCAGGAACAAGTCTCAGCTCTTCGAGCGCTCGTCGGACAAGGGGTTGCAGTTCAGGTTTGTCGAGGACTGGTTTTCCGCGTGCAGCAAGAATCGTTCGGCAGCAAGTTTCAATTAATTCCTTAGCGGTTCCGATCGCTAGTTCAGGGTCTGTGTCGATCGCGGTTGTCATGCGATTTACTTGACGGTGTACGTAATCGGCATCAACAACTTGTGAAACAGCTTTGGCAGCGTTAATCGCATGCTGAGACGTCGTCAATCGACGCGCGCTATATATGGGCCGACCGGAAATGAACGATTGCTCAACTAAGGACCAGCCATCTGGCGCAAGCAGGTCATTGAGCAATTGCGCGATCTTCACGACCTCTTCGCGATTGCTTCTTACGACCGGGTGCAACATTTCGGCTAGGAATCGCAATAATATATCGTCTGGTCCGTCATCGAGGTGAAATCGTTCATCTGAAAAGACCCACCAGTCGTCCCAGTCAAAATTATTTACGCGATGCTGCCAAATGTCGCGCTCTGCATTTTTGAACCGTGAATCCGTGGAAGGAAGAGAGGCAAGGTCGTAGATGCGATTCAGAAACTCAGTTTCCTCAAGTTCACCGTTCCAGGCAATCGATTCTCTTTCAAGCGAACGACGAATATCGCGTCGAGTTATTTCGGTAATCGAACTGCTGTTGGCGACTAAATTCGTCATATGTCTATTCGCGTGTTGACGCTCAATAGTATCTTGGGCTCGACACTAGGGCGAGAGTATTCGTGCCTCATCCAATTTGCGATGCACTAAGGACACGAGGCTAAGGATATCCAACGCATCTTGCTCCGTGATTGGCCAGTATATCTTTTCCGCGTGCGCAGTCGGGTTGCGGAAAGTTCCGAATAATCCTACGAGCAGATTCGTGAATCCACGTTGTTCACCTAACTCAGTCTCGTTGGAAAGAGTATTGATTGCGAGTCTTGGAGTACAGTTGCGTCCGAGTCCGAACGCTTCGGTCGCTAGGGATGCCCCATCGGACGTGAGACCGGTTTTGGTTCGAATCTTATTCGCCACACTCTTTGATGCTTCCAATACTGCGTGAAAATAATTCTCTTGGAGCAATTCTGCTCGACAAAACCGTAGCACATCAGCATGGACCCCACGATCTTCAAGAGCACCTCTCAGCCGATTGGCGCGCTTCTCCGCCTCAGTCAGCGTGGTTACGGCATTAGTGCGTCTTACGCCGCCGTCCTCACACAATTCCAGGCCGGCGAATAACAATGCTGCGTTAAGCTGTGTTCGAAGCTGCTCAAATTGTGTCCTCTTGCCCGACCATCTCACGGGCTTCATAGATATGTGGATAAACCCAATGATGTGGTTCGCGCAGCCGCGTTTTCCCTGTTCTGCGGCCAATGCATTGTAAAGGCGCTTCCACTTTGTATTGCTGGGGTCAATATCGGGTATCTTGCAGCTTGCGAGCGTGTGGCCTATCTCAGGCCCCGAAAGGCCCTCGTTGGTATGGCCGAGTGCTTTCGCCACCGCCTCCAATTGGCCCTGATTGAACGGATTCTCTCGTGGCATGTCTGCAGCTCCCGCAAAATCAAGTCACGGTAATTGGGAATCAAAAGCTTCAGATTATCAGAACTGGCAGGTCACATCGATACTCTTGCAAAGCCAAATATTGTCAGGTAGTTAGTTCCGGAGAAGGACAAATCTCACGATGAAATGCTGCCGAAGGTAAAGAGCGTTCGATCTCATCGTGAGTGAGTGATTTAGACCGATTCCACGGTATGGAGTCAGTAGAAGGAAACAGCGAGGATTGGCGGGACTTGGAAAAATCTTGAGCTCTCCCCTACTCCCCGTTTGAATGCCAACCGCCAAGCTGCGCTTTCAGCACTCATGCCACAACGAAGCAAGTCGGCTGTCATTCGGATTGCAATTGCTAATCGCTGTCATGGAACTTCGTGAGATAGCTATGCCTTCGCAGCCAATCTTGAAGAGCCTCTTCGATGATGTCTTGCCGCGTATTGGGGTGCACTTTCTTAAGCTTTTGGTGGAGTGCAGCTTCCGTAAGCAGTTCGTTCGTATCGCGACGAAGCCTGGTAGTCACATTATCCAGAGGAATCCCCTCGACTGGAGCGGGGAGATTCGATTTGCGGACGCGCATTGTACGCTGGTTCATGGTTCGCGGCGTCACCGAAGAAGCCGCTGAAGGCATGTCTGGGATGATCGGCGCCGCGAGAGGAAGCGGCTCATGCGACTCCCCTTCCCCCGCATCCTTCTGGCGCACGATTTTTACGATTGCGTCAACATCTGAAGCAACGGCCTTGGACACAATCGCCAAATCTTCTGAAAAATCTTTCGCCTTACTCATTCCCGACCTTCAACGATGGCTTGCGGAATTGAGTGATCGCCGCAAGCTTACTGCCGAGGACTTCTTGAAACAAGTTCTCAATATCGCGAGCGGCCTCCTTCCCTTCAGAAGCCTTTAATCTTGTCACCGATGTATCACATGCATCGCGAAGCGCGTTGAGGCGACGAACCATGCTATGAGCCACTGGAAAGCCCGCCTCTTCTAATTGCTTTCGCAACGCCTTAGTCTGCACGTCCAGCTTTGCGGTCAGATTCAAGACCAAGTGTGCTTCCGGCCGATTGGTTCCACTTATCTCCTGAGCCAATCTAATGTTTTTCAAGGCATCTTTGATTGCTCGAAGATCAGGTTTCGACGGCTGTAAGGGCACAATCGCCAAATCGCAGAGTAGCGTCACTGTGCGGGCTGCCTCACTCTCCTTCCCTGGCGTGTCAGCTACCACGATGTCGTGTGTAGCGAGTAGCTCGGTTCGCGCTTTTTGGATATCGCCCATCTCAGTTGCTGTAACAACTTTTAGAGTCGGCTCGGCCGCCTGTACCCACCGAGCGGCCGTTTGTTGTTCATCTGCGTCCAGCAATGCAACTCGGTAGCCACGATCAAAAAGCCATATCGCCAAGTGAGACGCAAGTGTCGACTTCCCTACCCCACCTTTCGTATTCGTGAACGCAATCAGCATCTCTTCGACGGTAGCGCAGTGCTGGCCAAGCTGACAATCCACTATTTGCATTCCACCGTGGCCATCATGGCCGGTATGGACAAGCCGGGTTGCCATGCTGGTGCGGCTACGATTGCTTTGTTTGCCATGACGGCTACCACGGCTGGCAATGAAAGCCACTCTTGCCTGGACAGGATTGCTGGCCAAGCAAGAGTGGCCAAGATGGATTGTCTGGCAACGATTGCCGCGGTTGCACTTTAGGGCGAAACAAGAGCGGGTCGCCGAAGCTTTCGACACGACGATCCTCCTTCACCAAATTCGGCAGGGGCGCGCGGTTGTCTTTGTTGGCCAGGCCAGCGTGGCAAGGCTGTCCATGTAGGCTTGGTAAGCAATAGGAAGGTAACCCAACGTCAAAGTGCACTCTTGGAACCGGCTTGTTGAAACTATCTCTGTGGCTTGTTTTGTTTGCCTCGTAGTCGCCCGCACAAAGCTCGCGCCGTGGCGTGAGGACGGGGAGTGAGCAAGTCTTTGACTAGTCCCTTCGGAAATGCAGGACTTCCGCAGCAATACGCGCGAGACTTCAAAAGACGAGATTCAAGGCGTGAAAGGCAATGCGGACCCGAGAGGGATGAGTGATGTTGGTGGATAGGGACGACAACTACCCGACATTTCTAGACAAAGGACGAGCAAAGAGGCAGAATAGGACGATTCGTACGTAGATTCGGGTGGTTAGTTGTGAGCTTTGGCCCTCTATTGATCATTTATGGCCAGGCACTGATCGACAAAGAAGGAGCGAGGAGCACATCTTGCTGTCGAAATGAGAGAGTTGGAAATTCCCTTCATTGTTTCGAGCGGAATAGGGAAGATACACGTTTGAATTGGACTAGATAATTTCGGAGCGGGGCCGCAGGCGGGAAAGAAGGGATATGGAAGAACGATTCTTCGAGAAGCCAATACTTAACTCGCCATACGACCTCCCGTCTCGGCACTGGGAGCTAGATGAGCATGGCCAGCCCACTCAGGTCATTGCCGAAAGGCGTCGCCGGGCAGAGTTCATTACGCCGATCCCAAAGCCCCGGAAGAGAAAGCGCACCGCCCAACAGGACATCGTATTCGACGAAGGGGCAGGGCTCTCAACCGCCGAGCAACAGTACGATCCCACTTCAATTATCAACGAGGTGCGGCAGCAGGTCGACCAGTGGCGCGCATGGTCTAATTCCAACGACTGGCAAGTGACGCCGGAAACGGCCCGTCTTCTTCAACACTGGCGTCATCACAAGTTCAGCAGTCTTCGCCCCTTCTTCTGCCAAGTCGAAGCGGTCGAGACAGTCATTTGGCTTGCCGAAGTCGCTCCGAATGTGGGTAAGGTTGGAAAGCGGCTCTTGGAGCATCTCAGCAACGCCAGTGCACAGGCGAACCCCGATCTGATGCGATTGGCACTGAAGCTCGCAACTGGTGCAGGCAAAACTACTGTCATGGCCATGCTTATCGCTTGGCAAACCATCAACGCGGTGCGTCGCCCCAATAGCAAGAAGTTCACTCGTGGATTTCTCATCGTCTCGCCGGGCCTCACGATCCGCGACCGTCTGCGCGTTTTGCAGCCGAACGATCCAGATAGTTACTACCAGAGTCGTGAACTCGTACCGACCGATATGCTTGGCGATTTGGAACGAACCAAGATCGTGATCACGAATTATCACGCTTTCAAGCTTCGCGAACGCATGGAGCTATCGAAGGGCGGGCGATCGCTGCTACAAGGTCGCGGTGAGGAGCTGAATACGCTGGAGACCGAAGGCCAAATGATCCAGCGTGTCATGCCGGATCTTATGGGGCTCAAGAACGTCATGGTCCTCAACGACGAGGCCCATCACTGCTACCGCGAGAAACCGGAAGCTGTGGAAGAAGTTGACGAGCTCACTGGCGACGAAAAAGACGAAGCCAAGAAAAACAACGAAGCGGCCCGGCTCTGGATTTCGGGATTGGAGATCGTACAGCGAAAACTCGGCATCACTCAGGTCGTAGACCTCTCGGCCACCCCATTCTTCTTACGAGGGTCGGGTTATGCAGAAGGAACGCTCTTCCCTTGGACCATGAGCGACTTTTCGCTAATGGATGCTATCGAGTGCGGTATTGTCAAACTTCCGCGTGTCCCCGTGGCCGACAACATCCCTGGCGAAGAGATGCCGAAGTTTCGCAACCTGTGGGAGCACATCGGCAAGCGAATGCCAAAGAAGGGCCGAGGCAAAGCAGCTAGTCTCGACCCACTCAGTCTGCCAGTGGAATTGCAGACCGCTCTTGAAGCTCTGTACGGTCACTACGACAAGACCTTTAAGCTCTGGCAAGATGCGGGCATCAAGGTTCCTCCGTGTTTCATCGTCGTTTGCAACAACACATCCACCTCAAAACTTGTTTACGACTACATTTCCGGATTTCAGCGGCAGAACGAAGACGGCACAACGACTTTGGAAAATGGGCGCTTAGCTCTCTTCCGAAACTTCGACGAACATGGGAACCCCCTCGGCAGACCCAATACACTTCTAATTGATAGCGAACAACTCGAATCAGGTGAGGGACTCGACGACAACTTCCGCAACCTTGCCTCCGACGAGATTGAGCGATTTCGCCGCGAAATAGTGGAGCGCACTGGAGATATTCGCGAAGCAGAGAATATCACGGATCAAGAGCTCTTGCGGGAGGTGATGAACACGGTCGGCAAACGAGGCCGACTCGGTGAGTCAATCCGTTGCGTCGTGTCCGTCTCGATGCTCACCGAAGGTTGGGACGCCAACACAGTGACACACGTTCTAGGCGTACGTGCATTTGGAACACAGCTTCTCTGCGAACAGGTTATCGGTCGCGCACTCAGGCGACAATCGTACGATCTCAACGAAGAGGGGCTCTTCAACGTCGAGTACGCCGACATCCTCGGCATTCCTTTCGACTTTACGGCAAAGCCAGTGGTTGCCCCTCCACAACCGCCCCGAGAGACTATCCAAGTCAAAGCAGTCCGTCCGGACCGGGATACATTGGAGATTCGCTTTCCACGCGTCGAAGGCTACCGGGTCGAGCTTCCTGAAGAACGACTCGAAGCAGAGTTCAACGACGATTCGATTCTCGAATTGACGCCCGACCTAGTCGGCCCATCGATTACTAAGAACGCCGGTATTATTGGCGAGGATGTCGATTTGAGCCTCGAACATCTCGGCGATATGCGTCGCTCGACGCTCCTCTTCCACGTTGCTAAGAGGCTCCTCTACACCAAGTGGCGCGATCCGGGCGAGGACGCCAAGCTGCACCTCTTCGGCCAACTGAAACGCATCACCAAGCAATGGCTCGATACCTGCCTCGTCTGCAAGGGCAGCACCTATCCGGCTCAGCTCATGTACCAAGAGTTAGCCGACATGGCCTGCGAACGCATCACGGCAGGCATTACGCGCAAGCTCATCGGTGAGCGGCCCATTAAGGCACTTCTCGATCCTTACAACCCGACGGGTTCAACAATTCACGTCAACTTCACGACCTCGAAGCGAGACCGCTGGGAGACAGATAGCCGAAAGTGTCATATCAATTGGGTGATTCTCGATAGCGATTGGGAAGCGGAATTCTGCCGCGTTGCCGAATCGCATCCGCGAGTAAAGGCCTACGTCAAGAATCACAACCTTGGACTTGAAGTGCCGTACAAGTACGGCTCCGAATCACGTCGCTACCGTCCCGACTTCATCGTGCTCGTGGACGATGGCCACGGCGACGACGACCTCTTGCAACTTGTGGTAGAGATCAAGGGCTACCGTCGGGAAGATGCCAAAGAGAAGAAAGCGACGATGGAAACCTATTGGGTGCCGGGCGTGAACAATCTCAACACCTATGGTCGCTGGGATTTTGCCGAGTTCGCGGACGTGTACGAGATCGAAGGCGACTTTGAAGCCAAGGTTCGCGAGAAGTTCGATGCGATGATTGAGGCGTTGACTAAGTCGTCGTTGGCGGAGGCGAGGGGATGAACGACGGCGTTAGGAACTGTGACGAACTTTGGGCAAGCGATCCTATTCCAACTATTCGGAAATTCCGAATAGTTCGCCCAGCGATCGTTTTGTTGCGGTCAACGAAACGATTCAGAGGGCGACAAATGGGGGAGAATAGAGTCGAAATGAGGACATCCAACCATTTTGTTGATGCCAACAAAATGGTCAGCACCGAAGTACCCCTCAACCATATTGCCGACGTCGGGAAAATGGTGAACTGGCGGAAAAATGGGAGTGAGGGATAAATGGCAAAGAAACGAACAGCCAAGGAGGCAGCCAGCAAGTCTGAAGCGTCGCACAAAAACCTTCCGGCAAAAGCGAAGTCAGCGCTCCAACCTGTCGATTCGACTGAACTGGTTCCGACTTCGCTGGTCGACGAGCTGCGGGAATTGATTCATGCGACCCGTTCCCGAGTTGCTCAAAGCGTAAACTCAGCATTGGTCGGCATGTACTGGCAGATCGGGACCAGAATCCGCACGGAAGTGCTGAACAACGAGCGGGCCGACTATGGAAAGCAGATTTGTGTGACACTGTCACACAAATTCGAGACGGAGTTTGGAGAAGGATTTTCCCGATCAAATCTGACGCGAATGCTC
Organism: uncultured Planctomycetaceae bacterium; assembly: GCA_964549545.1. Lineage (GTDB taxonomy): Bacteria > Planctomycetota > Planctomycetia > Pirellulales > Lacipirellulaceae > JABDGM01. The sequence goes on along the minus strand of CAZJWY010000005.1, from coordinate 16,380 downwards.
ATCTTTGCAGAACTGTTTCCCGAAGGGGAGATTGTCGCGACGCTGTCAAGACAATTGAGTTGGAGCCATTTCGTGGAACTCATCCGGCAGAAAGACCCGCTAAAGCGCGACTTCTACGCCGAGATGTGCCGAGTCGAAAACTGGAGCGTCCGCACCTTGCGCGACAAGATCAACGGCATGCTCTTCGAGCGAACGGCTCTGTCGAAAAAGCCCGCGAAGCTGGCGGAGCAGGAAATTGCCAGACTCCGGGAGGAAGACCACCTCACGCCCGACTTGGTGTTTCGCGATCCCTACTTCCTCGACTTTCTCGGGCTTAGAGACACCTATAGCGAGAAAGACCTCGAATCGGCCATCCTGCGGGAGTTGGAGAACTTCATCCTGGAAATCGGCGTCGGCTTCGCCTTCATTGGCCGTCAGTACCGCATCACGATTGACGGTGAGGATCACTACATCGACCTGTTGTTCTATCATCGCAAGCTGCGGCGGCTGGTGGCCATCGACTTGAAACTGGGCGAGTTCCAGGCGGCGGACAAGGGGCAGATGGAACTCTATCTTCGCTGGCTCGAAAAACATGAGGCACAATCGGGCGAAGAATCGCCCCTCGGACTCATCCTTTGTGCCGACAAGTCATCTGAAAAGATCGAGCTGCTGCGGCTGGATGAGAGCGGCATTCACGTCGCTACGTATCTCACGGAACTACCACCGATTGAGACACTGCGCGCGAAGCTGCATGAGTCGATCGAACTTGCGAGGCGGCAACTGGAGAGCCGGTCGCCCGAAGATATAGCTGAGGAGAACTGAGGAGCAGTATGGCAAAGCGAGCAACAAAGAACTCATCGACCAAGACCATCGAGACGCTCAAGCATAAGGAAGCGTCGCGGAAGAATATCCCCACGGCTGAATTTCAGTCGGTCATGCGGGACGAGGAGAAGAGTCCGATCCGCGTGGCCTACGAGCGCCGCAATCGCGATCTCGATCCGCAGCTTGTCTGGCGGGGCAAGGATGAGCAGGACTGGTCGGACTTGGTCGTTCACGCACCGCCGCTCTACATCCAGGAGAAGGTTCATCCGAAGGTGCTGGTCGATGATCTGCTGCGGCAAACGCAAACAGCCAAGGAAGCGGCTGATCGGGCGTCAGGCAAAGAGCAGCAACTCGACCTGTTCGGCGACTTCAACGGCCTGCCCGACGAGGCCCGCTCGACGGAGTTCTACCAGCACGATGCCCATTGGTCGAACCGAATGATCCTGGGCGACAGCCTGCAAGTCATGGCCTCGCTGGCCGAACGCGAGGGATTACGTGGGCAGGTGCAGTGCATCTACATCGACCCGCCCTATGGCATCAAGTTCAACAGCAATTTTCAATGGTCAACGACTAGCCGCGACGTGAAAGATGGCAATGTTGGGCACATTACGCGAGAACCAGAGCAGGTGAAGGCATTTCGTGACACTTGGCGGGATGGGATTCACAGTTATCTCACGTACCTTCGCGATCGGCTGACTGTTGCGCGTGATCTGCTCACTGAGTCAGGTTCCATTTTCGTACAAATCGGCGATGAAAATGTCCACCGCGTCCGGGCGGTGATGGATGAGGTATTTGGGGACACCAATCTTGTCTCCCAGATCAATTTCAAAAGTATGGGTGCTCTTGGCCAAGGAGATATCCCAAACATTTATGACTACTTGATTTGGTATGCCAAAGATAAGGCTGCCATGAAATTTCGGCCGATTTACCGGATTCAAGAATTTGACGGAGACGCAGAATACAAATTCGTAGCAGATGCAAGTATGCCTTGTGGTTTCCGAACACTTGAAAGTAACGACGCCAGACCTGAAAACAACGTCGGACTTTTTAGACGCTCAACTCTGACGTCTTCTGGTTTCACGCCAAGCTGCACTTTTGATTTCGACTTTCAAGGAACAACGTTCAAACCCTTCGGCCGCAAGAGTTGGAGGACTAATTCCGGAGGTATGGATCGCCTCTCAAAAGGAGGAAGAATGTTTTCGCTCGGTGCCAACCTCTATTTCCGGAGATTCGCGAGCGATTCTCAACTCATTCAGTTCGAGAACTCATGGGGAGACGCTCCAGCGGCAGCTGACAAGATTTACGTTGTTCAAACTGCTCCCAAGTTTATCGAACGCTGCATGTTAATGACCACTGACCCTGGCGATCTCGTACTCGACCCAACTTGTGGTTCAGGTACGACAGCTTATGTCGCCGAACAGTGGGGGCGTCGTTGGATTTCGATCGATACCTCGCGTGTTGCACTAGCCCTGGCCCGTGCCCGCGTCATGGGGGCTCGCTATCCTTACTACTTGCTCGCCGACTCGCGCGAAGGGCAGCAGAAAGAAGCCGAAATCACTCGCACTGAACCTGGTACCGCGCCGACCAATGGCAACATTCGGCATGGTTTTGTCTACGAGCGAGTGCCATATATCACGCTTAAATCGATTGCCAACAACGCGGAGATCGATGTCATTTGGGAAAAGTTTCAGGAAAAGCTGTCGGCTCTCAGCGATCAGCTTTCAGCCAAGACAGGCCAGAAGGAGCCGTTTGAGGAGTGGGAGATTCCTCGCGAGGCCAATGAGAATTGGTCGGCTGAGGCCAAGCAACTCCACGCCCAATGGTGGGAAACGCGGATTGCCCGCCAAAAGGAAATCGATGCCTCGATCGCAGCCAAAGCCGACTTTGAGTATCTGTACGACAAGCCCTACCAGGACAACAAGAAGGTGCGGGTCGCCGGGCCGTTCACCGTCGAAAGTCTCTCGCCGCATCGCGTCCTCGGCGTCGATGAAGACGACGGGCTGATCGATCCGCTTCAAGCCGCAAGCAAGGAAGAAGGCGAGCAAGATTTTGCTCAAATGGTCCTGGAGAACCTCAAGACCGCAGGCGTGCAGCAGGCCCACAAAGAAGACAAGATCGAATTCTCTTCCATCGCCCCCTGGCCGGGCCATTTTGTCTGTGCGGAAGGGCATTATATGGAAGGCCCCTCACCCCAACCCTCTCCCCAAGGAGGCGAGGGAGCCGTGGAAAAGCGGGCCGCCATCTTCATCGGCCCCGAGTTCGGCACGGTCAGCCGCCCCGATCTCGTTGCCGCCGCCCGTGAAGCGGGCGACGCCGGTTTCGACGTGCTGATCGCCTGCGCATTCAACTTCGACGCCCACTCGTCGGAGTTCCACAAACTCGGTCGACTGCCGGTCCTGAAGGCTCGCATGAACGCCGACCTCCACATGGCCGACGACCTCAAGAACACGGGCAAGGGAAACCTGTTCGTCATCTTCGGCGAGCCCGACATCGACATCCTCGACATCGTCGACGGCCAGATTCAGGTGAAGATCAACGGCGTCGACGTGTTCCACCCCAACACGGGCGAAGTCCGCAGCGACGGCGCCGACGGCATCGCCTGCTGGTTCATCGACACCGACTACAACGAAGAAAGCTTCTTCGTCCGCCATGCGTATTTCCTCGGAGCGAACGACCCCTACAAGTCGCTCAAAACCACGCTCAAAGCCGAGATCGACGAACAAGCATGGGCTACGCTTAATAGCGATACTTCCCGGCCGTTCAACAAACCGGCCAGCAGTCGCATCGCGGTCAAAGTCATTAACCACCTCGGTGATGAGGTGATGAAGGTGTTTCGGGTGGAGTGAACAAAATGAGTGCAGGAAACGGCAATCAATTCTCTGCCGCCGATCCGGCGCTCGGCTACCTCTATCAGGTGCGTTCAGCGTTACTTTGGTCGCTCGTACGCCTTAAATCAAACCCTGATTTTCTTGTCTCAATAGAGACCGCAGATGATGTAACGTTTGAAACGACTGGCCATGAGCCGATTGAGCTACTCCAGACAAAGCATCATTTAAATAGAACGGCTGCACTGACTGACGCATGTCCTGATTTGTGGAAGACCTTCCGTATCTGGTGTGAAGGAACGAAGTCAGGAGCGATTCCAAGCCATACTTGTCTCTGTCTCGTCACGACGGGAACTGTGCCCGCGAACTCAGCAGCTTCGTTTCTTCTAGCATCTCAACGAGATGTCACAGCGGCAAGGCGCGCATTGGACACAACTGCGGGCTCATCGACCAACGTAGCGAATACAGATGCGTACGCCGCGTATCTTGCCCTAAACCCCAACGAACTTACCCAGCTTCTTGACCGCATCACGATTATTGGCCGCGCACCTACCGTAGCTGACCTGGATGCTGAATTGAAAAGCGAAGTTTTTTGGGCCGTTGAAAAAGAACATCATTCCCCCTTCCTTGAAAGGCTCGAAGGCTGGTGGCTTAGAAGGGTTCTAACTCAGCTCGTGCATTCTGCAACAGACCGGATTGGGTCCGCTGAAATTGAAGCAAAGATGGCGGACCTTCGCGGGCAGTTTAAGCAGGACGCGCTGCCGATAGATGACGACCTTCTCAGATTTGTCCTCGATGCCGGTAAGGAGACACACTATCTCGGTTTTGCATTTGTCCAACAGCTAGATCTTATTCAAGTAGGAAGGCGCCGCATTGCCGCGGCAATTCGCGACTACTACCGCGCATTTGAGCAACGGTCGCGCTGGCTGCGGGACGACCTAATTGGCAGTGTCGATTTGACAATTTACGAGAAACGCTTGGTGGAAGAGTGGGAGCTTATATTCGAGGCAATGCGTGATGAACTCGGCGACAGGGCCGCCGATGAAGCCAAGTGTGAGGCGGCACGTTCCGTACTCGCATGGGCGGAACAGACATCGTTTCCGATTCGAGCAAATGTAACAGAGCCTTTTTTAACTCGCGGCTCCTTTCATATGCTTGCAGACGAAGTTCGCATCGGATGGCATCCTGAATTTCGCGATACCCTCGCAGCTCTTCTTAAAAAGGGGGACGCGGCGTGATATCGTGGCCATCCCGATCGAGTGAAGAAAGAGGGCTTTTGAGTCCGAGTTTCTGCGCCATGATTTTGTGGCACGCAGCGCATGCGCGGCAACGTGACACAGACTCGGCATTGTCATTTGAAGAGGCATTCCTGATCCTGCCGTTTGTGCTACATCGGCAGACGCGAGAAGACCTGCCGCGAACGTTACGGACTTCGCTGGCCGTGTGGCTGGACCAGTATCCGCTCGCGCGGGGAAGGTTGGCAGGGAAGGCTACACTGCTAGTCCCGTTTACTAAAGAAGCCTTATTGTTCGCGGGAGTTCATGCATTCATTCGCATCGAACTAAACAAACTACGCGCCGATGAAAGCAGAGCGTCGGACGTTGCATCGATCCTCCGGGATTCCAGCGAAGAAGTGAAGCTGTGTGCAAAACGAGCTGAGTTTGTCGGCAAATGGTTCGCTCAGGCTGGCAATGCTGCGACTGTACTTGCTTTAATCGGAGTGCGCCCATGACGATGCAGATTCTCGATATTGTCCTCTATAGTCACCACGGCGAAAGCAGGCGGCTAGTGGTCAATCCGGGGAAAGTGAATATTGTCACGGGCGCATCTAAGACCGGAAAATCGGCGCTCGTTGCTATCGTTGACTATTGCTTTGGCGGAGGCGAGTGTCGGGTTCCGGAAGGGCCAATTCGCCGATCTGTCTCTTGGTTCGGGCTGCGTCTACAGTTGTCGGATGGTCAAGCATTTATCGCGCATCGTTGTCCTGATTCTCACGCAGCTTCATCGGAAGATTGTTTCGTTGAGCTTGGAAAGAATGTTGGAATACCGGCGCACTCAGCACTGCGCCAAACCACCAATACCGCCGGACTTGAATCGCTGCTTTCTAGCTGGTGCGGGATTCAAGACAATCTTCACGAACCTCCTGCCGGTCAAACTCGCCGTGCGTTATCTGCGAATGTTCGGCATGCACTAGCGCTCTGTTTTCAGCCTCAAGATGAGATCATTCGTAGGCAGCAACTCTTTCATGGCACATCGGACAATTTCTTCGCGCAGGCCATAAAAGATACCCTGCCTTATTTTCTCGGAGCAGTGGATGAAGAGTACGTTCGTAAGCGTGAGCAACTTCGCCGACTACGTGAACAACTTCGCGCATGTGAGCGACAACTCTCAGAGCTAAAGGCGCTTCGGGGAACAGGTGTGAGCAAGGCGGCCACACTTTTAGCGCAAGCCAGGGACAACGGACTTACGTATGCTCAGGCCGAGTCCTGGGAAGAAACGATCGAATCGCTACAGGCGGTCGCAGTCGTTCCAATCGGTCAAGTTGACGAGTCGGTGCCAGATGGCGATGAGTACGCGAGATTGAGTGGCGAACGTGAGGTCTATCTAGAAGAGCTGCAAAGGTTGAAGGATGAAATCGGGCTCGCTAGAGCATTCGAGCGTGAGGAGAAGGGGTTCTCGCGAGAAGCCTCCGAACAACGGGCGCGTCTAACGTCAATCAACTTGTTTAATGGCTCCGAGGCTGGACACAACTGCCCACTCTGTTCGCACTCATTGTTACAGGAAGGGTCCCCTCCCGCCGTTGCGGAGATTAAATCTGCTCTGGAAGACGTATCGCAGCGCCTCGAATCCGTCACGAAGGCAAGTCCGCAAGTTCAAAAGGCTATCGCAGACCTTGAGTCGAGGCTTGCGGACACGCAAACGGCACTTGGTAAGAATCGTGCCGAAATGGAGGCAGTTCGCGCATCCAATGAACGTTTGCAAGAGATGCGGGATTTGGCAGGCCGACAGGCTCACATACTTGGCCGGATAAGTTTGTATCTGGAAAGCATGCCGGACCTACCCGATACAAAGGCGCTCGAAGCGCGGGCACAAGAACTACAGAACGCATGTGCCGCGTTAGAGGATGAGCTAAGCGATGAGAATGTGCGGGCACGCATTGACTCGATCGTTTCGATTCTCGGCAAGCAAATGACCGATTGGGCGAGCACGTTGGAACTAGAACATTCTGCATACCCACTGCGCCTTGATGTAAAGAAGTTGACCATTGTGGCAGACACGGTTGATGGACCAGTTCCAATGGACCGAATGGGAAGTGGCGAAAACTGGGTTGGATATCATCTCATTGCTCACTTGGCGCTTCATCAGTGGTTCGCAGAACGAAAGCGCCCAGTGCCGCGATTTCTATTCTTAGATCAACCTTCACAGGTGTATTTTCCACCTGAGAAAGATGTGGACGGCTCATTAAACGAGGGTAAAGAAGACGACCGCGTTGCCGTAAAACGAATGTTTCGGCTGGTCTTCGATGTTGTTCAGGCACTTCAGCCGAAGTTCCAGGTAATTATAACTGAACATGCAGACATAAACGAAGATTGGTATCAAGGCGCAGTTGTCGAACGGTGGCGCGGCGGCTTAAAGCTCGTTCCGGATGATTGGCCACGCGCTGACCAGAGAGGTAAGTAGTGGAATTCCGTATTTCCGACACATTCTCCGCCAGTCTGGCTAAACTCACCGGCGATGAGCAGAAAGCCGTCAAGATGACGGCTTTCGACCTGCAAATGGACCCTTCGAATCCGGGGATGCAATTCCACAAGCTTGACCGCGCGAAGGACAAGAACTTCTGGTCGGTGCGGGTTAGCCGGGACGTTCGCCTCATCGTTCACAAGACGGAAGCAAGCCTGCTTCTTTGCTACGTCGATCACCACGATGCCGCCTATACCTGGGCCGAGCGTCGAAAGATTGTGACCCACCCCAAGACCGGCGCGGCACAACTCGTCGAGATCCGCGAGGTCGTCCAAGAGATTGCTGTTCAAAAGTACGTTGAAGTTAAAGCCAAGCCAAAGCAACAAAGAAAGCTCTTTCAATCGATCGCTGCCGAAACGCTCCTCGAATATGGAGTTCCCGAAGAGTGGCTCGACGATGTGCATCAGGCCGACGAAGATACGCTCTTTGAGATTACCGACCGACTGCCAGCAGAAGCGGCTGAAGCCCTGCTTTGCCTTGCGACAGGGGAGACGCCGAAACAGCCTGTGCCGATGTCAGCAAAGGTCGGCCCATTCGAGCATCCCGATGCTCAGCGACGCTTCCGTCTCATGTCCGATACGGAGGAGTTGGCCCAAGCGCTCGACTATCCTTGGGAGAGGTGGATCGTATTCCTGCATCCGTCGCAACGCGAGATTGTCGAGCGAACGTACAATGGCCCCGCAAGAGTGGCTGGCTCGGCCGGGACTGGCAAAACCGTCGTCGCCCTCCACAGGGCTGCACACTTTGCAAAACAGAATTCGACGGCTCGAATCCTTGTTACGACATTCAATGATACACTCGCCAACGCCCTCAGCGAAAAGCTACGGCACTTGAGTGGGCACGTTCCCAGCGTACTTGAGCGAATCGAGATTCATGCCCTCGGTGGAGTGGGGGAGAGACTCTACAAAGGTAGGATCGGTAAGCTGCAACTCGCTGACGATAAGACGGTTCGCGAAGTGCTTGCGGAATCCAAAGGCGAAGTGGAACACGCATTCACTGACTTCTTCATTTGGTCTGAATGGCGGGACATCGTTGATGCCTGGCAATTGGAAAGCTGGGACGCCTATCGCGATGTGCCAAGATTGGGTCGAAAGACGCGACTTCGCGAAAGCCAGCGACAATATTTGTGGTCGATCTTTGAGAGGGCCAGGGCGGAATTGCAGAAGCGACATTTATTAACGCGGGCCGGTATGTTTGGCGAGATCACGGCAAAGCTCAGCAATGAAGAGCGCAGACCGTATGACTTCATCGTGGTCGATGAAGCCCAGGACATCGGCGTTCCCGAGTTGCGATTCCTCGCTGCCTTGGGATCTGGTCGTCCGGACAGTCTTTTCTTTGCTGGTGACCTGGGACAGCGGATCTTTCAGCCGCCATTCTCGTGGAAATCTCTGGGCGTTGATGTGCGAGGCCGCTCGCGGACATTGCGAATCAATTATCGTACTTCTCACCAGATTCGACTTCAGGCTGATAAATTGCTGCCTCCTGAGCTTTCAGACGTTGATGGCAATCAAGAGGACCGAAAAGGAACAGTGTCTGCGTTCAATGGACCTGAGCCTTTGGTGCAGACATTTGATTCTGTCGATAAGGAAGTTGCGACTGTCGGAGATTGGCTCAAAGGGCAGACGACAAGTGGAGTTCGCCCCGAAGACATTGGGGTATTTGTCAGAACCGGGAATGAGGTCAGTCGCGCGAAGCAGGCGGCGAAACTTGCGGGTCTAGCCGTGAATGAGTCCGAAGACAGCCCTCGTGTTGTGGGCAAAGTGAACGTGATGACTATGCATCTGGCTAAGGGATTGGAGTTCCGGGCAGTCGCTGTCATGGCCTGCGATGACGAAATCCTTCCGCTGCAAAATCGGATTGAAGCGGTTGCGGATGATGCGGACTTAGAAGAGGTTTACAATACCGAGCGTCATCTGCTGTACGTAGCCTGCACTCGGGCGCGTGACGCTTTGATGGTAAGCGGCGTTAATCCTGCCTCAGAATTTCTAGATGACTTGCGCGACTGAATTGGACCACTTGTGGCCAGGCGCTTAGCTTGATGCTTGTTGTTTACTGGTGCGACCAGTTCGCAATGACTTCCTCACCCATTCGACAAGGGCTCGGTTCTCAGGCGACACCGGTTTCATGTACACGTCGGCCACATGCGAGCTCGCCGAATGCCCAAGCCACCGCTTCATTTCCCCGATTGAGCACCCTGGCCGCGATCCAAATTCAGTTGCTCCAAGATGACGCAACACATAGAAGCCGCCCAAGCCCTTGCCAGCTTCTTTGAGGTCGTCTCGAAGCTTCATCCACCATTGGGCCACAGAATCGCAGTTCTCATGCACCAGCGGCATTCGCTTGCGAGTTAGGAACATGAGCTCGCCCGACTCTCGCGGCTCCACCTTGAGATAGGCTGTGATCGCATTCCAGACCATCAATGGCGTATCGCCATACCGGTCAATGCCCGTTTTGCCACGCCGCAAGTCATACCCTTTCTTGTCGATCTGCCCGACTCGCACGGCAGCCAAATCCCGCTGCCCGAATCCGCAACCAATCGCCATCCAAACCATTGCGGTTTCCCGAGGCGAGCATTCTTTCAGGATGAGCTTAAGCTGCGAAAGGGTAGGGAGCACCCGGCGACGAGCTGGCTTTCCATGCAAGACGTCGCGGGAGTCCCAATTCCAGCCAAGGACCTGAGAGCCATGTTCCGGCCGGCCAGCCCGGTCAATCACGGCCTTTACGAACCGAAGCCGCTTTGACACCTGCGACGCTGAGAACTCCGAATCCACAAGCGAGCGGTTGTACGCCTCAACATCGTGCATCGTAAGATCCGAAAGCCGAATACGGCCAACAGCGCCCGCACCATGGCGAGTGTTTAGAAACTGCATGAACTCCTTTGAGTACTGTTTCCGGCGAAGAAAGAGATTCTTCGTAATGCTTCCCTGCCGGCGGGGCGAATTCTCCTCCCGCACCCGCGATGCCTCATACCGAAGTAGGCTGGATGCAACGTACACGAGGCTCCCATCCAGAATCTTTGCGGCAATTTCCTTAAGCTCGGTGTCGGAAGTGCTGAGCTTCAGCCGCGGCTTGCTGGATTCCCTCTGCTTTGGCCGGTCGGGCAACTGCCCCTTCAGGAAGAGTACCACCCACTCATGGTATTCCTTGTCGGCATCCGCTCGATTGGTCGCCTCAAAGCGATGCTTTCGGGGTACTCCCGACTTAGGATCTCGGAAGGAAACATGCCACCCGATGTTTCGAACGCGAGTATACTTGAGTTCCGGCACCCGTTTCTTTCGAAGCTTGCCAAGCATTTCTGAACCCCCTGTGGTCGATGGGATGATGACCGAGGTAACATAGAAATGTAGTGCAGCGGGTCTAAGAAATGTAGTGCAGAGCCATTTTCCTCCGGGAAATAGTGCAGAATACTGAGGGACTCATAATCCCTTGGTCGGGGGTTCGAATCCCTCCCGGACTATTTGTCGACGTGATAGGGCTGATCACGCGGTGTATAACTCGCGATCCAGGAACACATCGTGAGGTGGGTATGTCAACTCGTTTGGTTCTGCTGCTTTTGTTTGCGCTCGCTGCTATTTTCATTCCGGTGATTGCTTCAGCGGCACAGTATTATGTTTCACCGATTGGCAGTGATTCGGCTACCGGCACGAGCGCCGCGCCGTGGCAGACGCTGCAACATGCAGCCGATGTTGTCGGGCCAGGCGATCAAGTCACTGCTCGTACTGGCAACTACGCCGGATTTTATCTTGATACGAGCGGCACCGCCGCCGCACCGATTGTGTTCCATGCCGAGCCCGGGGTGCTCATCGATCAGCCCAATCCAGTCCGCACGCAGAATGGCATCAATTTGGAAAACGCTTTGCATGTGATCATCGATGGGGTTTCCGTTACGGGCATGGAGCGTGCTGGCGTCCGTTCGGTGGGTGTGAACGGCAACCAACTCGCCTCGGCGGTCACGATCCGCAACGTCCATTCGTACAACAACGGCTATTGGGGCATTTTCACCGGCTTCGTCGACGACCTGGTAATCGAGAACAACATTACGTCTGGCTCGACTAACGAGCATGGCATCTACGTCTCGAACAGTAGCGATCGTCCCGTGATCCGCAGCAATGTCTCGTTCGACAACCGCGGCAATGGAATTCACATGAATGGCGATCTGAGCCAGGGAGGCGATGGCATTATCAGCAACGCCGTCGTCTCCAGCAACCGGATCTACAACAACGGCCTCGGCGGCGGCAGCGGGATCAACATGGATGGTGTCAAGAACTCGCTCATCGAGAACAATCTACTCTACGGCAACCACGCCAGCGGCATCTCGCTATACAAGATCGACGGCGCCTCTGGTTCGACGGGCAACATCATCGTCAACAACACGATCTCCCAAGCCGACGATGCCCGTTGGGCGATCAACATTCAAAACGCCAGTACCAACAATACGATCCTCAACAACATCCTCGTCAATGCCCATTCGTTTCGCGGCGCCATCACCGCAAGTGCAGACAGCCTGAGCGGCCTGGTAAGCGACTATAACGCAGTGATGGATCGCTTCTCGACCGACAACGGCAATACCCGAATAACCTTCGCCCAATGGCGGGCGGCAACCGGCCAGGATGCTCACTCCGTGGTCGTCACGCCGAGCAGCGTGCAGTTCGCTAATCTTGCCGGCAACGACTATCGGCTGCAAAGCACCTCGCCGGCCAAGAACGCTGGCACGAGCCAACTTGCTCCTCCTGCCGATATTGCAGGACTGCCACGCAAAGCCGGCGCTGCCTACGATATCGGCGCTTACGAGTTCGGCGCTCTAGCTGGCGATTACAACCGCGACGGAGCCGTCACGGCCTCCGACTATGTGCTTTGGCGTAAAACACTCGGGACGAACGTCACCCGATTCTCCGGTGCCGACGGCGATGGCAGCGGCAAGATCGATCAGCCAGACTTCCTGCGTTGGCGAGCTGGCTTCGGTACTGTCGCCGCTGCCGGAACCGAGCTTGCGACGGCGATTCCCGAACCATCGGCGGCGGATTTTCAGGAATCATCGCGCGGCTTATGTCACTCCGCGTCTAGCTCCGCTGAGCGGGCGAGCCATTCTTCTTCCAGCTCGGCAAGATCGGACGTCAGCTTGGCCAACTCTGCTTGAAGTCGTGTAGCCTCGGCCTTTTCCGTCACCGTCAGAAGTTTCTCGTTTAGATTTTTCTTCTCGTCGTCCAATCGTGCGATTTTTCGCTCTACCGCTTTCAGTTTTTTCTGTGCGTCACGATCCGATCGCCCTCCCGATTTCCGTTCGAGCAACCGAGAGGTGTCGACCTCCTTGACGGAAGGCCCGGTCGCGTGAGGCTGGCGGAGCCCGGAGTCGATCTCGTTCTGCACCCGGTAAACGTAATCGTCGAAGCTGCCCGGATAGCTGGCGACCTTGCCAGCCCGCACTTCGATGACGCACGTCGCTACTCTGTGCATGAAATGACGATCGTGACTCGTGAAGATAACCGTCCCCTCGTAGCTCGTAAGCGCTTCGGCCAACGCTTCGACCGATTCGACGTCGAGGTGGTTGCCCGGTTCGTCGAGCACGAGAATGTTGTTCTTCTGTAGCAGCAAGCCCGCAAGCACGAGGCGGGCCCTCTCTCCCCCGCTGAGCACGCGGATTGGTTTCTCGATCAGTTCGCCGCTGAAGAGAAAGCTGCCGGCGACGTCTTTGATTTGCTGCGTGTTGGTTTTCGGCGCCGCCTCGTACTCCAGGTACTCCATCACCGTCTTTTGAACAGGCAGCGACGTGTAAACATGCTGGGCATAGATACCGACTTGGCAACCGTAGCCCCAATTGACCTCACCGGTCCGCGGTTCGAGAGAACCGCATACGGTTCGCAGAAACGTCGTCTTGCCTTGGCCGTTGTCACCGACGACGCCGACACGTGTGCCGTGGTCGACTTCGATATGAACGTCGCTTGCTACGGTGTGGTCTGGATACCCGATCGAAAGGTCGCGAGTACGCAGCGCCGGGCCTTGGCGAGGCTCGATGTCTGGAAAGCGGAATCGCACGCTCGACTCAGGCCCTTCGACATGAACGAGTTGCAGCCGCTCGAGCTGCTTCGCCTTGCTCTTGGCTTGGGTTGCAGTGCTCGCGCGAGCCTTATTCTTTGCAATAAACTCTTCAAGCTGACGGCGCTTGGCAAGCGTGGTCGCATTCACGCGCAGGTCATGCTCACGGCGTTCCTCGACATTGGCCAGATAGGCATCGACGTTACCCGGGAAGAGCGTAAGCCTGCCGCGGGCGAGTTCGAGCGTATGGGTACAAGTGCGTTTCAAAAACTCGCGATCGTGCGAAACGATCAGGCAACCAGCGCGAAACTCGCTGAGGAACCGCTCGAGCAGCATCTGCGTGCGCAGGTCGAGAAAGTTCGTTGGCTCGTCGAGAATAAGCAAATTGGGATCGTGCAGCAGCAGCGAAGCCAACTTCGTGCGCGTCTGCCAACCGCCAGAGAGTTCGCGAACCGGCTGGTCGACCATGACATCGGGAAACTGGAACTTCCAGGCCACCTCGCCACAGCGCCAGTCGGGCTGGCCACTGTCGCGCATCAGAAACTCGCGAACCGTCTCGCCGGGCTGGAATGGATCATGCTGCTGCAGGTAGCCCAGCTTCAAGTTTCGCCCGCGCGCGACTTCGCCCGCATCCAGTTCTTCTTCGCCGAGGAGAATGCGGCAAAGCGTGGACTTGCCCGATCCGTTGCGACCAATGAGGCCGATTTTCTGGTCGTCTGGCAGCGCGCAGCTGGCTCCGTCAAGCAGAAGCTGGTCGCCGTGGCGTTTATGGGCATTCGTTAGCTGGAGAACAACGGGCATCGGGGCGGGGAGCAGGGAGCTTGGAGCGGGGAATCAGAAGGCGTGTGAGTTTACAGGCCGGAAGGGTCGGGGACATCAGTTGATTGTCTTGGTAACTTTACGCAAATCGCGGTTCCACTTCCACCCGATTACAGCCAAAACAATGCAGCATAGCAGGCACAAAGCCGCAAACCAATCGCCGTATCGCACATAGAAGCTCTGTATCCGGCTGGGCTCTATATCAGCGATAATGAAATCCGCTTGTTGGCGTGGGCTCTGAGCACGGACGCGCCCCAGGTGGTCGACCCAGGCGGAAATACCGCCGTTGGCCGCGATCACGAGCGGCAACCGCGACTCGACCGCGCGGAACACACCACAGGCCAAGTGCATATCCAGCTCGCTGGAGCCATGGTACCAGGCATCGTTGGTTACGTTCACCAGCGCATCGGGATGTTCGCCACTATTTTCGAGCGTGGCCACTTGGCGGCGAATGACATGCGGAATTGCTGTTTCATAACAAATATTGGGCGAGAAACAATACACCCCATCCAGCCGCAGGGCCGCCGGTTTTTCACCCGCGACGATCCCGCCCGTTAGCGGCGTAATCGCATACAAAAACGGAAACCACTCCGCAAACGGAATGTACTCGCCAAACATCACCCGGTGCATCTTGTCGTACGTGCCGATGATTTCTCCCTGGTGGCCAACGAGGACGGTCGAGTTGAACACCGACGGCGACGCCTCTTTGTTGCCGGAGCCAGCAATCGGGTAATGTACCCGATCGACGCCAACCATCACCGGCGTACCCAGCCGCTTCACCAAATTAGCCAGATCGTTGGGCCCGTAGCGGGCTATTTCCTCGGGCGTCCTGCTCGCGCCGGGCGGCGCGCGGTATCCAGGGTCGAACGTAATCAGCGACGAGCGAAACATCGTTTCCGGCCAGACAACCAGGTTCACAGGCCGCCCATCCCCCGTCTCGCGAGCTTTGGCGACCGCCTTTTCGGAAAGCTCCACGTAGTCGGTCATGATCTGCCGTTCTCGCGTCGGGTCGAATTTCATATCGGCCGAACTGTTGCCCTGGATTAGGGCCACGCGCGGCCCCTTCCGTTCGCTTGCCACGCTTGACTCCCCTCCTCTGCTAAGCCGCCAGTTGCCATAAACTAGCGCGGCAACCAATACGACAACCGCGGGAATCAGTGCGGCAAACCGCGAAGCAACCGAGCTGCCATATCGGTGATTCTCGTTCGGCAATTTCACAAACGACGACGGAAAAAGTGTGGCAATACTGGCCGTCACGAGCATCACGACAAAATCGACGCCATACTCGCCGAACAGGTCGCTGATTTGTATCAGCGTTGTCCAACGCACCTGTGAGTGCGCGAGCGACGCCATCAGAAAGCCGGTAAGCACATGCGCACGCGCCAGTTCCAAACCTGTAAACACGACAGGCGCCGCCAGCCACAGTGGAACACGGCAGCGATGAACCGCCACGCGCGTCAGCCCGACAAAGATCGGCACATAGATGGCCAAATAAGCGGAAAGCGCCATCCAGCCGAGGCTTAGAATCGGATGAGGTAAACAGAGCCAGTAGATCGACGCCAGCCAAAAGACGAGCCCGGCGAGGTAAATCTTTCGATACGGTCGCAGTCCTGGCAAAGCGTCCATGCGCACGAGCAACAGCCACGGCACCGGCGCGATCCAGCCGAGCCATCCCAGCGCCAGCGGCGGCAACGACGCCCATAACAGAAAACTACCAACGAGCGCAAGCGGCAACGTCGAACGTCGCCAAGCAGGCAGCGAATTGGCCGCGGAACTCATCGAGCGACTGGCTCCGCGCTGGCAAGGTATCCGCTCACGTCGCTATGCATCTGCCGAACCGCGGTCCGCACATCTTCCAACGAGGCCTTGTTCTTGATGCGCTCCACCAGTGGTCCCCACAACTGTTGCGGCAGTTTCGCCTGCGGCGCGGCTCGCAGGATCGAAGCGGTAATCGAGTTCGTCGCCTCGGATCCAGGGCTGTACAGCAACAGTAGAAGATTCGATTTCAAAGCAACCTCGAATAAGGCCGCCTGCTCCGGTCCGTATTGCTTCGTCAAGTCGCGGCCAATACGCTGTCCTTCGGCAAGCAAATAATCCATCACCTGAGGCGAGGCCAGCGAAGTGTCCCCCTCGTGCGCCGGCTCGGGCAACTGCGGCACCG